>JAUNDF010000130.1 GCA_030526225.1 Clostridia bacterium
ATGCCGGAGCCGGGGAAGCTGATCTTGGAGGTGGAGGCGAACTTGTAGGCCAGGTCCGGGTTGCCTGCCCGCTTGCATTCGGCCAGAATCTCAATCAGATGATCCTGATCGTGGTCATACAGGTGGTGGACGGTGTAGGCGTTGTCCCAATAGATGCGGAAGTCGATGGCCGCGGGCTTCAGGCGGGCGAAGCGGCGGACGGTCTCATCGGAGTAGGAAATGCCCTGGGGGTTAGAGTACTTGGGAACGCACCAGATGCCCTTGATGGCGGGATCGGAGGACACCAGCTGCTCCACCATGTCCATATCGGGGCCGGTGGGGAGCATGGGAACGTTGATCATCTCGATGCCGAAGTATTCGGTGATGGCGAAATGGCGGTCATAGCCGGGGACGGGGCAGAGGAACTTCACCTTTTCCAGCTTGCACCAGGGGGTGCTGCCCATAACGCCGTGGGTCATGGAGCGGGCCACGGTGTCGAACATGACGTTCAGGCTGGAGTTGCCGTAGATGATGATCTGGCTGGGCCGAACCTCCATCATGTCGGCCATCAGCTCCTTGCATTCGTCGATGCCGTCCAGGACGCCGTAGTTCCGGCAGTCGGTGCCGTCGTCGCAGCTGAGGTCGCTGTCGCTGTTCAGAACATCCATCATGCCCATGGACAGGTTCAGCTGATCCTGACCGGGCTTGCCGCGGGCCATGTTCAGCGTCAGCTTGCGCTTCTGATATTCTTTGTATTCCGCCTTCAGCGCGGTTTTGAGTTCCAGCAGCTCTTCGCGGGTCATTTCGGAATAAGGTTTCATAGTTTCCTCCGGTATTTCTGGATGGATTTGCAAGTTATGTTCTCTCTTCTTGCATACAGTTAGTATATCATACTCTGAAATCGGCAAAAAAGCAATCGGCGATATACACCATAATCCGGGCCAAAACTGCCCTGTTTATGCACATGATGCACGTTTGTCCGCCTGAGGAAGATTTTCAGGGGCGCAAACCCAAAAACCCGGGAACGCTGCGCAGACAGCCGCGCAATTGTAAAATTTTTGTGATGCCTTGAAAACTATTAGGTAGTATGCTACACTTTTCTGTAGCTTGCTACCGATCAGGAGGTGATTGTGTGCCCCATTACGGATATCTGCTGCGGATTCTCAGCTGCGGCATTTCCCAGAATATCACGAGTGCCTTGGGGCAGATGGAGCTGACCTCGGCCCAGGGTCATATCATCGGCTATCTTGCCCAGCGTCAGGAGCCCGCCTGCCCCAGGGATGTGGAGGAGCAATTCCGGCTGAGCCACCCCACGGTCTCCGGGCTGCTTTCCCGGTTGGAAAAGAAGGGGTTTATCGAAATGCGCCCCGATCCCAACGACCGCCGCTGCAAGCGGATCTTTCTGCTGCAAAAGGGTCGGGACTGCAATGGTGTGCTGTTTGGCACCATCCTGGCCAGTGAGGAACGCATCGTTCAGGGCTTCAGCGACGAGGAAAAACGCCTGTTTGCCGATTTCCTGACCCGGGCCACCCGGAATATGGGCGGCGAAGTGCAGAATATATTCAAGGAGGAATCCAAGCAATGATAAAACGGTTGGCCCGGTGCGTCCGGGAATACAAATGGGCGGCAATGCTCAGTCCCCTGTGCATGATCGGCGAGGTGACCATGGAGGTGCTCATCCCGCTGGTCATGGCGAAGCTCTATGACTACGGCATTGTCCTGCAGGACATGACGGTGGTGGTGCAGCAGTCCCTGATTCTGATGCTGTGCGCCGTGGCATCCCTGGGCTTCGGCTCCGCATCCGCGGTGTTTGCCGCCAAGGCGGGCACCGGCTTTGCCAAGAACCTGCGCCACGACATGTACTATCATGTGCAGGAATTCAGCTTTTCCAACATCGACAAATTCTCCACGGCCTCCATTGTCACCCGGCTGACCTCGGATGTGGCCAACATTCAGATGGCCTTCCAGATGATGATCCGCATGGCCATCCGCTGCCCCATGATGCTG
>JAUNDF010000067.1 GCA_030526225.1 Clostridia bacterium
ACAGCCGAGCCTACGGCAACCCCGACACCTGCCCCCACCCCCACGGTGGATCCTGCGGCAGTGGCCTATGATCAGGCGGTCAATCTGGCAGACAGCGGTGCCTACGCCGATGCATGGGCTGCCTTTGTTAACCTGGGTGACTACAAGGATGCTGCCGACCGCGCCGCTGAGGCCCGGTATCATCAGGCGGTGAATCTGCAGACCAGCGGCAACTACGCCGATGCCTCCGCCATGTTTGAGCAGCTGGGTGAGTATGAGGATGCACCTCAGCGCGCCGCCGATTGCCGCTATGCCCAGGCGGTGGGCCTGATGAACGCAGGCCGTTATGCCGATGCACTGGCTGTATTCGACCTGCTGACCGGTGATGAGGCCGTGCAGAAGGCAAATGAATGCCGCTATCTGCAGGCCTGCAATCTGGAAAACTCCGGCAGCTACAGCGCCGCCCTGACCTTGTTTGAGCAGATTCCGCAAACGGATGACATTGCGGAGCATATCAACATCTGCCGCTACGGCATCGCCGGTGATTTGTTCGCGGCCGGTGATTACAGCCGCGCCCGGGATGCCTACCGCAGCCTGATTCCCTATGTGCAGAGCGAAAACATGGTGAAGGAATGCACCTACCGCATGGCTGTGGATGAAATGAACAACGGCAGTGCCACCCGTGCCTACGAGCTGTTTGAGGAGCTGGGCGACTATGGCGATTCCGCGCTGATGCGGGATACGGTGGTCACCCCCACGCCTGTGCCGCCGGCCCCCACGCCGGTGCCCGTGCCCGAAATTATCTCCATTGAAAAGACGGAGGACGAGCAGGTGCTGGTCACCTGGAAGGATTCCGGTGCCGGTCCCTTCAAGGTGGAATACGCCTTCGGCACCAATGCCCGCGGGGAGAACGCCCCCGGCGGCGTGCGCTTTACCGCCGATACCACCATGGATTGCTCCGCTGTGCTGGTGGCTGTGCCCGGTCAGTACCTGTGCGTATACGTGACCGATGCCAACGGCACCGAGAGCCGCAGGGTCTACAATCCCGGCGAAGCCCCCGCCTTTGCAGACGGCAAGTGGACGGACATCGATGTGTTCGTCATGCCGGTGAAGCAGAGCCTGACCAGCTTCAAGCTGTCCAAGGACGATGTATTCGACAGCAAGTATTTCGGCACCGGCCGCTACAACTATGGTCTTGATGTGGCCATGTCCTACCCGCGGCTCAACCGCCCCCGCACCTTCCGCTGTTTGGAGACGGTTACCGCCCCCGACGGCAGCATGACATGGCTGGGCAAGCCGGAGGGCCGCCGCATTGCGGTTAATTCCGGCAGCACCGGCCGCAAGTTTGCCTTCATCCGTCTGGGTGATTATTTCGCCCAGCTGGAGAAGCACTACGGCAGTGTGCCTCAGGGAGAATACACCTATACCATGTATCTGGACGGCATGCTGGCGGGCTCCGCCACCTTCCGGATTCAGTAAGCGCGGCATTTCGGTGCTTCTGCCGGGAAACGCGCCGTCCGATACGGAAACCGGTATTTACCGGATTATACATGAAAAATACCGCGGGATGATTGACATCCCGCGGTTTTCGTTGTATGATGCGGTTGATTGATGTGCGCGGGCAATTGCCTGCGGAAGCTGAATCAATCAAAGGGGGCGCGATGTCGATGTGGATGATGAATTCTTCCCTTTTTATGTGTATGCATATCACCCATCGCCTTTGCGCTTGTCAGGGAAGCCGCGCTTGACGGATGCCGTCGGCGGGGTTGATATGCACGTACGGCAAGGCTGTGGGTTTGTTCTGCAAGGCAGAAGAACGCACGGCCTTTTTCTTATATGAACCGAAGGGATGTGACCGATGTGGGCAAGGACTTCGACCGTTATTTGAGGGACCTTTTGGCGGACTTTCACCGGGAACCGGAGCTGTCCCATCAGGAGTACAACACCACCCGGCGCATCCGGCAGGAGCTGGAGGACATGGGGGTGGAGATTCTGCCCTCGGGGCTGAAAACAGGGCTGGTGGCGCGGATTACCGGCGGCAGACCCGGTCCGGTCATTGGTCTGCGGTGTGACATTGATGCACTGCCCATTGCGGAGGACACGGCTTTGCCCTATGCCTCCCAAACGCCGGGGGTGATGCACTCCTGCGGCCATGATTTCCACACGGTGACCATGCTGGGAGCTGCCCGGCTGCTGAAGGAGCATCAAGCCGAGCTGCCCGGCACGGTGAAAATCGTGTTTCAGCCCGCAGAGGAAACGGCAGACGGCGCGGTGGAGGTCTTGAAGGAGCAGCTGACGGATGACTGCCGGTTGTTTCTGGCGGTGCATTCCTACCCGCACTTTCCCGCAGGCACGCTGGGGCTGAAGACAGGCCCGGTGATGGCGGCGGTGGATCGCTTTAAGGTAACAATTACAGGCCGTGGCGCTCACGGCGCAGAGCCCCACAAGGGCATCGACCCCATTCCTGTGGCGGCCGCGCTGGTGCAGTCACTGCAGACGCTGGTGAGCCGTGTGCTGGATCCCTTTTCGCCGGCGGTGTGCTCCGTTACCCATTTGGAGAGCGGCAACACATGGAATGTCATCCCCGAAACGGCGCTGCTGGAGGGGACCATCCGCACCCTGAACCCGGCGGACCGCGTGACCATGCGGGAGGGCTTCTGCCGCATGACCGAGGCGATAGCTTCCGCGTGGGGCGCAAAGGCCGATATCGAATGGTTTGCAGGCCCGCCGGCTGTCATCAACGATGAAAGGCTGACTGCATTGTGCATCCGGGAGGCCTCTGCCATGGGCTTTGCCGTGGACCGGCAGGAGGACACCATGGGCGGCGAGGACTTCAGCCAGTTTATCCAAAGTGTGCCCGGGGTGTTTGTCCGCGTGGGCACCGGCGGCGATTGCCCCTCCCATCACCCGCATTTTACGGTGGACCCTGCGGCCCTGACCGGTGCCGCGCAGTATTTTGCACGGATGGCTTCCGTTTGCCTTGAATCTCTGGCAGACGATTGACCATAAATTTATCAAGGTAAGGAGAATGAACCATGAAGAACATGTTCCGCAAGCTGGTTGCTGCCCTGCTGATCATGTCCATGCTGCTCAGCGGTGTATCCTTCGCTGCAGCAGACGGTGACAAGACCGTGAACGTAGGCGTAACCGGCACCCTTGCAACCATCAACCCCATGCTGATGGATGCCACCGAGGTGGTCAAGTATGCTGTATCCCTCACCTTCCTGCCCCTGGTGGAGCTGAACAGCAAGCTGGAGTTTGTGCCCATGCTGGCTGAATCCATCACCACCGAGGACAACACCACCTTCACCATCAAGCTCCGCGAGGATGCTGTCTGGTCCGATGGCCAGCCTGTTACCGCAGAGGACGTGGAGTACACCCTGGTAATCAACTCCAAGCCCGAAAGCGGCAACATCGCCCTGCTGCGCTATGCCATCGAGGGCGTATCCGACGAGGGCATGATTGAAAGCGATGCCACCTCCATTTCCGGCGTGAAGGTCATCGATGACAAGACCCTGACCATCACCCTGAAGTACCCCATGGCCCTGTACACCTTCGAGAGCAACTTCGGCCGCTACCTGATGACCCTGCCCAAGCACGTGCTGCAGAGCTACGATGCCGCTGCAGTGCAGTCCAGCGAGTGGTTCAACAGCCCCGATGTCATCTCCGGCCCCTATTTCGTGACCGATTATGACCTGAACCACTATGTGCACTTCGTTGCCAATGAAAACTATTTCATGGGCGCACCGAAAATCAAGTACCTCAACTTCAACATCCTCGCTGCTTCTCAGCTGCTTTCCGGCCTGACCTCCGGCGAAATCGACATCATCCAGCAGACCATGGGTGATATCCCCCTGGAGGACTACGAGGCTGTGCAGGCGCTGGACAGCGTGGAAACCGTGATGGGTGCCCCCATTACCAACCAGATGGTGTTCGTCAACGTGAACACCGTGCCCGATGTGCGCATCCGTCAGGCCCTGCTGTGCGGCATTGACCGCCAGACCATTCTGGAGGGTCTGCTCAACGGCAACGGCGAAGTGGTAGATGGCTTCCTGTCCAGTGCAAGCCCCTACTTCTCCGAGGAGCTGGGCGTGACCGCTTATGACCCCGAAAAGGCCGCTGCCCTGATTGCCGAGGCTGCCGCCGACGGCGCCGATACCACCATCACCTGGCACTGCAACAGCGGTGACTCCACCATGGTGCAGGCAGTGGAATTCATTGCCGCCATGTTCGCCGAAATGGGCCTGAACATCGAAATCCGCACCGTGAACCTGGATACCCTCATGTCCGTTGCCTCCAACGGCGAGCATCAGGTGCTGAGCGTGCAGTACACCCTGCCTCCCGTGGACCCCTACACCGACATTGCATGGCTGCTGGGCGGCGAAGGCAGCTGGACCAACTTCGGCACCGATGAAATCAACGAGGCCCTGGCCCGCAGCCAGACCCTCACTGATCCCAAGGAAGTGGCCGGCGAGTACCTGTACATCAACCGCGTGATGCAGGAGCAGGTGCCCATGCTGTCCGCCTACATCATTTCCGGCATGGGTGCTGTTTCCAAGCGCCTTGAAAATGCCCGTCCCGACGTGTTCGGCACCTTTGTGAACGTTCACGAGTGGGATGTGAAGTAAGCTTCGATTCTGTGCACCGGACTCCGGTGCATATCCTCCGCGCCTGATGGGGCAGCCTGATACGGCCCCGGCGCGGGGGACCATCGTTCCACCGGCTGACGGAACGGCCATGATGATGACTGATTCGCGCATTTCTGCGCATATTCGTTTGAAAGGAGGCGGCGTGATGACTGAGGCGAACAACGCAGCACCGCTGCTGTCTGTCACGGATCTGGAGATTTCCTTCGGCCGGGGCAAAAAGCAGGTCCGCTGTACCGATCACGTCTCCTTTGATGTATATCCCGGGGAGATTCTGGCGCTGGTGGGGGAAAGCGGCTGCGGCAAAAGCATCACCGCCCTGTCCATTCTGGGGCTGCTGTCCCGGCAGGGCCATGTGACGGGCGGCAGCATCCGCTTTGACGGCACGGATTTGCTTGCATTGCAGGAAAAGCAGCTGGATGAAATCCGCGGCCGTGGCATTGCCATGATTTTTCAGGACATTATGTACAGCCTCAACCCCGTGTTCACCATCGGCAATCAGATGACCGAGGGCATGCGGCGGCACTTGGGCATGAGCAGGGAGGAGGCCAAACGCGAGGCCGTTTCCCTGCTGGAAAAGACGGGCATCCGTGATGCACAGCAGGTGATGCGCAAGTATCCCCATCAGCTGTCCGGCGGTCAGCGCCAGCGGGTGATGATTGCCATGGCCCTGTCCTGCAAGCCCCGGCTGCTGATTGCCGATGAGCCCACCACCGCCCTTGATGTGACCATTCAGCTGCAGATTATGGAGCTGCTGCGCTCCCTGCGGGATGAATATGGCATGGCGATTCTGCTCATCACCCACGATATCGGCGTGGTGGCAGAGCTGGCGGACCGGGTGAACGTGATGTACGCCGGGCAGTGCGTGGAGCAGGCGCCGGTGGATACACTGCTGACAGACCCGGCACACCCGTATACACAGGCGCTGCTGAAGGCCGTCCCCGGTCTGCATGATGACCGGGCTGTGCGGCTGTATTCCATCCCCGGCAGCGTGCCGGAGCGGTACGATACCATGACCGGCTGTCACTTTGCGCCCCGCTGCCCCTATGCGGCAGAATGTCCCGGGGGCTATGAGGCACTGCAGCGCATGGGTGAACAGCATCTGTGCCGGTGCAATCGGTATATGCGGCAGGAAGGGGTGAAGGCACATGGGTAATACCCCTGTCCTGACGGTGAAAAACATCACCAAGCAGTTCCGCATTCCGGCGGCCAATGAACTGCGGGCAAAGCAGTTTACCGCCGTGCGGGATGTCTCCTTTCAGGTGATGAAGGGCGAAACCTTCGGCATCGTGGGGGAAAGCGGCTGCGGCAAATCCACCGTGGCCAAGGTGCTCATGGGCATCGAAAAGCCCACCGCCGGTGAGGTGTGGCTGAGCGATACACGCATTGACAACATGCCCGAGCGAAAGCTCCGGCTGATTCGGCCCCGGTTTCAGATGGTCTTTCAGGACAGCGGCTCCAGCCTGAATGGCCGCAAGCGGGTGGGCGATATCCTGCGGGAGCCCATGGCCTACCATAAGATTGCGTCCGGCAAGGCGCTGGATATGCGGGTGGATGAGCTGCTGGAGCAGGTGGGCCTGTCTGCCGCCATGCGGGACCGCTATCCCCATGAATTTTCCGGCGGCCAGCGCCAGCGCATCTGCATTGCCAGAGCGCTGTCCCTGAACCCCGAGCTGGTGGTGCTTGATGAGCCTGTCAGCGCGCTGGATGTATCCGTGCAGGCGCAGATTTTGAACCTCCTGCGGGATTTGCAGCAGCAGCTGGGGCTGACGTATATCTTCATCGGCCACGGACTGGGTGCGGTGCATTACATCTCCAGCCGCATTGGCGTGATGTACATGGGCAGCCTTGTGGAATACGGCAGTGCGGAGGACGTGTTCAGCCACCCTCAGCACCCCTATACCCGGGCATTGCTGGACGCAGCCCCCACCGCGGAGCCGAACCAGAAGGGTCGAAACCGCATGGTGCTTCGGGGCGAAATGAACTGGGACCAGACGGGTCAAACCGGCTGCAGCCTGTACAGCCGCTGTCCCTATGCCACCCCCGACTGCACCGCCATGACCCCCATGATGCAGGATGTGGGTGGCGGTCACTGTGCCGTGTGCCTGCGGGCAACGGACGGCCCTGTGGCCCAAGCGGAAAGGAGCGAATGATATGTGGAAATATATTGTCAAAAAGCTCCTGCTGGCCATCCCTGTCCTGCTGGGCATTACGCTGATTGACTACCTGATTATGTCCCTGGCCGGGAGTCCTCTGGACATGATGACCGGCCCCCGCGTAACCGAGGCCATGCTGGCCCAGCGGGCGGAGCAGTGGGGATTGAACCAGAGCGTGTGGACGCAGTACTTCACCTGGCTGGGTGAGCTGCTGCGGGGCAATCTGGGCTATTCATACAAGAGCTATCAGGATGTATCTGTGCTCATCGGCAGCCACATCGGCCCCACCCTGCTTTTGATGGGTGTGTCGCTGGCGGTGGGCCTTGTGCTGGCGGTGCCTGCGGGCATCTACAGCGCGCTGCACCGGTACAAAAAGCGGGACTACGCTGTGGTATCCGCCTCGTTCTTCCTTTCCAGTGTGCCGGGCTTTTTTCTGGCCATGGTGCTGATTTACTTCTTCACCGTCCGGTGGGGCCTGCTGCCCTCCGGCGGCATGTATACTCCGGGTACCGGCGGTGATGCGGCGGATATCGCCCGGCACATGGTGATGCCGGTGCTGGTGCTGGCCTTCCCCATTGCGGGCAGCAACATCCGGTATATCCGCTCGGCCATGCTGGAAATTCTGGAGATGGATTACCTGCGCACGGCCAAGTCCAAGGGTCTGGGCAGGCTGCTGGTCAACGGCAAGCATGCGCTTCGCAATGCGCTGCTGCCCATTGTGACGGTCATCGGCATGCAGATTCCCACCCTGTTCGGCGGCGCGGTGATTGTGGAGCAGCTGTTCTCCTGGCCGGGACTGGGGCTGATTACCATGAACGCCATCACCAAGCGGGATTATCCGGTGATTATGGGCGTGTGCCTGCTGTCTGCCGTGGTGGTGCTTGCGGCGAACCTGATTACGGATATTGTCTACGCGCTGGTGGATCCCACCATCAAATACGAATAAGGAATGGTTGCTTCATGAAGCATTCTGCTTTTTCCATGGTGATGCTGCGCTTTTGCAAGCACAGGCTGGCGGTGGTCAGCCTTGCGGTGCTCATCATCCTGATTGGCGCGGCGCTGCTGGCACCGGTCATTGCTCCCTATGACCCGGTGAAGGTCAGCGGCGGTTTCTCCAAGCCGCCGGATGCCGAGCATATCTTCGGCACCGACAAGGTGGGCCGCGATGTATATTCCCGCATTCTGTACGCCATGCGCACCTCGCTGCAGGTGGGCTTTCTGGCCACGGTGATTTCCACGGCCATCGGTGTGCTGCTGGGGCTTGTCAGCGGCTATTTCGGCGGCTGGGTGGACCGGGTCATCATGTCCTTTACCGACATGGTCATGTCCTTCCCCTACATCCTGCTGGTGCTGGTGGCGGCGGCCATTTTTGAGCCGGGGCTGTGGTCCATCATCCTGATTCTGGGCTTTGTGGACTGGCCCGGCGTAACACGGCTTGTGCGCGGCAATGTGCTGAGCCTTCGGGAAACGAACTTTGTCCGCAGCGATGTAACGGCGGGCATGCCGCGCCGCTATCTGCTGTTTTCGTAGATTCTGCCCAACACCATCGCCCCGGTGCTGGTGTATGCCACCAGCGTGTTTGCACTGTCCATATTGGATGAAGCGGCCCTGTCCTTTCTGGGGATGGGTGTTCAGCCGCCCATGCCGTCCCTGGGCAACATGCTCAACGGCGCCCAGAGCCTGTCCATCCTCACCGGCAAGCCATGGCTGTGGGTGCCGGCGGGTATGGCCATCATCCTGCTGGTGGTGTGCATCAACTTTGTGGGCGATGCCCTGCGGGATGCCTTTGACCCGCGCAACGAAATCTGACAAGCGGCTGCCGGCCGCAACGGTACATTTGCTGAAGGAGCCCTGACCATGCGGAACAATCTGATTTATCAATCCTCCGAGTTTGACTGCGGACCCACCACGCTGACCAACGCCCTGCGCTTCCTGTTTGACCGGGACGAGGTGCCGCCGCATTTTCTCAAATCCATCTGGATGCTGTGCAACGATGTGTTCAATGAAGAGGGCGAGCTGGGCAAGTGGGGCACCTCCCGCGGGGTGATGCGCTACTTTGGCGACTGGACCAACAACTATGCCAAGGGCTGCAAGTTCCCCATCAAGGCCAAGTATGTGAAAAAGGAAAAGGCCGTGATGACCCCCGACGGTCAGGCGTGGCAGTGCCTGTGTGAGGGCGGCTGTGTGGTGATGCGCTGCTGGAGCGACGGCTACGGTCACTATGTGCTGCTGACCGGCATTGACGATGGCGGCAATGTGCTCATCTGGGACCCCTATGACGAGGATGATGAGCTGGGCAATCCCCTTGTCCGGCAGGATAACGACCACCCCAAGCAGTACAACCGGGTGGTGCATCCCTCCATCATTGAACGCACGGATGTGTATGACTACGCCATGGGCGAATACAGCAAGCGGGAAATGCTGCTGATGTGGCGCACCCCGGGGGAGTGCAAGCGGCACGTATGGTAATCAATCGGCCCGGCCGGAAACGGCCGGGCTGTTTTTCTTGTGTTCCTTTCGCCTGCCCTTCGTTGACGGTGCATATTTGTT
This sequence comes from Clostridia bacterium, assembly GCA_030526225.1. Taxonomy (GTDB): domain Bacteria; phylum Bacillota; class Clostridia; order Christensenellales; family Aristaeellaceae; genus JAUNDF01. The sequence continues at coordinate 9,332 of JAUNDF010000067.1, forward strand.
GTGTTATCATACCAAAATGCGGAGTCCCGCGATTTGTTGATATTAAGGAAAGAAAACAGATGAAGCAGAAGTTTTTTCAGGGGGTGCGGCATGGCATTCCCATTGCATTGGGGTACCTGTCTGTCTCCTTCACCTTTGGTATGAAGGCCGTGGCTGATGGCCTTACGCCCCTGCAGGCGGTGCTCATCAGCATGACCAATGTGACCAGCGCCGGTCAGTTTGCGGGCCTGCCGCTGATGCTGGCCCAGGCATCGCTGATTGAGGTGGCGCTGACTCAGCTGATTATCAACCTGCGCTATGCGCTGATGAGCATCTCCCTGTCCCAAAAGCTGGACAGCACCATGACCACCCTGCACCGCATGTGCTTCTCCTTCTGCAACACGGATGAAATTTTCGCCGTGGCCTCCGGTCAGCAGGGGAAGGTGGGCAAGTGGTACCTCTATGGCCTGATGTCCACGCCGTGGTTTGGCTGGGCGCTGGGCACACTGCTGGGCGCCGTGGCCGGTACCCTGCTGCCGCCCTTTGTCCGCAGTGCGCTGGGCATTGCCATCTATGGCATGTTCCTGGCCATCATCCTGCCCCCGGCCCGCAAGGAAAAGAGCGTGCGCGCCGTGGTGCTGCTGGCGGTGGGCCTCAGCCTGTGCTTCCGCTATCTGCCCATGCTCAAGGGCATTTCCAGCGGATTTGTCATCATCATCTGTGCGGTTGTGGCCAGTGCCGTGGGCGCATGGCTGTTCCCGGTAAAGGAGGCGGAATAAGATGCAGTGGCAGAAGTTTATCCCCTACCTGCTGGTGATGGCCGGGGTGACCTACCTCATCCGCATGCTGCCCATGACCGTATTCCGCAAGGAAATCAAGAGCCGGTTTGTCAAATCTTTCCTATATTATGTGCCCTACGCGGTGCTGGGTGCCATGACCTTCCCCGAGGTGATGTATTCCACCGGCAGTTTTGCGACCGCCAGCGTGGGCGTGGCTGTGGCGGTGCTGATGGCATGGCGCGGCAAGAGCCTGCTGACGGTGGCCGTGTGCGCATGCCTTGCGGTTGCCGCCGCACAAGGCGTGATGCTGCTGGTGTAACCCTTGACAAAAACAGGTGAAACACCTATGATAAAAGCTGGACAATTACGCGATTATTTTGGGAGGATAAAATCATGGCTGAGCTGACGATGGACAAGCTGAAGGCTCTTTGCAAGAACCGCGGCTTTATTTTTGAGGGCTCCGAAATCTATGGCGGCCTGGCAAACATGTGGGACTACGGCCCCCTGGGTGTGGAACTGAAGAACAACGTGAAGAAGGCCTGGTGGCAGAAGTTTGTACAGGAAAACAAGTACAACACCGGTCTGGACTGCGCCATTCTGATGAACCGCGATGTGTGGGTGGCCAGCGGCCACGTGGGCGGCTTCAATGACCCCCTGATGGACTGCAAGGCCTGCAAGGCCCGCTTCCGTGCCGACAAGCTGATTGAAGACTTCACCAATGGTGAGGAGACCGGCGACGGCTGGACCAACAAGGAGCTGGAGGACTACATCGCCGCACACGAAATCGTTTGCCCCAAGTGCGGCAAGAAGGATTTCACCGGCATCCGTCAGTTTAACCTGATGTTCAAGACCTATTCCGGCATTACCGAGGACAGCACCAACGAGATTTACCTGCGCCCCGAAACGGCTCAGGGCATCTTTGTCAACTTCCAGAACGTGATGCGCACCACCCGCAAGAAGCTGCCTGCCGGCATTGCCCAGATCGGCAAGTCCTTCCGCAACGAAATCACCCCCGGCAATTTTATCTTCCGTGTGCGTGAGTTCGAGCAGATGGAGCTGGAGTTCTTCTGCAAGCCCGGCGAGGATCTGGAGTGGTTCAACTACTGGCGCGGCTTCTGCCGTGACTGGCTGCTGAGCCTGGGCCTGAAGGAAGAGAGCCTGCGTCTGCGTGACCACGAGCCCGAGAAGCTGGCCTTCTACTCCAAGGCGACCACCGACTTCGAGTTCCTGTTCCCCTTCGGCTGGGGCGAGCTGTGGGGCGTGGCAGACCGTACCGACTACGACCTGACCCAGCATCAGAATCATTCCGGCAAGAGCATGGAGTACATGGACCCCACCACCGGCGAGAAGTTCGTGCCCTACTGCATTGAGCCCTCTCTGGGTGTGGAGCGCGCTGTGCTGGCCTTCCTGTGCAACGCCTACGAGGAGCAGGAGCTGGAGGGCGGCGATGTCCGCGTGGTGATGCACCTGCATCCTGCACTGGCTCCCTTCAAGGCTGCTGTGATGCCCCTGCAGAAGAACAAGCTGGGCGCACTGGCAAGCGAAGTGCATGCTGAGCTGGCCAAGTACTTCCCCGTGGATTACGACGAGACCGGTTCCATCGGCAAGCGCTATCGCCGTCAGGATGAAATCGGCACGCCCTACTGCATCTGCGTGGACTTTGACACCGCCGATGAAAACAGCGAGCTGTACCAGACTGTCACCGTTCGCGACCGTGACACCATGGAGCAGGAGCGTGTGGCCCTGAAGGACCTGCGCAAGTATCTGGAAGAAAAGATGGCATTCTGAGTTTCTTCCTATATAATAAGATAAGAAATCCGCACCTGATTGACCCGGGTGCGGATTTCTTGCGTCTGCAGTTGTATCAATGGATGGGGAGAAAAAACAGCTTGCATTGCACAAGAGTTACACGGAAGTCACACAGAGGTGTCACAAAGGACGCTTATGTGTTGTAACTGTGTCACCAATCATGTAATTCTGCGTGATGAAAATGTGGCTGCAGGCTGGAGCGATGGCGCCAAAGCCTGTCTGTGCAAGGGTTTGCGGACTCTGGGAAAGGTTGCATGGCGGTATCGTGGTGGAAAGAATGGTTACAAGCAAATTATTTATAAAAAATTTTCAAAAACATGTGCGTAACCTATTGCAATCCACAGCGGCTTATTGTATAATAACCATGGACGCAGAATACCTGCATCCGTTGGTTGATATACAGGAAATCAGGAAAAAGTGATTGTTACACGGGTTACAGCAAGAAAACAGACGGCTGTTACAATGGTTACATGAAGTGATTTCCTTCCAACTGAATGACACGCATCCGGTTGGAGTTCTGTAGATCCCAAAGAAGAGGAGGTAAAACGATGAGATTCTGGAGCATGTTGCTGGCAGTGATGATGCTGGTTGCTTCTGTGAATGTGGTAGCCTTTGCTGAAGAGGCACCCGCCGAGGCTGTTGCCGAGGTTGTAATCGAGCAGCCCGCACCTACGCCCGAACCCACGCCTGTTCCTACCCCGGAACCCACCAAGGCCCCCACTCCTGTTCCTACTGAGGAACCGACCCCCGCTCCCACTGCTGTTCCCACTGCAGAGCCCACCGCAGTTCCTACTGCCG
>JAUNDF010000003.1:0-59541 GCA_030526225.1 Clostridia bacterium
TGCCTCCACATACCAGCAGCGTCCTTTTTCCTTGAAATTGAAAAGGGACAGCGCCAGACCGCCAATCAGCGGGAGAAGCAGCGTGAGAACAATCATCATAGCAGCGTCTCCTTTATCACACAATCAGTGCGGCAACAGACTGGAACAGGCCGATGAGTGCATTGGGGAACAGACCCAGCACCACGCTCAGTACGGTGAGAATCAGCATGGGCACAAGCATCACATAGGTGGGTTCCTTCTTCTCAAAGAAAAGCAGCTTGCCGTCGGCACCGTGGCCGGGGAAGAAGCCCTTGATGAAGATGGTGAACAGGTAGCCGGCGGTCAGCAGGGCAGAAACCAGCAGCACGGCGGGGCCGGCATACATGTATGCGGAGGCAACGCCGGTCATGTTCATGGCACCCTGTGCCAGGTACCACTTGCTCACAAAGCCAAGGCAGGGAGGAATGCCCACCAGACCGACACTGGCAAAGGTGAAGCACCACATGACGAAGGGCATCTGCTTGCCAATGCCGTCCAGCTCGCTGACACGGGTCTTGCCGGTCTTTTCGATGATGGCACCGGCGGACATGAACAGGGTGTTCTTAATCAGCGCATGGGCAACCACATGCAGCAGTGCGCCAATCAGGCCCAGGGGATGCATGGTGCTCAGGCCGAACAGAATGTAGCTTACCTGGCTGACAGAGGACCAGGCCAGACGCTTCTTCAGCAGGCCCTCGCGATAAGCCAGCATGGAGCCCATGAACACGGTGAACAGCGTCAGCACCATAAAGGTGGTCTGTACCCAGGTGCCCCGCAGGAAGGAAGTGCCGAAGAAGAAGAAAATCAGGCGCAGATTGCCCAGCACACCGGCTTTGGTAATCACGCCGGAAAGCACAGCGCTGGCAGGGGAGGGAGCAACGGGGTGGGCGGTGGGCAGCCAGCCGTGCAGGGGGAACATACCGGCCTTGGCGCCAAAGCCCATCAGCATCAGCAGGCTGACGGTCAGCACATAGCCCTCATGACCGGCAACCTTTGCCATATCCAGCACACCGCCGGGGGCAAAGGAGAAGGTGGATACGAAGGGGCTGAGCAGGAACACGCCCAGCAGCACCAGAGAAGCACCGATAACGGAGTAAATCAGATACTTGATACCGGCGGCCACGGCTTCCTTGGTCATGGTGTGCATCACCAGCGGCACGGTGAGCAGCGTCATGAATTCGTAGAACATGTAGAAGGTCACAATGCTGCCGGAGAAGCACAGGGCCATCAGCACACCGAGGGTAATCAGATAGAAGGAATAATAGCGGCGCTGGTTGTCCTCGTGGGCCATGTACTCAAAGGAGTAGGCACCGGCCATGCACCACACAAAGCACATCACGGCGGCAAAAATCCTGCCGACGGTATCCGTGTGCAGGAAAATGGGCAGATTATCGGAAAGAGAGAACAGCGTCAGGGACATATCGGGGGCCAGCAGCACGGGAATGAGCAGGCCGACGTTCACCGCCAGGGTGAGCATGGTCAGGGCGTTGCGGGCCTTCTTGCCCTCAAAGGGCTTCAGGAAAGCAACCAGCAGGCCGCTGATGACCGGCAGCAGCACCGGCACGAGCAGATACCAGGGATTCATCTTTCGCACATCTCCTCAATATTGAAATTCGTTGCGTTATGTTGTCGGTTTCGTCTGTCAGCAGAACAGGGACAGGCCGCGCATCAGCCCGGCAATCAGGGGCTGAGCGAACATGCCCAGGGCGATGTTCAGGGCAATGAAGGCCACCAGAGACACAACCAGTGCAGGGTTGTTCTTTTTTGCGGCATAGGTGATGCCTTCGGTCCCCTGCTTGGAATAGATGCTCATCATCGTCCGCAGGAAGTACAGCACATTCAGCCAGGTGGAAATGGCCAGTGCGGCCAGTGCCAGCATCATGTGATGACCCTGATACTGCAGTGCGGCATCGGCAAAGTTGATTTTGCTGATCAGGCCGCCCAGGAAGGGGAAGCCGACCATGGACAGCGCACCCACGGTGAAGGCGATGCCGGCCAGCTTGTTGCGGTAGCCGCTGCCCTGCAGATCCTTCAGGCTGCTGTTGCCGTTGGAGGCATCAATCAGTGCGCTGGAGGAAATGAACAGCATGGCCTTGCTGGCAGAGTGGGCAAAGATGTGGAACATGGCGGCCATCATGCCGAACTCGGTGCCGAAGCCGATGCCCATGAAGATGTAGCCGATCTGGGCCACGGAGGAGTAGGCAATCATCCGGCGGATATCCGTCTCGCGGATGGCCATGATGGAGCCCATAATCATGGCGACGATGGCGAATACAAACAGCACATTGGTTACGCCTGCCTCAGCGACAATGTCCAGATTGTACACGCGGCAGTAAATCTTAATCAGCAGGAAGATGTATCCCTTGCTCACAAGAGACGACAGCACGGATGCGGAGGCGGGGGTGGTGCTGCCGTAGGCATCCGGCACCCAGGTGTGGAAGGGGAACAGCGCGGATTTAATGGCAAGGCCGGAGGTAATCAGCGCAAAGGCCACGGTGACAGGGATGTCATACTGGCCGGTCATGGCCAGCTGGCGCATGCTGTCGTGCACATTGCTCATCAGCAGATGACCGGTCAGGCCGTAGGTGAGAATCAGACCCAGCAGGAACAGACCCGAGCCGATGGAGTTCATAATCATGTACCGGGTGGAGGCCAGCAGGGACTTGCCCCGGTTGCGGGCTGCAATCAGCGTACAGGCGGCAATGGTCATGATTTCCACAAACACGTAGGCGGTGAACATGTCATCGGTGTATACCTGCGCCATCAGTGCGGCGGTCAGCAGCAGCATCACTACAAAGTACAGGTTGTGCTTGCCGGCAACCACGTGCTCATCCAGCTTTTTCACACCGCCCAGCAGAGACAGCAGCATCACCAGACTGAAGAAGAACGCGGTGATGGCCTCCAGCTGACCGACACGGATCATGTTGCCCCAGGGAGCATCATAGTGACCCATGCGATAGGGATAGCTTTCCGGATAGGATGCCATCAGCACAGCCAGCACGGCAGCACCGATGACCTCAGCCAGCAGAACTGCAATGGTCCAGCGGCGGGCACCCTTGCCCTTCAGCACGCTGGTCACAGCAGCGGAGCCAAGGGGCAGCAGAATGCAGGCAAAGGGGATGGATTGCCAAAGAGCCATATGCATGGTTAATCCTCCTCCTTCTGTGCCAGCACGGTGATTTCGTCAATGTCAAGGGTGTGATAATGGCGGTACAGGCGAACGGTCAGGGCCAGCATCACGGCAGAGGATGCCACGCTGACCACGATGCCCGTCAGTACCAGACCTGCGGGGATGGGGTTGATGTAGGCGGCCACATTCGTAATGCCGTCCACCACGATGGGGGCCTTGCGGCCGTCCACATAGCCGATGGAGGTCAGGAACAGATACAGGGCGCTGTCCATCATGGAAAAACCGATGATTTTCTTCATCAGGTTTCTGTCCAGAAGAAGCACAGAAAAGCCGATGCCGAAGAGAATCACTGCGGCAATCATTTCATAATTGCTGAAATTCATGGCTTACATGTCTCCTTTCCGGAACAGGGTATACAGGGCATACATGGTGCAGCATACCACCAGACCGACGGCCAGGTTCAGGTAGGGAATCAGACCTGCGCTGAACAGCTTGCCGGGGGTGCCGGGGGTGATGAAGGACCACAGATGATTGGCACCTGTGAAGAAGGAATAGGTCTTGCTCACCGCATAGAAGGTCAGCGCGGCAACAGACACCACCTTGAAGGTTTTGAAGGTGAAGAACTTCTCCGTCTTATCAAAGCCGAAGGCGCTCAGGTACAGAATCAGACCGGCACCCATAATGGCACCGCCGGAGAAGCCGCCGCCGGGAGAAATGTGACCATTCATAATCACATACATGCCGAACAGAAGCACCACAGGCACCAGCACCTGTGCAATCTTCTGGAGAATCAGGTCGTGCTTGGGCTCGGTCATGCGGTCGTGGGCTTCCTCCTCCAGTGCACCGGCAGGGTCGCCCTGACCGATGCGCAGCAGAATCATCACCGCGCAGGCGGCGATAAACAGCACGTTGCTTTCACCCAGGGTATCGAAGGCACGGTAATCCAGAATCATGCCGGCCACGATGTTCACAGCGCCGGTTTCCTCCATGCCCTTTTCAATATACCGGCGGGATACCTCGTTGTTGGCCGGGTCGGCGGCGTTGCCGAACTCGGGCAGCTGCATGGCAGTCATCAGCAGGAACGCAATGATGCCGCAGCACATCAGTGCTGCCAGAATGCGGTATACAAGCTGGTAGAAGTTGACATGCTTTGCTTTCTTCTTTTCCCATGTGCGATGGTGCTGCACTGCCGGTGCCGCAGGAGCAGCCTCCTGTGCGGTGTCATCGTCATAGTCGCTCTGGAGGGCTTCATCCAGCGCGGAATCGTAATGCATCAGCCAGTGGCCCAGCCGGTCGCGGCGGCTGCCGGACATATCATGCTTGAGCTTTGCCATCCTCGGCCACCTCCTTGTCGTAAACGGATTCCTTATGGCGGTCAGCCAGGTCAATGGCGTGAATCTTCTTCAGCGTGGCAAACATCAGCAGGCTGTCAATGCCCGCGCCCACAGCGGCCTCGGTGATGGCCAGATCGGGAGATTCCAGCAGCACCCAGACCACGCTCAGTGCCAGACTCATGGACATGAACAGCACAATGGAGCGCAGCAGGTTTTTGCTGAAGGCCACTGCCACGGCGCAGCCGATGATGAATATCAGCAGGATAATGTTCAATGCTTCCATTGTCAGTTATCCTCCTTTTCATGGGCTACGGCCTCGGGGTCACCGATGGCAACCACCTTGGGCAGATCCTCGTTGATGGTAACCTCCAGCTTGCCAATCAGATGAGAGGCAACGGGGGAGGTGAGCCACAGCATGGGGATAATCAGCAGGAACTTGACGGATGTAATGTCAAAGCCCTCGGCGATAATCAGGCCCAGCAGCATCAGCAGAATGCCAAGGCTGTCCAGCAGGGCAGCGGCATGGATGCGGTTGAGTGAGTAACGGAAACGGAACACGCCCAGCACGCCGGAGATGATGACAAACAGACCCACGGCGGTGCACACAAGGCTCAATGCAAAGCGGATGAAATCAAGCATGGTCATTCTCCTTTCCGTTTTCGTTTTCCTGATGAAGCTTCTGGCGGTATACGCCGATGTAAATCTTGCTGAGGATAACCACCGCAAGGAAGGACAGCATGGCGTAGATGATGGCTACATCAGCCAGATAGCCCTCGCCCTTGACAAAGGCCAGCACGCAGATGATGATGAGAATCAGGGTGCCCATCATGTTGACGGCGATGATTTTGTCGGCAATGCGCGTGCCGGTGATGGCGCGGATCAGGCAGATGCAAAGCAGAACGCCCAATACCACCATCACAATGTTGTACATGATGCTGTATGCCTGTGTCATGCTTTTTTGCCTCCTTCCACAGCCATGATGCGCTGCTGCATTTCGCTGTCTTCAATGCCCTCGGAGAATTCCGTGTCCAGTGCATGCACAAGGAACAGGTCCTCATGCACGTCCACGGTGATGGTGCCGGGGGTCAGGGTGATGGAATTGGCCAGAACCGTTTTGCCCATGTCGGTCTTCAGCTTTGTTTTAAAGCTGACCAGCTGGGGCTCAATCTCCCGGTCAAAGGCCCAGATCAGGCGAATGGTGGCACCGGCGCTGCGGGTGATTTCGCCAACCAGATACACCAGATAGCGGAAAAAGCCCGGGATGCGCCTGGCGAACTGCCAGTCACGCTTGGGTGAATACCCCATGAACTTCCACATAAAAAGATACAGCAAACCACTGAGTACAGCGCCGGTCACGGCAATCTCAGTTGTCCACTGCCCATTGAGAAGTATCCACACTGCAAATAGAACAAAGAACATGCTTGCACAAACCTCCTTCAGTGCATGACAAATAATGCCTGAAAAACAAGCAAAAACATTGTAAACTTTCCTATTAAATAATTCAATGCGCAAAATGGTCAATATTTGGAAAATATGGGCAAAAACTCATCCATTGACGCGGCAGGGGATGCTTGCTACAATAGACAGGACAAACATCGCCGCTTTTTCCGGACGAAAGGAGAAATGAATGATGCTGCTTTCCTTCCTGCCCTCGGTGGCTGCCGGTGCCTGTATCGGCATGGGCTGTGTTATGTTTCTGACTGCGCAGAGCCAGTATGTGGGAGCCCTGCTGTTCTCCATCGGGCTGCTGTTTATCCGGCTGTGCAAATTCGATTTGTATACCGGTGCCATTCAGAAGGCGGCCCGGCGGGAGATTTCCTTCCTGCGGCTGGCACAGATTCTGGCGGGCAATGCTGTGGGCATTCTGCTGGTGTATGCCCTGTCCCTTCTCATGGGCCGGGATGTGGCGGACAAGGCGGCGGCAGTCGGCGCATCCGTATCCCAGCTGCCCCTGACCAGCGTGCTGGGGAAGGCCATCTTCTGCGGCGCGCTGATGACCGTTGCCACCTACCCCGATGCACCGCTGTGGGTATCCTCCATGTGCGTGGTGGCCTTTATTCTCTCCGGCTTCCGGCATTCGGTGGCGGATATCTTCTGCATGCCCGAACTGACCCATTGGCTCACGGCTGTTGTTGGCAACCTGATTGGCGGCTACGGGCTTGCATGGTTTGATTATATGAAAAAGAAAAACGCTGCCTGAACGGTCAGCGTTTTTCACAGTCAGCCGGGTTATCGTTTTGCTTTGAAAAAATCCTGCAGAACCTTGCCGCATTCGGCCTGCATCACGCCGGCCTGCCAGCGGGTCCTGCCGCCCAGTGCCTTGTCGCCGGGCAAATCGTAAATGCTGCCGCAGCAGCCCAGCTTTTCGTCACAGGCGCCGAAAACGCACATATCCAGCTGGCTCATCACCATGGCACCGGCGCACATGGGGCATGGCTCCAAAGTGACATACAGCGTGCAGCCTGTCAGATGCCATGTGCCCAGCAGCTCGGCGGCACGGCGCATGCAGAGAATCTCCGCGTGTGCGGTGGGGTCCTTGGAATGCTCCCTTGTGTTGTGTGCCCGGCACAGGATGTGTCCGTTATGCACCATTACGGCACCCACGGGCACTTCGCCCTCCTGCGCGGCCAGCCTTGCCTCCTCAAGGGCGAGGGACATATAGTCTTCATGCTGCATGGCATCCACCTCCCTTATGGAGTCATTGTACCATACGGCATCCGGGAACGCAATCTGCTTCAATTTCTTTATATTTTGTTCAACGAAAGAGTGATATCCATGGCAAAGGAACATATCGGCATTATGGGCGGTACCCTGGACCCCATTCATGAGGGCCACATCCGCATGGCCAGAGCTGCCGCCAAGACGGTGCGTCTGGACAGAATCATCATGCTGCCCACCGGCAACCCGCCCCATAAGACCAACATCTCTCCCGCAGAGGACCGCTGGCGGATGCTCTGTGCCGCCACCGCCAAGGAACCCATGCTGGAGCCCAGCCGCATGGAGATGGACCGGGAGGGCGTGATTTACACCGTCGACACCCTCCGGGAAATCCAGCAGCAGAACCCCAAGGCAGAGCTGTACTACATGATTGGCTCCGATACCCTGCTGGATTTGAAAAACTGGCGCAATTACGAGCAGGTGCTGACCATGTGCCGCTTTCTTGTCTGCCCGCGCCCCTGGGATGCTTCGCCCGAGGAAATCACCGAGGAGCGCAAGCGGCTGACGGCCATGGGCGGCAAATTTATTTCTGTGGATATGGAGCCGGTGGATGTGGCTTCCTCCGAGCTTCGCAAAGCGCTTTGTGAGGATAAGCCTGCCCCGCATCTGCCGGTGGTGTGTGCCACCTATGCACGGCTTGCGGGACTCTACGGCATCGCGCCCCATCTGGACCGCGCAGAAGAGTGGCTCGGCAAGCTGTTTGCCGATTTAACGGTCAAGCGCTTTGCCCACACGCTGGCAGTGACCCACACGGCACGGCAGCTGGCCATGCTCCATGGGGTGGATGTGAAAAAGGCAGAGGTTGCCGCCGTACTGCATGACTGCGCAAAGTGCATGCCGCTGAAGGAAATGCAGGCCATCTGCCGGGAGCATTCCCTGACGGATGACCCTGCCGTGCTGGAAAGCGGTGCACTGATGCATTCTCTGGTGGGCGCCTATCTGGCCTCTGAAAAGTACGGGGTGGAGGATCCCGATATTCTCCATGCCATTGCCAACCACACCACCGGCTGTGCGGAGATGACGCGCCTTGATATGGTGGTGTATCTGGCCGACAAAATCGAACCCACCCGGGATCCGTATCCCACCCTTGACCGGGTTCGTATGTTGGCACAGCTCAGCCTGTAGCACGCACTGCTGGTCAGCATCGAGGGAACAGGGGAGCATGTGAAGAAGGGCGGCAAGGCTGTTCATCCCAAAACGCTTGAAACCATCAAATGGCTGAAAACCTTGCCGGAAATCCAGCAGAAAACAAGGAAATCCGACACCTGATGTCGAAATGATACAATACAAGAAAACAAACAGGAGGTATTCTATGCAGGATCAAGCTGTGGCCCAGGCCGTTGCCGGAGTATTGTGGGAGCACAAAGCACAGAATATCATTGTACTGGATGTCCGTCACCTCACCTCCATTGCCGACTACATGGTCATCGCCAGCGGCCGCAATGCCAATCAGGTGAAGGCTTTGGCCGATTTTGTGGATGACAAAATGGCCGAGCTGGGGCAGACACCCATCCGCACCGAGGGCATGAATGACGGTCACTGGTGCATCATGGAGTACGACAGCTGTCTGGTGGAGCTGTTCCATCAGGAGGAGCGGGAATTCTACCGTCTCGAGCGCCTGTGGGAGGACGGGGCCAACCGTGTTCCGCTGCCCTTTGACCAGACAAAGGAATAACATTGCTCACCATTCGCATCATGAGCGCGGCCTGTCCGCGCTTTTTTCATTGCCTTGCAAGCACCCTGCACGGAATTGTGCCGCAAGAAAATACACTTCGGGTTGCAAAAAAATCGCTTTGGATTTATAATACAATCGTATATCTGTATATTGTTGCAAGAGGAGCGAGTGCATGGCAGAAAAGGAAACACGGAATGAATCGAAATCTCTGTTTGCCATGCTGATTGCGATTGTACTCTTTGCCGGATTGCCGCGGGCCCTGCCCGATGCATCTGCCGCCAAATGGCTTGTCCCCCTGTGTCTGCTTGGCTGGCTTGCGGGCGCTTGTCTGCAGGTATTCCGGCCGCGGCAGGCCTGGCTGATTCCTGTATCGGCGGCCGTGGGAGCGATTCTGCGTGTGCCGCAGCACATGGGCCTTTATGGCCTGCTGGGGCTGGTGGGAGCCGCTGGTCTGATGCTTTCCGGCAAGCTGAAGGCGGATTTCCGCTGGCGCATTGCCGTCTGGTGCGGTGCCGCCATGGCTGCTTCTGCCGCCATGATGCTGTATCTGCAGCAGTTCAGCGGAGAAACGCCCGCCTATGCGCTGGCGCACATGGTTCACCGGATGGTGGAAGCATCGCCCCGATGCGGGGAAATGCTGGCATCGCTGTGGCAAATGGGCATTGTCGGCACCGGCAGCCATGCGGCAGTGCGGATTGTCAAAATCGGCACCACCGTCGCCATGCCGCAGGAAACACAGCTGCAGCTGCTCTACAGCCTGCGCTCTGTGCTGGAAGACAGCCTGACGCTGATGCTGCCTCAGCTGATTGGCGCCATGATAGTGGCCATTCCCGTTCTCTGCGTGCTTGCGCCGGACCATTTCCGCCGCAGGGGAAAGATTGTGCCTGCTTCTGCGGCGATTTGTCCCCGACTGGAAAGCTTCACCATTCCGCTGCCCTGGCGCAGCAGGGTTTTTGCCCTGTATATGCTTGAACTGCTGGGCACCTTCGGGAGCGGTGTTATTGCCACATGGGGGCTGCTGTGCGGCAGTATTGGGGAAGCGATGCTCTTTGTTCAGGGCATCAGCTGCATGCTGTGGCTGCTGGACCGCGGCCGGCTGGCTGTCCCTGTCCGGTGGCTGCTGCTGGCGGCGGCTTCGGTGATGATGCCCGTTATTCCGGTGCTGTTCGGTGCCGCTGATTTGATTTTTCTCATCAGGGCACGGGGCGCAAACAACAAACTGTAACCCAATTCGAAAGTGAGGATATATGCAATGAAAGTGATTCTTCTGGCTGATGTAAAGGATATCGGCAAGCGTGATGAAATCGTAAACGTATCTGACGGTTATGCCCGCAATTTCCTGTTTCCCAAGAAGCTGGCCACGGAAGCAAAGCCCGGCGCCATCAAGGAAATCGAGAAGAAGCGCGCCGCCGAGGCTGCCCGCGAGGCAGAGCGCCGCGCCGCCGCAGAGGAGAAGGCCGCATCCCTGAAGGGCAAGGTGGTTAATCTGCAGGTCAAGTGCGGTGCACAGGGCCGTCTGTATGGCTCCATCACCACGGCTGAAATCGCTGTGGAGCTGGAAAAGCAGCACGGTGTGGCTGTGGATAAAAAGAAGATTGAACTTGGCGAATCCATCCGCACTCTGGGTGATTATCCCATCACCGTCAAGGTGTACACCGGCATCAGCACCAACATGACGGTGCATGTGGAAGCCCTGGCCAAGTAATTCCCTCAAAAAAGGAAACAGGAATGGAGGTTGTGTGCCATGAGTGAGCTGCGCGGAGCAACGCCGCCCAACAGTGTTGAGGCGGAGCGTTCTGTTCTCGGTGCCATGCTGCAGGATCAGAATGCCGTGATGCAGGCGGTGGAGCAGCTTACCGCAGACGACTTCTACCAGCCCATGCACCATGAAATCTTTGATTGCATGGTCAACCTTTTCCGCAATCAGACCCCTGTGGACCTGATTACCGTGGACAACGAGCTTTCCCGCCGCGGTACCCTGGAGGGTGTGGGCGGCACAGCATATCTGATTCACCTGAGTCAGGCCGTGCCCACCACCGCCAATGTCAAGGCCTATATCGGGCTGGTGGCGGAAAAAAGCACCCTCCGCAAGCTGATTACGGCCTCCCAGCAAATCAGTCAGGAGTGCTACAGTCAGCAGGACCCTCTGCAGGATGTGATGAATCACGCGGAGAAGGCAATCTTCGACATCGTGATGAACCGCACCAGCGGCGATGCACTGGTTCATGTGAAGGAAGTCCTGTACAATACTTATGCCAACATCGAGGAACTCAGCCGGCTGAAGGGCGGCATTTCCGGTGTCCCCACCGGCTTCACGGCGCTGGATAATCTGCTCACCGGCATGCATGGCGGCGAACTGATTCTCGTCGGCGCCCGTCCTTCCATGGGCAAAACCTCCTTTGCCATGAACATTGCCTCCTATGCCGGCATCTATGCCAAAAAGCATGTGGCAGTGTTCTCGCTGGAAATGCCCCGTGAGCAGATTGCACTGCGTATGCTTTGCTCCGATGCGCGGGTGGATATGCAGAAGGTCCGTCAGGGCCGCCTTGCCGCCGATGACTGGATGCGCCTTGCCAAGTCCATCGGGGTCATGGCCGATGCGCCCATCTACATCGATGATACCGCCGGCATTACGCCCAGCCAGCTTCGCAGCCGTCTGCGCCGGCTGATGATGGACAAGGGCCTCGACCTTGTGGTGCTGGACTATCTGGGCCTGATGCACTGCGACGGCAAGGTTGAAAACCGCCAGCTGGAGGTCAGTGAAATCTCCCGCCAGCTCAAGGCCATCGCGCTGGAATTAAAGATTCCGCTGATTGCCTGCGCGCAGCTGTCCCGTGCGCTGTCTACCCGTGTGGATAAACGCCCCATTCTTTCCGACCTTCGTGACTCCGGCTCCATCGAACAGGACGCTGACGTGGTTATGTTTATCCACCGCGAAGGCTACTATGACCCCAACTGTGAGGAAAAGAATGTGGGTGAATGCATCATCGCCAAGCAGAGAAACGGCCCTTTGGGTACGGTCAAGCTGGCATGGCTTAGCGAATACACCACCTACGCCAATCTGGCACCCGAATCTAACTATGCCGGTGACGCGCCCTTCTGATAAAGGCGAAGCATCCGGCAAGGAGCTGAAACAATGGAAAATTTGACGATTTCCCGCCTGCAGGCCAACACCCGCATTACCACCTTCCTGCTGGTCCGGTATGCAGAGCGGAGAACCGATAAAAACGGCAACAGCTATCTGGATATGAATCTGGCCGACAAAACCGGCGAAATCAACTGCAAAAAGTGGGACGGCGATACACCCGTGCCCGCTGCAGGCAGTGTGGTCAAGGTACAGGCCACCGTGCAGGATTACAACGGCCGGCTGCAGATGCGTATCGAAAAAATCCGCGAGGCCACCGAGGATGACCCCTATGACCTCAGCCAGCTGGTGGCTGCTGCCCCCGAAAAGCCCGAGGTCATGAACCGGGAAATCCTTGATACGGTGGAAAAATTCAAGGATGAGGATTTGAAGAAGCTGGTGCTGGAGATGCTTCGCATTGCAGGTGACCGGCTGATGTATTTCCCGGCTGCCCAGCGCATGCACCATGCCGAGCGCAGCGGTCTGCTGCACCATACCACCGGCATGCTGCGCACCGCTGAAAAGATGCTGGAATGTTATCCCTTCCTCCACGGCGATTTGCTCCGGGCCGGCGTGATTCTCCATGACCTGGCCAAGATTGACGAGATGAAGAGCGACGAACTGGGCAACGTCACCGACTACACCCGGGACGGCCTTCTCATCGGCCATCTGGTGCGCGGCGTGGCAACGCTCCATCAGGCGGCAGAGCATGTGGGCGTGAAGGGGGAGAAGGTGGCGCTGCTGGAGCACATGATTATCAGCCACCACGGCATCGCCGAATACGGCAGCCCCAGAAAGCCCATGTTCCCCGAAGCGGAGGTGCTTCACTGGCTGGATATCCTTGATGCCCGCATGAACGAAATGCAGGGCATTATGGAACGCACGCCCGCCGGCAGCTTCTCTGAAAATATCAAGAGTCTTGAACGGCGTATTTATCACCCTATGTATGAGATGGATGCGGAGTGAGGAAGAAAGCTCCGTTTTGATTCGTTGAATCAATAGAACAGGTCCAAATGATTGGAGGGAATCGGGATGAAAAAGGTATGTTTGCTTGCGGCTTTGCTTCTGCTCTGCCTGACTGTGCTGGCAGGATGCGGTGAAAAATCCGAGCCGCAGCGTTTCCAGGTGGTTACCAACACGCAGAATGTCAGCGGCTTTGCCCTGTCCACGCCTGTGCCCGCAAACAACACGAATGATGCTGAGCCTGACGGGGATGACGGCTTCATCGATTTTGATGACGGCACCTACGACCCCGCCCAGGAAGAGTACGGCGAGCCTGATGTGATTGACTTGCCCGTCAACGATACCATGCCCCCTGTGACTGCGGCTCCCACGGTATCCAGCGAGTATGCCGGCGCGACTCCCGTGGTCATCGATCCCATCGACAAGCCCACCCCCACGCCTGTGCCCCCGCTGGCCTTCACCTTCCAGACCTACGAGGCCACCAAGCTGCATCTCTCCTTTGAGGCACCTGCGGGCTGGGCTGTGGAAGACGGACTGGACGGCATGATTGTGCTGACCAACCCCGATACCAATGCGGATTATCCCGCCTCCATCACGGTGACCGCAGGTACGGTCAGCAGCCAGTACGGCACCAGCGACTTGAAGAAGGAACTGAACAATATGATGAACACCTTCAAGGTGGGCATGAAGAAGTGGAGTCCCTCCAAGACCGCTGACCGTACGCTGATGGATAAGAACGGCGTGTATGTCAACTATACTGCAACCACAGCTGACGGCGCTCAGATTGGCGGCCGTATGCACGTGACCTGCATCAACAAGGTGCTGTACACCGTGCATATCACCTATCCCGCTGCCTACAAGGATACCTACATCGACAGCGTGTACAAGCAGCTGCGCAACACCATCAAGATTACCCAGTAATCAAAACAGGGGATGAAGCCGCATGACCGGGCGACAGAGAAAAGCACTGCAGCTGTTTTCCAAGGGCTTTAACTGCGCCCAGAGCGTGCTGATGGCCTACAGCGATGTGGCAGGGCTTACGGAAGAGCAGGCCGCCAATGTTGCCGCCGGGCTCGGTGCCGGTGTGGGGCGGCTGCGTTAGGTGTGCGGCGCATTTTCAGCCGCAGCCATGCTTTGCGGTCCCATATCAGGCGAGGATGCTTCCCAAAAGGATGTCCGGGACCGGGTATATGCCCGGGTACAGGATGTCCATGCCCGGTTTGTCCGCGATTGGGGCTCTGTTGTCTGTGCGGATTTGCTGCATATTCCCCGTGGTGCGCAGGAAGCAAAGCCTGCCGAACGCAATCAGGCGTACTATCAATCCAGACCCTGTGCGAAAATCATACGGTCGATTTGTGTGATTCTCGATGAGGAACTGGGAAAGCAAGGAATGTAACACATGAAAGCATTGATTCTGACCACCCATACCGGCGGCGGCCATGATGCCGCGGCAAAGGCCATCACCGATGCACTGGAAGCAAAGGGCGTGGAGTGCCGCATCATGGACTGCGTTGCCTTTGCCGGCAGATGGGTGTCCCGCATTGTCAGCAACAGCTATGTGAAGATGGTCCAGAAGACGCCCAACCGCTTTGGACACATTTATCGTCTGGGGCAGATTATCTCCACGCCGCGGATGCGTTCGCCGATTTATGCGGCCAACTGTACCTATGCCCATCGCATGCGCAAAACGCTGGATGAAATCAAGCCGGACATGATTGTCTGCACCCACCTGTTCGGTGCGCAGACGGTTCAGCATCTGATTAAGCACAAGGACTACAGCGGGCTGCACTGCATGATTCTCACTGATTATACCAACTGGCCCTTTGTGGAGGATGTGCATCCGGATGTGATGTGCATCGGTCACAAGTGCATGGAGCAGCAGCTGATTGACAAGAAAATCCCTGCTGAATGCCTGTATCCGCTGGGCATTCCGGTTAATCCTGCCTGCCGTCCCTGCTATGACAAGCAGGAAGCAAAGCGGGCCATCGGTCTTGATGAAAACTGCAGGGAAGTGCTGATGGTGGGCGGCTCCATGGGCGCGGGCAATCTGCCCGAAGCCATCAGCCGCATTATTCCGGCACTGGGTGAAAACGGCCATCTGTCTGTGGTCTGCGGCTCCAACAAGCTGGCTGTTGATCAGGCAAAGCAGATGTTTGGCGACAACAAACAGGTAACGGTGTACGGCCGGGTCAGCCCCCTGTATCCCATGATGGCGGCGGCTGATGTGCTGGTTACCAAAACCGGCGGCCTGACCTCCTCTGAAGCCATGACCGTGGGCGTGCCCATTGTAGGCTTCCACCCCATTCAGGGCTGCGAAACGGCGAACATGGAATTTATGGAAAAGCACGGCATGGCAGTTCATGCCCGTGATGATGAGGAGCTGACCGCGCTCGTCCGAGATTTGCTTCAGGATGATGAAAAGCGGGCGAGGATGATTAAAGCCCAGCACGATAACATCGATCCTGACTGTGCCGAGCATCTGGCATAGCTGCTGATTGAAAAAACGCTGCAGCATCAACAATAAACCATTCGGGGGCTCTGGTGACAGGGCTCCCGTTTCTTGCTTTTCGGGCATACAGCCGGATGCGGTAAGGAGTGCCTTTTAACATCGCCAAATCAGGAACTCCTGCTCCTGGAAACATTGCAGGAAAAGGCAGGATGTGGTATAATTAACCGGATATCTGAAGGAGGATGAACCATGCCTATCCCTGTACTGTTACGGCTGACCAGCTCCGCCCGCAATGAAGACGGCGATGAGACCCCCATGAGCACCACCACCCGCGGCATCCTTGACATCAACGGAAATGTGTATTCTCTCCGCTATGAGGATGTGCAGGAGGACCCCGATGATCATTCCGTGCTCCGGCAGAACATCCGTCTTGATATGCAGTCCGGACAGATTGAGATGACGCGGGAAGGCGACTACGGCACCTCCATGATGTTTGTCCGCGGCAAGCGGTTCGAGGGCATCTACCATACGCCCTTCGGTGAAATCGATATGGCTGTGTATGCCACCCGGGTGGATACAAACCTTGCGCCCGAGAAGGGCGGCTTCCATCTGCAGTATCAGCTGGATACGCAGGGGCGGTTCGCATCCATGCTGGAGCTGAAGCTGGATTACATTGCCATCCCCGAAAAAATGGCGAAATAACCATGCTGACGAAAGAGCGTGAGCAGCTGCGGATGCTGATGGCGCAGGCAGGGTTTCACAGAAGACCGGCTCTGAAGCGCTGTCAGGACCCCGATTATCTGATGGCCACCGATTTTCCTGCGGCTGCTTCGGAGGAGCAAACAGAAGTGTTTGTCCATTCTCTGCAGAATCATGGCTGGCTGTGCACCCGAAAGGGAAACTGGCTGTTTCTGGATAAAGAAAGCTACGAATTGCCAAACCCGCCCGTACCGGACACGATACCGGCAGGTGAAATCGGCTGCTGTATCAGTCTCCTTCAGCGGCATATGTCTGATTGCGGAGACATTCGGCTTGTTCGGCTGCTGATGAAAACGGCGGATGAATCGGCACAAAAAACAGAAGCGTTATGTCTTGTCTGGCACCGTGAATGGGCAGCCGGACTGCGCCGGGGTTAGTCGCTGCCTGGGCGCGTATACCCCTATTTATTGCTGGCGGCAGAGGTGATATAATCATGATTATCAAAAACATCGGTCATGCCATGTTCCTGCTGGAGCTGGATAACGGCCAGCGTATTGTTACGGACCCCGTGGACCATGAATCCGGCTATCCGGTGGAACGGATTGCGGCAGATACGGTGCTTGTATCCCACAAGCATCACGACCACTGTGCCATGGAAAATGTGCAGGGCTGGTCCCGGTGTATTGATGCGGCAGGAACGTATCTGGCCGGATGCGATGTCAGCATTCAGGCGGTGCTCTGCTTCCACGATGACAAGCATGGGACACTGCGCGGCAATAACCTGATGATGATTCTGGAGGCCGAAGGATTGAAGGTGGTCCATTTGGGAGACCTTGGTCATCCGCTGACAGATGAACAGGCGAAGGCGGCCATGTATGCCGATTTGCTGATGGTTCCGGTGGGCGGCTTCTACACCATCGATGCCGCCGCGGCCAAGGAGCTGGCAGACCGCCTGCAGGCTCGTGTTGTATTGCCCATGCATTACAGAACGAAGTACAACAGCGATTGGCCCATTGCCACGGAAGAAGATTTCCTTGCGTATTATGCGCCGGAAAGCATTCGCCGCCAGCATGAACTGCGGGTAACGGCAGGGGATTTGGTCTGCATCCCGCCGGTGGTGCTGCTGGATGCCCAGCTGAAGGGCTGAGATTGATTTTCATCCTGTGTTTTGGTAAAATATTCTAAGTGATTCCTGCGTATTCGCATACTGGAGGCAAACATGCTGCGAAAAATCCTGCCGGTATTCTTAATGCTGGTATTGTTCTCTGCTTCTGCCATGGCAGACGGCACCATGCTGCATATCGAGCGTGAGCCGGTCCCGGTCAAGGGAACCTACGCCTATCGGCTGACCATCACCAACATGGGTGATGAAGCTGTTGAGGACCTGACCGTGGTTGACAGCGGTGTCGGTGCCGAAGGCTGTATGGGCGGCTTTGTGGAGGCGGAAAATGCCCGGCTGGCCCGCGACGGCAGTGCCTCCGTGGCTTCACTGGATGCCAAGGGCGGTGACAAGGATACGGCAGTGCTGGTCTATCAAAGCACCGTCCCCGAAGGCTGTACAGAGGCCGGAAGCACCACCAAGGTGCTCTGGCGTGACGGTGACAAAGCGGTCATGCATGTTGCCGAAGGAATGCTTCCCGTATCCGGTGAAGGCGATGAACCCATCATCCGCAATTACAAAACACTGAAAACCGACGTGGATGTATACAGCGGCAGCCTGACCGGCATCCGCGAACAGAATGGCATCCGCATCAGCCTGACGGTTGATGATATGGCCCAGCGACCCAATGAGCAGGCTTTGGTGAAGGCCACCGTGACCAATACCGGTGCAGGAGCTGCTTCTGTGCTGAAGGTGACAACGGAGAACTGCTCTGCCGTGGAAGAAATCGGCAAAACCGAGCTTGCGCCGGGCGAAAGCATTGCGTTTACTGTCCGAGCAGCGCTGGGTGAGCAGGGAACAAGCGTAACGCCTGTGGTCCGTGCTTCATGGCAGCGGCAGGGTGCTGAACAGACCGCTGAACACAGCCTGACCCTGACAGCCCGCATGCCCGGCATCCCCGTGATGACCATCAACAGCACCAACTGGCTCCTGGATCATGCAGACCGCCGCGATGCCGTTGTGACACTGCACAATGACGGCGGCACGGAACTGACAGACATCACCCTGTCCGCTTCTCATGTGACGGGTGATAACCGCGACTTCGGCGAAGCGGTGTTTATCCGCAAGGGTCTGCAGACACTGAAGGGCAAGGAACGCGGCGCTTCTGTGCACATTGACAGCCTGCCTGCAGGGGAGAGTGTGGAGTACACGGTTGCGTGGACACCCGATGTCAATCTGCTCAGCGTTAAATCCCTTGAATGTACGATTACACTGGAAGCATCCACCATGGGTCAGCAGATTCAGCAGACAGCGGTCATTGCCGCGGATGACAGCAGCCTTCGCCATCAGCTGAACGAGCTGGTCATTAAGGGTCCCGTAACAATCAGAAACATCCTGCTGGTATTGACCTGTACAGCGGCTGTGGTGCTGCTGGCGGCGGCAATCCGGATTATGATCGTCAGAAAGAAAAAGTAAGAGGAGAATTCAAACCACCGATGTTTGAACAGATGAAGGAAGATATAGCGGCAGTGATGGCCCGCGACCCTGCCGCAAAATCCTGGGTGGAGGTTCTGCTGTGCTATCCTGGTCTGAAGGCCATCAGGGCCCATCGTCGGGCACATAAAGCCTATGAAAAGGGGCATATGCTCCGGGCGCGGTTAATCAGCCAGCGCTCCAGAAACAAGACCGGCATTGAGATTCATCCCGGTGCAGTCATAGGCCGCCGGCTATTTATTGACCACGGCGACGGTGTGGTGATTGGTGAAACCACCGTCATCGGGGACGACGTGACCATCTATCAGGGTGCGACTCTGGGCGGTACCGGCAAGGATACCGGCAAGCGCCACCCTACCATCGGCAGCGGTGTGACCATCGGTGCCGGTGCCAAGGTGCTTGGTCCCATTACCATCGGTGATGGCTGTAAGGTGGGAGCCGGCAGCATTGTGCTGAAGGATGTGCCGCCCAACTGCACTGTGGTTGGCAATCCCGGACGGATTGTCCGCAAAAAGCAGCCCCACGTCAAGGGCGAAATCGACCTCGACCAGATTCATCTGCCTGACCCTGTGCTGGAGAAGCTCCAGAGCCTTTACAACCGGGTCGGTCATTTGGAAGAGTGTATGCTGCAGCGTGCAGGCCACATGGATGAACACACATGTCAGGGCTGCGATGAACGCTGTTTTGTGAAAGAGGATTTGATTCAGGCGAAAAGCGAAAAGGAGGAAATATAAATGCAGATTTATAACAGTGCCACCGGCAAAAAGGAAACGTTTGTCCCGATTCATGAGGGCGAGGTAGGCATCTATGCCTGCGGCCCCACCGTTTATAACTACTTCCATATCGGCAACGCCCGTCCCTTCATCACCTTTGATGTGCTGCGCCGTCAGATGGAGCGCGAGGGCTACAAGGTGACCTTTGTGCAGAACTTTACCGACATCGATGACAAGATGATTCGCCGCGCCAATGAGGAGGGCATTACCGTCAAGCAGCTGGGTGACACCTTCATTGAAGAGTATTACAAGGATGCAGCCGCCCTGGGCATCCGCAAGGCCACGGTACATCCCCGTGCCACCGAGCATATCGCGGAAATCATCACGCTGGTGCAGCGCTTGATTGACAACGGCCACGCCTATGCATCCCCCAGCGGTGATGTGTACTACCGTGTGTCCGCATTCCCCGGCTACGGCAAGCTGTCCGGTCAGAGCATGGAGGACCGTCAGATGGGCGCATCTGCCCGTCTGGATGTGGAAACCGACAAGGAAAATCCCGCTGACTTTGTGCTGTGGAAGGCACAGAAGCCCGGCGAGCCCGCATGGGAAAGCCCCTGGGGCATGGGCCGTCCCGGCTGGCACATTGAGTGCTCTGCCATGTCCATGAAGTATCTGGGCGAAACCTTTGATATCCACTGCGGCGGCAAGGACCTGCTGTTCCCCCATCACGAAAACGAGATTGCCCAGTCCGAGGGTGCAACCGGCAAGCCCTATGTGCATTACTGGATGCATAACGGCTTCATCAATGTGGATGGCGAAAAGATGAGCAAGTCTCTGGGCAACTTCTGGACTGTCCGCGACATTTCCAAGCAGTATGATCTGGAAGTAGTGCGCATGTTCATGCTCAGCGCCCACTACCGCAGCCCCATCGACTTCTCCAAGGAGCAGATTGAGAATGCCTTCAATGGCCTCAACCGCATGTATACCGCCCGCAACCGCCTGCTGGAGCTGGAGAAGAACGCCGAAGACAAGGCCATGAGCGAGGCCGAAGAGCAGATGCAGCAGCGTCTGGCCGGCTACGAAAAGCACTTCGACGATGCCATGGACAATGACATGAACACCGCCGAAGCCATCGGTGCCATTTTCGATCTGGTGAAGGATGCCAATGTCAACCTGAATGCCGACAGCAGCAAGCAGGCCATTGCAGCCGCCCTGAAGAGCTTCAAGGCCCTGACCGATGTGCTGGGTCTGGTGCAGAAGGACCAGCTGGAAATCAAGGAAGAGCCTATTCCCGAAGAGGTTATGAAGCTGGCCGAGGAGCGCGCTGCCGCCCGCAAGGCAAAGGACTGGAAGAAGTCCGATGAGCTGCGCGATGCCATCAAGGCACTGGGCTATATTCCCGAGGATACGGCACAGGGTCAGAAGATTCGCAAAGCGTAATGCGTTTTATCGAAGCAATCAAACAAAACGATGCCCTTCGCGAAAGGATGGCCGTTGCACTGGCGATTGCCACGTTGCTGGTCATCCTTTTGACAAGGGTCTTTCCGCAATAGGACCCTGCTGATTCCTATGCCGCATCGGGCAGGGAATTCCAGCTGCAGTCCATTGAATTTGCGGGCGGCGAAATCAACATCAACACCGCAGACCTTGAGGAGCTGACAAGGCTGAAGGGCATCGGTCCTGCCACGGCGGAGAGTATCATCGCCGAGCGGGAGCTGAACGGTCCCTACTATTATCCCGAGGATTTGCTTGCCATCAAGGGCATCGGTGCGAAAACACTGCAAAAATTTGCGGATAAGCTTCAATTTGATTAACAGGAGGCAATGCCATGGCGTATCAGGCGCTATACCGTCAGTGGCGGCCGGCGGATTTCTCATCCATGGTCGGTCAGGAAACGGTCATCAAAACCCTCCGCAATCAGGTGGCCTCCGGGCGCATTGCCCATGCCTATCTGTTCTGCGGCAGCCGTGGTACAGGCAAAACATCCACAGCAAAAATCATGGCCCGTGCGGTCAATTGCGAGCATCCGGATCATGGCGACCCCTGCGGCGAATGCGAAAGCTGCCGCCGTCTGTTGGGGGAAGAAAGCCTTGATGTGCTGGAAATCGACGCTGCCTCCAACAACGGCGTGGATGAAATCCGCGACCTGCGGGAAACGGTCAAGTATCCGCCCCAGTACGGGCGCTACAAGGTGTACATCATCGACGAGGTGCACATGCTGTCCACCAGCGCCTTCAACGCACTGCTGAAAACGCTGGAGGAGCCGCCGAATCATGTGGTGTTCATTCTGGCCACCACCGAGCCGCAAAAGCTGCCCGCCACCATTCTCAGCCGCTGTCAGCGGTTCGATTTCGGCCGTATTCCCGCACAGCAAATTGTGGACCATCTGCGGGAAGTAACGGAAAAGACCGGTGCACAGGCGGACGAGGATGCCCTGCACATGATTGCCCGGGCAGCCGAGGGCGGCATGCGTGATGCACTGTCCATTCTGGATATGTGTTTGGGTTATGAAAACCACGTCACAGGCACACTGGTACACAACGTGCTGGGCACGGCAGACAGGGCCTTTCTGTTCCGGTTTGGCGATGCACTGCAGAATGCCGATGCCTCCACGCTGATGTTCCTTATTGACGAACTGATGCGCTCCGGCCGCGAACCCATTGTGTTTGCCAAGGATGTCTCCCAGCATCTTCGCGCATTGCTGATGGGCCTTTGCTGTGCCGATGACCTCAGCAATCTGCTGGAAATCACCAAAGAAGATGCGGATGAATACATCGGTCAGGCGCAGGGGTTCACCCAAACGCGGCTCATGCGCATGATGGACCTGTTTATGGCGGTGGAAACCGAGCTGCGATCCTGCTCATCCCCGCGGCTGGCGCTGGAAAAGGCGGCGCTGAAGGCATGCCTCCGTACCAATGAGGCTGATGCGCAGGCGCTCTCTGACAGAATCGAAGAGCTTGAAACGCAGCTGGCCCAGCTGACGGAAAAAATCAAGAGCGGTGCCATCGCCGTTTCCGCGGCACCGCAGCAAAAGCAGGCAGCTTCTGCCGAAGGCGCAGCCCCTGCACCGGCAGCGGAAAAGCCCAAGTCCATCCCCAAGGCAGACGGCACCGCAGAGGGCATCTGGAAGGCTGCCATGACGGAATTCAGCAAAGCTGATCCCGGGTTGTTTGCCCAGCTGAAAATGGGCAAGCTGATTTCCGGCAAGGACAACCAGTTCCTGTGGATGGGCAAGGATGTGTTCGTCAACATGATGAACGCCGACAATCGCCGCACCGTCATTGCCAACACGCTGACACAGATTGCCGGCAGCCCCTGCACCTTCAAGGCTGTGACAGAGCAGCAGGCAAGCACCGTCAGCGCCGATGCCCAGTCCTCCATTGACATTCTCCGTGAAACCTTCGGCGCGGAAAACGTCATCGTTCAGGCCGAGGCAAAGGGATAACGGGTAAATGTTACAGTTGAAACGATACACCGGTTTGACATGATTTTCGCAATTCAATCTTGAAAGATTGACAAAATTATGTTAAAATCTAAACCATGGCAGACAAGCGTTGGAGCTGTCCATCAAGTATCATTCAGACAGGAGCAATGTTATGGCAGGCTATGTTTCGGATGCGGTGATTCGTCGTTTGCCCGGTTATTACAGGCATTTGCGTGAACTGGAAAAGCAGGGTGTGGTTCAGATTTCTTCCCAGGAAATGGGCAAGCAGATGAATCTGACCCCCTCCCAGATTCGTCAGGATATCAACTGCTTCGGCGGTTTTGGCCGGCAGGGATATGGTTATAAGGTTTCCGAGCTGAAGGAGCACATCGGTGAAATCCTTGGCTTGAACAATCAGCATCGGATGATTATCGTGGGTGTTGGCTCCATCGGTCTCGCTGTTTGCAATTATGCCAATTTCTCCCGGGAAGGCTTTGAGACCGTGGCGCT
Source organism: Clostridia bacterium (assembly GCA_030526225.1). Lineage (GTDB taxonomy): Bacteria > Bacillota > Clostridia > Christensenellales > Aristaeellaceae > JAUNDF01. Next base: position 23,351 of record JAUNDF010000003.1, read on the forward strand.
GTTTGATGCCAATCCCGACAAGGTGGGCAAGCTGATTAATGGCGTGCCTGTTCTTTCCGATCAGGAACTGGAGAAGTACATCAGCGAGCATGATGTGGATATCGCTGTAATCGCTGTTCCCGATGTGGCGGCACAGGCAGTGATGGACCGCGTGGCAGCTTGCGGCATCAAGGCTGTATGGAACTTCGCACCCATTGACCTGAAGTATGATTCCAGCATGATTGTGGTCAATGTGCATCTCAGCGATAGCCTTCAGATTCTGTCCTACAAAATGGCACACGCGGATGACTAAGCTTTTTCTCGCCGGGCGACCTTGTGTTGTCCGGCGATTTATGCTATGTATGGCTTCAATGCGAGGTGAAATGATTGCGTTATGACGATCGTCAATCCGGACGATATGACAGACAAAACCCGCCCATTTATGAGGGGGATGGGGAAGTGCTGTACCCGGAGCAGCGCTCATCCCCCTATGACGGCTACGAGGCACCGGGCCGCCGTCCATTGGGGAGAACGGAGGCGCTTCAGGCAAAAACACGAACCGAAAACGAGCCTCATTATCAGTGGGATGCCAATGGCCGGCTGCGGCAGGTGAACGGGAAACAGAAAAAGCCCTTCTTCGGGCTGTGGCTTACGCTGTTCCTTGTGTCTTTGCTGCTGCTTGCCGCATTGGTGGTGCTGGTACTGCCCACCCTGACGGGCATTACCTACCGGTATCTGCCCACGGTAACCTTTGTCAACGGCAGTCTGGTGGCGATGGACAAGCCGACCTATCAGAACTACCTGACCTACCGCAAATACATGGATACGGATACCATTTATCCCGGTGTGTATGTGGATGGCATCAGCCTTGGGGGCATGACCACTGCCGAAGCCGAGGCTGTGCTGGGCGCGGCAGGCGAGACAAATGCACAGCCGTTCAATATCACGGTTAATATTGGCAACAAGGCATGGAGCATCACTTCCGATATGCTCCACAAATCACGCAATGTATCCCAAATGGCTGCCCTGGCACACAGCTATGGCCGAACCAACACCACCTCCATCCGCGGCACCCGCATGACGCCCTATCAGGAGCGCCTCAACGCCGCCTTGTCACTTCGCAGCAACCCCATCGGTCTCTATTCCGAGGAGAGCTACGATGACGGCAGCCTTCGTGCCATGACAGACAGCATTGTGGCTTATGTCAACCGGGAGCCGGTCAACGCCATGGTGGAGTCCTTCAGCTTTGTCGATCAGACCTTCACCTTTACCACGGATCAGCCCGGCGCAAAGGTAGACGGAAATCTGCTCTTTCATCAGGTCAAAGCATGTCTGGACAGCGGTGACAATTTTGCGACCCTCACCATTGTTCCGGAACGGGTGCTGGCACGCGTGACCAAAGCAGAGCTGATGAACTCCTTCGGCAAAATCTCCACTTATACCACCGACACCACCTCCAACGATAACAGAAACACCAATATTGACCTCAGTGCACGGGCCATCAACGGCATAACCGTGCTGCCGGGCGAAACTTTCTCCTTCAACCGCACCACCGGTGAGCGCACGGCCGAAAAGGGCTATAAGCCTGCGGCGGCCATTGCCGGGGGACAAAGCCGGGATGAAATCGGCGGCGGCGTGTGCCAGACAAGTTCCACCCTGTTTAATGCGGTGGCAAGAGCGGGCCTTGAAATTGTCAAGCGAAGCCCCCATGCATGGCCCTCCAATTATGTGGAAAAGGGCATGGATGCTACGGTTAACTGGCCTGACCTTGACTTCCGGTTCAAAAACAACACCGACTGGCCCATTTTCATTGTGGCCAAGTACCATAAGCGCAAGGTCACCGTGGATATCTACGGCAGAATGCTCCCCGACGGCATGACCATCGATCTGGAAAGCGAGGTCACCCGCACCATTGAACCGCCCGACGGTGTGAAGTTCGTGCAGAATTCCGCATTAACGCCAGGAACCAGTGAAACCACAGTCAAGCGCAGAACCGGCTATGCGGTGGATACCTATCAGCTGTGGTATCAGAACGGGGAAGTGGTCAAGCGGGAAAAGCTTTGCTCTTCCACCTACAAGGCATATCAGGAAACGGTTGAATACAATTAAAGGCAATCAAAAAGCACCTCAGCCATGATGACTGAGGTGCTTTGCGTTGTTGCTGTTCGGTTACCGGTTGATGGCGCGCCAGTTGGAGAAGGGGAACATGACCTGCAGCACCTTGCCCACAATCATTTCGCGCTTGATGGGTCCGATGATGTGGCTGTCGTTGGAGTTGGAGCGGTTGTCACCCAGCACGTAGTAGCAACCTTCTGGGACTTTGATAGGCGGTGTAATGTAGTTGGGGCGGTTGACAATGTATTCTTCCTCATACATTTCACCATTTACGAACAAATAGCCACCCATAATTTGTACTGTATCGCCGGGCAGACCAACCACGCGCTTTACAAAGTTGGTAGCGCCGCGGCCAGGGTAGTGGCAGATGACAATGTCGAACCGTTCGGGGTTGCCGAAAATGGGCTTCTCGACCAGCGGCAGGGTGGTGTAGTTAAACTTGCTCACGAACATGATTTCGCCGTCAGCCAGGGTGTAGTCCATGGAGTGGCCGTCCACCCGGACGGGTTCAAAGATGAAGGTGCGGATGACCAGCGCAATCAGCACAGCCACCACAATGGTCACGACCCAATCAAGAATTTCCTTGCCCACGGATTTCTTTTCCTTCTTCTTGCCGGTTTCGGGTGCGGCTTCTGCGGCTTCCACGTTTTCTGCTGCCGTCTCTTCAGCCGGCTTCTTTTCAATTTCGCTCATGGGAACAACCTTCTTTCGTCAATGTTTTGCGATGCTTCGTTTATGCTTTCAGAGCGGCAAGCTCCTGCTCAACCTGCTCCTTGGTCACATAATTCAGGGAAGAGAAGCGGCGCTCCAGGATGGCCTCCAGCTTTTTGATGGCTTCATCCTTTTTGCCTTCCTCCAGATCATAGCGGCTGAGGAACCAAAGCGTGTCAATCTGGTCCTCCTTCAGGGCATATGCTTTGTCGAACCACTTGCGGGCCTCAACCTTGTCGCCCAGCACACGGTAGTAAATCTGGCCCATGTTGTCAAGGCAGATGGAGTCCTCATCGTCGTAATCGATTGCTTCCTCGTTGAATTTCAGCGCCTTCTGTACGCCTTCCTCCCAGACAGCCAGCGGGTCGAGCTGGGGCTGTGCGGATGCTTCAGCGGTAGCGGCGGTTTCCTCGCCCTCGGGTGTTTCATCTGCAGCGGCTTCAACAACCGGAGCGGGCTCGGGCTTGTTCTTCAGGTCATACTTTTCTGCATACAGGTAACCCAGCGTTTCATAAATAAGACCGGTGGGGTGATGCAGATGGATGTTTTCCAGCATCTTTACAGCGCGGTCCACTTCGCCCAGCTTGTAGCAGCATACAGCGTAGTTCATTCTCAGCTGAGACTTCTGCTCCTCAGACATGGGCACCTTCTGATATTTCACCAGATGCTCCCGCGCCTTCTGGTATTCCTCCAAACGAATCAGCAATACGGCATATGCCAGCACGACACGGGCTTCCTGACAGCCATCGGCAAAAGCCTGTTCATACATGGCCTTTGCACCTTCAAGATCGCCGCTGTTGTGCAGCTTGATGGCCTTGTTGCCCTTCATGCCAGAAAAAAGACCCATCGTAAATCACTCCTTCAGCTTACTCAGCTTCTCTTTCAATCGTTTGTATCGGTATTGTACCGCATTTCTTTGCTCTTGTACAGTCTTATCGTCCATGGCCAGCTTCGGCTCGGCCAGCATCATCATCGCCTGACGGGTGAGCGTCATGGCTTTGGGGATGTCTCTTGCGGTATGCTCGTAGTATTTGGCCAGTTCAATCAGGGGGACAATGCCGCCTTCCTTTCGCCTTGCCATGTCTTCCCACAGGGATACGGCTTCTCTCTTGTTGCCGCAGCGGCGGCAGGCGGCAGCCAGATGCAGCTGACCCTGCGACCGCATTTTGCCAAAGGAGGAAAGCCGGTAGCAACGCTGGGCCTCTTCGTGGTGATGCAGCTTTTCCAGCGCAACGCCCATGGAAAACAAATCTTCCTCGTGCTTTTGCTCCTCAGGTGCTTCGTACATGTGCGCCATGTGTCCCAGCAGTACACACAGGCTGGCCACGTCCTGCTCGTTATGCTCCAGCACAGGGATGAGCAAATCAAAGGCGCCTGTCTTCAGATAGGAGAAAAAGCGCTGGGGCGCTTCGCTGCCGGGCAGGTCATCGGTACGGGGCATGCCCAGCACAGCTTCCTCCAAATGGGCCAGATTGCATCGCTTCAGGCGAAGCTTGAATACGCGGCGAGCGATGTGCAGCAAATCGATGTGGGGCAAATCCAGCACCGTGGCATCCATGCGGTTCATAATCAGCCTGTCACGAAGCAGGGGGATGTCAAAGGACTTGCCGTTGAAGGTGCAGATGACATCAAAGTCCTCCAGCAACGCGGCGGTGCGTGACAGCATATAGCGCTCTTCCGGATAATCCCGCATCACCAGCTGCTGAATGACAAAACCCTCATCCGTCAGATACCCCAGTCCAATCTCAAATGCAACGGTGCCGGCACCGCCGGAAAGTCCGGTGGTTTCTGTATCCAGATACAGGATTCGCCGCGGATCGAGATCAGGCGGCATATCCTCGCCCTGCATTAACATCAGCGTTTCAGGGGAGAGATGAAAAGCATGTGGGAACTCCTCAAGGGGGTGAAGTGACGTTTTGTGCCAGCAGTCGGTGAATGTTTTTTTGGCGGCAGCGGTTCTGCCAGCTGCGTTGTCCACCGCCTTCAGTTTATCCCGCAGATTCAGAACCACCACCTCCTTTATGCGAAGTCAAAGAATCAATCAGGAATTGACGGCCTTCCGGTCGCGCAGAATGAAAACAATGCCCAGTGCGTTGGTGATGACAGCCACCACATCAAACACGAAGGCAGAGTAGTTCATCAGCACAAAGTCAAACAGCGCCCACGCAGCCTGACCGATGATGATAACAGCCTTCAGCACGATGGGATTTTTTGAATCAATGGCCAGCGTAAACATACAGGCGGCAATCACCGGCAGCCAGCCCAGCAGACCGTTGGTATTGAAGAAGACGGTCAGAATAATCTGCACAGCCACAAAGCCCAGCTTGGCCGCCATGGGCAAATCGCGCTTCAGGCTGAAGGCGTTGCGCACAATGCTGACGCCATTGGCAATTACGCCGCTGATGCCGCCCAGCAGCAGATTGCTGGCACCGAGAATGGCAAATACAAAGGACTGCACCACCAGAATCTGCTTTCTGCTCTTCAGCAGACCCAGCAGAACCATCAGCGTGGCACCGACAAAGGAAATAATGTTGGCAATAACCGTAATGCTCATGAACAATACCTTTCTATGGAAAATCGATTGATATGATTATGCTTCCGCTTCCAGCATTCCCTTCAGCAGACGAATGGCGGCCACTTTGCCCTGATCGCCGATTTCGCCCACGGGGCCGGTGCAGCTGGGGCAGCCGTAGGGGCAGGGACAGTCGGAGGCAATCTCCAGCGCCTTTTCCATCAGCATGTTCTGCATGCTGTAGGCCTTGTGTGCCAGACCGACACCGCCGGGGCAGTTGTCATACAAAATCAGGGTAGGCTCGTCCGTCATGGGGCTCTTGACCTGATAGACCACCGCCACATCCTGCGGGGAACACATCAGATACAGAGGCGCCACAATGCGCAGCAGATTGGCTACGGCCAGCATACCGCATTGGAGGGTATCATTGTCAAACTGTGCAGTCAGCTTTTCCGGCAGTGTCCACATCACAGCGGTGGTATGCATGGTGGTTTCCGGCAGACGGACATGGCCGAAGCCAAGGGTTTCGTGGGTGTCAAACTTGATTTTCTTGAACATGGTCACCAGTGACGTTACCTTGACCTCCGTCAGCAGGCGGCGGGAACCGTCCGTGCGCTCCTGCTGCTGTTCAATATCCAGCAAGCCAAGGCTGATATTCAAATCCGCATCGGTGTAGTAGCCCACATCCACCCGGCGGATGAAAGCCTTGCACGCGTCAAAATCAAGCTTTTCCACCTGATACTGCTGTGCCTCGTGCATGTAGATGGCGTTTTCGTGCAGCAGCATGGGTGCGGTAAACCGGTCCATTTCGCCGATGATGCGATGCTTTGCGGGGTCCGTGATATCCACAATCAGGAAATTCTCGCTGGCGGCTGAGCGCAGGCTGATTTCTGAGGCGGGGAAGTCCTCGGCGCTCCAGTGATATCGACCGTCCACATGGCGCAGAATCCCGGAATCAGCCAGATATTCCATCAGTTCGTCAGGCGCAGGCGTGTTGCCGAAGCGGTCACCGTCCTCAAAGGGCAGCTCAAAAGCCGAGCATTTAAAGTGGCTCAACAGCACATACAGGTTGTCGGGGTTGAGCAGTGCATTTTCCGGAGACTGATGCAGGAAATAATCCGGGTGGGTGATGATATACTGGTCCACCGCGGCACTGGAGGCAATGAAAAACACAATGCTCGTTTCCTTGCGCCGTCCGGCACGGCCGGCCTGCTGCCATGCGCTGGCAATGGTGCCGGGATAGCCGCACAGCACACAGGCATCCAGTGCACCGATGTCGATGCCCAGCTCCAGCGCGTTGGTGGAGACAACCGCATCCACCTGCCCGGCGCGAAGACCTCGCTCGATTTCCCGCCGCTCTGTGGGCAGATAGCCGCCCCGATAACCTCGCACTCGACCTGCGTTGCCCAAGGGGTCGCGCACCTCGTCCTTCAGGTATCGGGTCAGCACCTCCACCGTCAGGCGTGAGCGGGCAAAGGTGATGGCCTGTATGCCGTTTTTCAGCAGCATGGTGCTGATGGCCCGTGCCTCGGGAATCACACCCTTGCGGATGCCCAGCTGCCTGTTGATAACCGGCGGATTGTAGAACACAAAGTGGCGGATGCCCATGGGCGCGCCGTTGTCGTCAATCAGCTCCACCGGGCGGCCAATCAGCGTTTCGGCAAGCTCCTTCGGGTTGGCAATGGTGGCACTGCACAGGATAAACTGCGGCTTGCTGCCGTAGAACTCGCACAGCCGCATCAGCCGCCGCAGTACATTGGCCAGATTGGAGCCGAACACACCGCGGTAGGTATGGATTTCATCGATGACGATATATTTCAGGTTTTCAAACAGCTTGACCCACTTGGTGTGATGGGGAAGAATGCCGCTGTGGAGCATATCCGGATTGGTGACCACAATGTGGCCTGCCTGACGGACGGCCCTTCTGGCGGCGGCGGGTGTATCACCATCGTATGTATAGGTCTTGATGTTGACACCCATTTCCTCAATCAGCTCGTACAGCTCCGACACCTGATCGGCGGAAAGTGCCTTGGTGGGGAACAGGTACAGCGCCCGGGCATCATCATTGTTCAGAATCGAGGACAACACCGGCAGATTGTAGCACATGGTTTTGCCGGAAGCGGTGGGGGTGACCACCACCACATCCTTACCTTCTGCCGTGGCGCGGATGCTGTGGGCCTGATGGGTATACAGGCGGTGGATGCCCCGCTTTTGCAAAACAGGCAGCAGCCGCTTGTCCAGAGCGTCGGGGAAATCGGCATAGGCAGCTTCGCGGGCAGGGAGAACCTCCCAACGGACCACGTTTTCCATAAACAAATTGTCGTTGCGCAGTCGGTTGGCCAGCTGGTCTACGTTCATCCAAATCACCCCATCATAAAAACTATACTGATTATAATCCATCTTGCGGCGAATATCAAGAGCAAGTGTTCGTATTATTGCGAACAAAAAATGACAGAAATGAAATATTTGGTCTTTTCATCCGGGGCGGAATGTGATAGAATAACACTTGAATATATGAGCAGGAGAATGACCTATATGAATCAGAGAGATATTGCAGAAATCCGCCGCCGGCTCAACCCTGACCGCCGCCATCCTACCATTATCCGCGGCTGTTATGTGGGCAGTGACGGCCACATCATTTCCACCTTTGATAAGAACATCGGCTCCATGGCACAGGAGGAGAACGAGAAGTTCATGGCCCTTTTCAAAAAGGTGCTGTCCGGTACGCCGGGGCAGAACTTCCTTGCCATTGACTATACCACCCAGCAGGCCGCGGACGGTGCCCAGCACATGCTCCTCGATCAGCTGCGGGACAGCGCCCTGAAGGACGATGCCGCCGTGGAGTATTTCTTCGGTCAGGCTGCAGAGTTTATCAAGGGCTATGCAAATGCAGACCTGTCCGTGGATGAGGCGCAGAAGCTGCCCAACTATCTGGTGCTGATGCTCCATGATGGCTACGATGTGCCCCATCGCGACAACAACGATGAAATGGACCATGATCGCTCTGCCGGCGTGTTCGGCTATACCCTGTGCGCCGTTTGCCCTGTCAAGCAGAGCAAGGCAGCCCTTCGCTATTTTGCGTCCGAGGGTGATTTCCACGCCCAGGAAAGCGACTGGGTGGTGGGCATGCCGGAGCTGGGCTTTATGTACCCCGCTTTTGAGGAGCGCGGCGCCAACATCTATCGGGTGATGTACTATACCCGCAACAGCAATGACCTGCATGATGATTTCGTTACCGGCATTCTGGGGGCGGATTTGCAGATGACTGCCGGCGAGCAGCAGGAGACCTTCCGCTCCATTCTGTCCGAAACGCTGGCAGATGAATGCAGCATGGAGGTTGTGCAGACCGTCCACGAAACCATTGCCACCCTGATTGAGGAGCAGAAGGCCGACAAGACCGCCGAGCCTCTGGCCTTCAGCAAGCAGGACATGGTCCATTTGCTGGAGGAAAGCGGCGTCAGCGAGGAAAAGACCGCCAAGTTTGAGGAGCGCTATGACGAGTCCTTCGGCGAACAGGCGGTGATTCCTGCGGTGAACACCGTACAGCCCAAGCAGTTCAAGGTGGAAACGCCCAGCGTATCCATCAAGGTGTCTCCCGAGCGCAGTGACCTGATTGAAACCCGCATGATTGATGGCAAGTACTACATCATGGTGCTGGCTGACGGCGAGGTGGAGGTCAACGGCATGCGCATCAGCATGGAATAATTGTAATTCTATATTGTGGACTGGATGTGAACGGAAAGGAGAAGCATATGCTGGATCAAAACATTGCGGCAGAGGTGCTGGCCTGCGCAGTCAAAACAGGCGGTGACTTTGCGGAGATTTTTATGGAGGATGCGGTCAATCACGGCATTACCCTTCGCTCCGGCGTGATTGAAAGCGCCAACACAAGCCGCAGACACGGTGCCGGAATCCGTGTGCTCTCCGGTACACAGGCAGTGTATGTGTATACCAATGATACCAGCCGTCAGGGCCTGATGGACTGTGCAGCCAAGGCGGCTGCCGCGGTGAAGGGCGGCGCAGGCTGCAGTCTGATTCCCTTTGCGGCAGTTGACTATGCCCGCCCCGGGGAGATTGCCGTCGACCCCATGACGGTCAAGGCTGCGCTGAAGGCAGAAAAGCTCCGTGCCGCCAATGCGGCTGCCCACAGTGTTTCGGATGAAATCATTCAGGTCATGGGGACCTACAGGGATTCCGTTCAGCATGTGCTGATTGCCAATACAGAGGGCGTGTTCGCGACGGATATCCGCACCGAAACCCGCCTGGCTTGTCAGGCCGTGGCCAGCAATGGTACGGAAAACCAGATTGGCTTTGAAGGCCCCGGTGCACGCATGGGCTTTGAATTTTTCGACAGCCGCATCAATCCCGAGGAGATTGCAAAAGCCGCCGCACAATCTGCCGTCACCATGCTTCATGCACCTCTTTGCCCTGCCGGTACCATGCCCGTCTGCATTGACAACGGCTTTGGCGGCGTGATTTTCCATGAAGCCTGCGGCCATTCGCTGGAGGCTACCAGCGTTTCCTACGGGTTGAGCGAATTCACCGGCAAGCTTGGTCAGCAGATTGCCGCCCCCTGTGTCACCGCCATCGATGACGGCACCCTGATGAACGAATGGGGTAGTCTCCATGTGGATGACGAGGGCATGCCCACCCAGCGCAATGTGCTGATTCAGGATGGCATCCTGACCGGCTACATGATTGACAAGCTGGGCGGCCGCCGCATGAACATGGCACCCACCGGCTCAGGCCGCCGTCAGGGCTATACCCATGCACCAACCAGCCGCATGACCAACACCTACATTGCCGCCGGCAGCGATGATGAAGATGACATGATTGCCACCATGGGAGACGGTCTGTATGCCAAAAAGATGGGCGGCGGCAGTGTGGATCCCGCTACCGGTGAATTCAACTTTGCCGTCAGCGAAGGCTATCTGGTCAAGGGCGGCAAAATCGTCCATCCTGTGCGCGGTGCATCGCTGATTGGCCGAGGCAGTGAGGTGCTGATGAAAATCGACCGGGTAGGCAAGAATATGCGGATGGGGCAGGGCGTTTGCGGCTCTGTTTCCGGCAGCGTCAATACCAATGTGGGCCAGCCCATGATTCGTGTCAGCAGTCTGGTTGTGGGTGGAGGTAAGTAAGATGGATATCAATCTGTTTATCGATCGGCTGTTTGAAAAGGCGAAGGAAGAGCAGTTCGAGGCTGCCGAGGTATGGGTCGGCGAAAGCGAAGCATTTTCCGTTAAGTGCATTGAAGGCAGCATTGATGACTACAAGGTGTCCCGCAGCGGCGGACTGGGCCTGCGTGCGCTTGTCAACGGCAAAATGGGCTACGCGTCCACCCAGGCATATGATGATGATGCCATCATGCAGCTGATTGATGGCGTCAGGGAATCCGCCGAGCTGAATGAATCCCCCGAGCAGGACGAAATCTACGCCGGGGACAGCGAATACCCAACCATTAAGAAGGATGCCACAGACATTTTTACTGTAACGCCAGAGGAGAAAATCGCCGCTGCCGAGCGGATGGATGCCGCGGTGCTTACCTGCGACAGCCGCATCACCAAAACCAAGGGCAGCGTGGTCTCCACCGGCACCGGCAGAACGCTTCTGCGCAACACCTATGGTCTTTGTCTGGAGGACAGCGCCGCCTATTGCGTGGCATATACCGGTGCGGTCGCGCCCCGTGGTGACAGCGTGGTTTCTGCCTATGACATGGGCTGCGGTCTCTCCTTTGGCGAACTTGATCCGGAGCAGATTGCCCGCAATGCCGTGCGCAGAACAATCGACCAGTTGGATGCCGCGCCTGTTTCTGCCGGTGAATACCGCATCATCTTTGAGCGGGAAGCCATGTGCGACCTTCTGCAGACCTTCTGCGGCATCTTTTCGGCAGAGAATGCCCAGCGCAAGCTGTCCCTGCTTCAGGGCAAGGAGGGCGAAAAGATTGCATCCGATGCAGTCACGCTGGTGGATGATCCGCTGATGAAGGGCGGCTATGCAACCTCTGCCTTTGATGCGGAAGGCTCTGCTGCCCGCACCAAGGCTGTGATTGAAAACGGTGTGCTGAAAACGCTGCTGCACAGCCGCAAAACAGCCCGGATTCAGGGCGTAGAAACCACCGGCAATGCCAGCAGGGCAGGGTATGCTTCTCCCATTACCGTTGCACCCACCAATTTCTATTTTAAGCCCGGCGAAAAAACGCTTGACGGGCTCCAGCAGCAGATGGGTGACGGACTGGTGATTCTGGAAATCAGCGGTCTGCATGCCGGTGCCAACGCCGTCAGCGGTGACTTCTCCCTGTTGGCCAAGGGCTACGCGGTGAAGGATGGCAAGCGCACCCACGCGGTGGAGCAGATTACCATCGCCGGTAATTTCTACCGTGTGCTGGAAAATATCCGTGAGGTGGGCAGTGACCTGCTGTTCCCCGGCAGCGGCATCGGCAGCCCCTCTGTGGACGTGGGCACGCTGGTGGTGTCTGCCTGATAAGGAGGACCGAGTATGAACGAAGAAGCCGAGGTATGCAGCTTCCTGCATGTGCATGAGGATACAGTGGCTGAAGTGCGGGAAAAGCTGCCTGATGAAAACACGCTTCAGGGCCTTTCCGAGCTGTTTAAAATGCTGGGGGATGCCACCCGCATCAAAATCCTGTATGTGCTGTTTGAGGCATAGGTGTGCGTGTGTGATATCGCCCAGCTGCTGGGCATGACACAGTCTGCCATTTCCCATCAGCTGCGGCTGCTCAAGCAGGCACGGCTGGTCAAGTCACGCCGGGATGGAAAAATCATTTTCTATTCTCTGGCAGATGATCATGTGGCCACACTGCTCCGTCAGGGTACCGAGCATGTGAATGAGGACTGAAACTGAATACAAAAAACGAGCGTTGCACGGAAGCTGCGCTCGTTTTTTGTATGTTATCCGTTTTTGCATCTGGATTTGATGCTTGCACAGGCGGCACATCCGCCAAGGCCGGTTTCCCGCAGGGAAGGGGGCAGTGCGTCGCCTACTTCCTTCATGGCAAGGATGACATCATCGGGGGCAATGGGGCATTTGATGCCCGCCAGCACCATATCCGCGGCGGTGAACGCAATGCCGGAGGCACCCACATTGCGGTATACGCAGGGAACCTCCACCAGACCGCCCACGGGATCGCAGACAAGCCCCAGCAGGTTCATCAGCGCGAAGCCCGCCGCATCGGCACATTGCTGTGGGGTGCCGCCCCGCAGCTCGGTCAGTGCGGCGGCGGCCATGGCGGCACCGGTACCACATTCTGCCTGACAGCCGCCCTCTGCGCCGGAGATGCTGGCCTTGAAGGCGATGGCTTCGCCCACAGCAGCGGCGGTGAACAAAGCATCCACCTCTTTTTCCCGGCTCAGGTGCTCTTCCTCTGCCAGCGCAAGGATGGCACCGGGCAGGATGCCGCAGGCACCGGCAGTGGGTGCGGCAACGATTTTGCCCATGCAGGCATTGCACTCGGCGGTGGCTAAAGCATAAGCCTCAGCCTTGCTGAGAATGCCGCCGCACAGCGATTTGCCCTCATTGATGTACTTCAGCAGCAGATATGCCTGACCACCGGCAAGGCCGCTGACGGAACGCAGGTTTTCATCCATGCCTGCCCGGACAGCATCCTTCATCACGGCCAGCCGCTCGTGCATCTTTGCCCGAACCTGTTCTTCTGTGCAGCCGTTCTGCTGTGCCTGAAAACGGATGGCCGCCGCAGACAGCGTGCCTTCACCGGCCAGCTGGACCCATTCGGCAAGGGTGTGATTCATCATGCATCACGTCCTTTCAGGAATTCTACGGATTGTACGCCGCCAATCAGGCGCAGGTTGTCGACCACATTGTCACCGATGGGGGCATCCAGCTCCAGCACCATCATGGCATCGGCTCCGGCTTCTGCCCGATAAACCTGCATGGTGGCAATGTTCATCTTGTGCAGTGCCAGCACGGTGGTCACGCCGGCAATCATGCCGGGTTCGTCAGTGTGATGGATAATCAGCGTGTTTTCCTTGCCGCTGAAATCGACCTTCATGCCATCCAAACGGCGGATGCTGATCAGGCCGCCGCCCACGCTGGCCGCATCCATATGGACGGTTCTGCCGCTGACGCCGGTGATATCCAGCCGCACCGTGTTGGGGTGTGCATCACGCAATACGCCGGTAGTAAAGTGAATGTCAATCCCTGCTTCCTTTGCAAGGGAAAGGGAATCGCGCAGCTTGGGGTCATCCACCGCCATGCCCATCAGACCGCCCACAATGGCGCGGTCAGTGCCGTGGCCCTGATAAGTGCCGGCAAAGGAGCCGTGAAACAAAATATCAGCAGACTTCACCTCTTCGCCCAGAATCATCCGGGCCGTCAGGCCGATGCGTGCTGCACCGGCGGTATGCGAGCTGCTGGGACCAATCATGGTGGGACCAATCAAATCAAACAGATCCATAGGGAACCTCCCATCTTTGATAAATCAAGTTTACTCCGTTTTCCTTCTGCGGTCAATGACCATTCTGTGCCAAGAATTGTTTGCATTTCATCTGCAAATCGGGTATAATAATACGGTATATGGATATCACCTGAGAGGAGATACGTGATTTATGAAGCTTGGTGTCGTAGGACTGCCCAACGTGGGCAAGAGCACGCTTTTTAATGCCATTACCCAGACCAACAATGCCCAGGCCGCCAACTTCCCCTTCTGCACCATCGAGCCCAATACCGGCATCGTGATGGTGCCCGACAGCCGCCTGGATGTGCTGTCTGATATGTACCACCCCAAGAAGGTTACCCCCGCCACCATCGAGTTTGTGGATATCGCCGGCCTTGTGCGCGGTGCCAGCCACGGCGAAGGCCTGGGCAACAAGTTCCTCAGCCACATCCGTGAGGTGGATGCCATCGTTCACGTGGTGCGCTGCTTTGAGGATGACAACATCATCCGCGCTGATTGCTCCTCCGATCCGGCCTCTGATATCGAGACCGTGAATCTGGAGCTGATTTTCGCCGACATGGAAACCGTGCAAAAGCGCCGTGACAAGGCCCTGCGCGCCAAGAACGGCGGCGACAAGAAGGCGCTGGCAGAGTGCGAACTGGCAGACCGTATGTTGGCTCATCTGGAGGGCGAAAAGCCTGCCCGTACCCTGTCCCTGAACGAAGCCGAAAAGGAAATCATGGACAGCTGGTTCCTGCTGACCAGCAAGCCCGTGATTTATGCCGCCAACATTGCCGAGGATGACCTGGGCAAGGACATCAGCGAAATCAAGGACCTGGACAAGGTCAAGGCCATTGCCGACAGCGAAGGTGCCGAAATGCTGGTCATTTCCGCCGCCATCGAGGAGGAAATCTCCCAGATGGATGCTGACGAAAAGGAAGTCTTCATTGAGGAGCTGGGCCTTGGTCAGAGCGGTCTGGACCGCATGATTGTGGCCTGCTACCGACTGCTGGGTCTGATCTCCTTCCTCACCGCCGGCGAGGATGAGTGCCGCGCATGGACCATCAAGGAAGGCACCAAGGCACCTCAGGCAGCCGGCAAGATTCACACCGACTTTGAGCGCGGCTTCATTCGCGCCGAAATCGTGCCCTTTGATGCCCTGAAGGAGCTGGGCTCCATGACCGCCTGCAAGGAAAAGGGCCTCGTCCGTTCCGAAGGCAAGGAATATGTGATGAAGGACGGCGACATCACCCTGTTCCGCTTCAACGTGTAAGGAGATGCATTCCATGAGCCGACTTGGTTATTTTTGCAAGCGTGTTGTCCGGATGGACTGGAAGCGGATGTGGGAAACAACTGCGCTGCTGAAGGAACGCAGCGGGAAAAGCCGCATCTGGCTGCTGTGCGATATGCTTCGCTGTGCGCTGAAATACAACGCCGGCTATGTGGATTACAAAATCGCGCAGATGTATAACCTCAGCGATGCACAGCGCAGAACGGTCATCACCCGCGGTATTTCCAACAACATCGTCCGCCGCATGAATGACAAGGCATACTGGCATTTCTTTGATGACAAAACCCAGTTCAATACCTTGTTCGCGCAGTACATCCCCCGCAAATGGATGCTGATTGATGATGCGCCCGACATGGACAAGCTCCGCGACATGATGGATACCCTGCCGCAGATGATTGGCAAGCCCCTGGAAGGCTCCAGCGGTCAGGGCATTCAGAAATATCTGCCGGAGGATTGGCAGCAGGGTCCCGAAGCCTTCCTGAAAAAGCTTCGCGCTGACGGCATCGGCATTCTGGAGGAGATTGTTGTCCAGCATGAGAAGATGGCCAGCCTTTGCCCCACCTCCTGCAACACCATCCGCATTGCCACCCTGCTGGGTGACAAGCAGCAGGGGATTGTCTATGCCTTTATGCGCATCGGCAACGGCAAGGTGATGGACAATGTGGACTGCGGCGGCATGGCTGCCCGTGTCGATCTGGAAAGCGGCATTCTGAAAACCGTGGGTGCCGACAAAGCCGGCAACACCTTCGATACCCATCCCATGACAGGCACCCCCATCGTGGGCTTTCAGGTGCCCTATTGGGAGGAAGCCAAGAAGATGTGTCTGGAGGCCGCACAAAAGGTGCCGCAGATGCGCTTTGTGGCATGGGATGTGGCCATCACCCCCAACGGTCCCACATTCATTGAGGGCAACTCGTTCCCCAGCCATGCTATTCCGCAGTTTGCGGCACACTATCCCGATGGCATCGGCATTCTGCCCGAGTTTGAAAAGTTTATTGATCTGTAATCAATGGTAACAACAATGCTGAAAAGAATCGTACTGCTTCTTCTGGCAGTGGTGCTGGTATTCTCCTGTGCCATGGCTGAAGAGAATATTGAATGGGAAGTCGAGGAAGAGGAAATCGTAGAGGAAGCGGATGAAAATCTGCTTTCCGAAGGCGATGTTCCTCAGGAGCGAACCCCCAGAGATGACTTCATTGACCGCATCGTGGAGACGGGGCATCAGCTGTACATCAAGGCCAACGGCAAGCTGCAGCGGGCGCACTATTCCGGTGATATCTACGTTTGCAAAAACTTCACCGTATACCTGTTCAGGGAAAACCGCGATGACTTCCGCATGGCGGAGTACCCCGATGTCCCCCTGGTCATCCCCGATAATCTGCCCAAAAACGATTGCAAGCCCTACGCCTACGGTTTCCTGTGGAAGGATGTGCCCGCCTCCGATGGCAACCCCTTCTATGTGGCGGCCCAGTTCATCTATGACAGCGAATTGAGCAAGGATGAAAACATGGCGCTGGCGGTGGAGTTTATGAAGCAGGTTCGCCGTGGCGATTATTTCCAGATGTCCGCAGATTATGAATACGGTGTGGGCGCCCACAGCGCCATCATGATTTCTGACTACAATCCCGAAACGGGTACCGTCCACTGGATGGACAGCAACATGCGCGGCGGCAAGAAGAACAACGAGCGCTACGGCATGGTGCAGTTTGATGAGGAAAAGAGCATTGAATGGTGGGCCAAGGCATTCTGTCACAAAAAGCGCGGTGCCACCCTGTATCGCTTGCGGGATGACATCATCTACGCGCCATAACGGCAACAAAGGACAGGTGAATGCCTGTCCTTCTCTATGTCAATTGTTACAGACTTGAATAACGGAAAACGATGCAAAGATAGAAAACCTGTGGTATACTGAAATAGATATGGAATGCAGGGAGGTGGATGGATTGACGATGAAGCGGCTGCTGTGCGCACTTTTGGCGCTGATGCTGTTGCTGGGTTCTTTTGCTGCCCTGGCAGAGGATACCGGCGATCAGATTGTGGAGCCGACCCTGTCTCCCGATGCGGAAAAATATGACCCGGAGCATCCGGAGGACCTTTCCGAGGATCAGCTGTATGCACAGTCTGCGATTCTGATTGAAGCCAATACCGGCTTTGTCATTTTCGAGAAAAACGCGGATGCCATCATGTACCCCGCATCCACCACCAAGATTTTGACAACACTGCTGGGTCTGATGATGGTGGAGGATCTGGACCAGACTGTTATCGTCAGCGAAACTGCGGCAGATGTGCCCTCCGACTCCTCCCATATGTCTCCGTCACTGCAGGTGGGGGAGGAAATCAGCTTCCGCGATATCCTCTACGGCACGCTGATGGTTTCCGACAACATGGCTGCCAATGTGATTGCCGAAACGGTTTCCGGCAGCATCGGCGCCTTTGTGGACCTGATGAATCAGGCCGTGGCCACCTTCGGCTGTACCAGTACCCACTTTGCCAATGCCCACGGCTACCACGATTTCAATCACTATACCACCGTGCGGGATATGGCCCTCATTGCCAAGGAGGCCATGAAGGACCCGACCTTCCGCGAAATCGTATCCACGGTCAATTATACCATTCCGCGCTCCCAAATGGCCAGAGCGCGGAACATGACCACCAAGAGCCGCATCATGATTCCGCCCACGGAAGAAAATGATAACAAGTATTATTACGAATTCGCCACCGGTATCAAAACCGGTTCTCACTCTCAGGCCGGCTATTGCTTTGTCGGCTCTGCAGAAAAAGAAGGCGTAGAGCTGATTTCTGTTGTGTTCTACACCTCCAATCGCGGCAGATGGAGCGATACGAAAAAGCTGATGGAATACGGCTTTTCCCAGTACACCTCCGTTACGCCGGTGGATTTGTACAACATGAATCCCATTACCATCGACACCAACAACTATTCCCTGAAGGATACCAACATGGGCCGTCTGCCCCTAAGCTGTGTGCCGGCAGAAAAGGGCAAAACGGTGAAGATTACGGCCACCAACGAAGAAATCGAAATCATGGCAAGCAATCTTCGCTCCACCATGCTCATTGAGTTTGTCCGCGATTTCAAGGCGCCTATCGAAGCCGGTGAAGTCATCGGCACCATGACCTACTTTCAGGACAACGGCAATGAGGTCACCTATAACCTGATTGCTTCCCGTTCCGTCAATCAGCGCGAAAATGCACCGCCAACGCTGGAAGAAATTGTGGAAATGACGGAAAAGGACCCCAATCCCTTCCCGCCCATAACAGTGGAGTTCGTGCTGTCCATCGTCCTGCCCATTGCGGCGGTGTGGTTCCTGATTGCCACCGGCATCAAGCACATCAAGCGCAGACGGAAGAAAAAGGTCAAGATTAAGAATAACATCAAGCAATACCTGAAATAATCCGATTTGGAGCATCATTATGGATAAGCAGCAGCTGGCTCTGACAGTCATTGAGAAATTAAAGCAAGAATACCCGCATACAGCATGCACACTTGATTATGACGAGGCATGGAAGCTGCTGGTCTCTGTTCGTCTTGCTGCCCAGTGCACAGATGCCCGGGTGAATGTGGTGGTCAAGGAGCTGTTTGCGCGTTATCCCAGTGTGGATGCGCTGGCAGAAGCTACCGTAGAGCAGATTGAGGAAATCGTGAAGCCCTGCGGACTTGGTCACAGCAAGGCCAAGGACATTCACGGCTGTATGGTCATGCTTCGGGACCAGTTCGGCAGTAAAGTCCCCGACGATTTCAATGCACTGCTTTCTCTGCCGGGTGTTGGCAGAAAGAGCGCCAACCTGATTATGGGGGATGTATTCGGCAAGCCTGCGGTGGTAACCGATACACACTGTATTCGTCTGTGCAACCGTATCGGTCTGGTGGATGGCATCAAGGAGCCGGCTAAGGTGGAAAAGGCGCTGTGGAAGCTTCTGCCGCCGGAGGAGACGAATGATTTCTGCCATCGCATGGTGGATCATGGACGGGCCGTATGTACAGCAAGAACGAAGCCGATGTGCGAAGCCTGTGTACTTCAGGATATCTGCGAAAAGAACATATAATAACAGCCCCTGCGGAGTCATTCCGCAGGGGCATTGCATTGTATTCGGGATTTATTCGGGGAGATTGACGGAATATACGGTTTCACCGCAGGCAAGCAGTGCATGGTTATCCTTTGTCATGCCGAGATATGCGGTCACATTCTCACCCTCGGGGAGGGGGATGGCATAGGGGTAGAACCGCTGGGTAGCGATGTCAGACCGGAAAATGTACCGGGAAGAGAAACCGTAGATGCTGTTGTTGACCACATCAGCGCCGACGCAGGGACCGGGCAAGGTGTAGCGTCTGTCATTGTTGCCCTGAATCACGCGAAGGTCAGACAGGCTCTTGTTGCTGCCGGTCTGGGTAGTGGGGGCCAACAGCATGGCGGCATCGCCGCGCTCGGGGATAAAGGTGCCGATGTGTTCCCAGCCGTAAACAAGGCGGGTATCATTGGTATCCTGTACAGCCTTGTAGTCAAAGGTCAGCAGCTGCTGGGTGGTAAACACGCGCAGACGCTTGTTTTCAAACAGTATGCTGTAGGCAGGCTTTTCACCAAGGGAAACGACACCGGTGTTCATTTTACCCACCTGGAAGGTGTTCAGCATGGTGTTCATGGTGGTGCCGTAGATATCCATGGCCAGGGTCCACAGGTTTTCACCGTTGTCACCGAAGAAGCCCATATCCAGCATAAAGGTATTCTTGAAGGCTTCCGTCTCTTCGTCAATTTGGGAGCCCTGCAGGTCCTTTACAGAAAGCTCGGGGCTTGTGTCAGAGCCAAGCACCACGGCAACATATTGCTTGCCGACCCGGGCAAACTGGATGTTGCCGGACAATGCTTCGTTATAGGTGGGGTGACCATTCTGATCGACAAAGTACAGCTGGTTGCCAATCCAGATGGCAATATGTGTGTCAGAGCAGGCAAAGGATGCATCACTGCCCACGGTATAGCTCCAGCGGATGGCACCGTTGGAGGAAAGGCAGTGGATGGATACGCCGTCGTAATACAGCACGTTATTGCCAAAGGGCGTAACCGCCTGACTGGAAAGGCAGGTGAGCCGTATGGCGGTCATTTCCGTAGAACTGCCCACATTCTGCAGCATCAGGAAGATGATGCCCAACACAACCAGTACAATGCCTGTCAGCACCCAGATTCTGATGCGCTGGGCTTTCCGCTTTTGTGCAGATGAACGGTCTGTATAATAGCTTCTGTTTCTTGATTGCATAAAGCTCCTTTAAGGTCAACGCAGGCGCTTTTCCATCATATCGCGGTTGACGGAATAGAGCAGTGCGTTGTCACGGGAAATCTTGCCCTCCTGATACAGCCGCTGGATGGAGGAATCCATGCTCATCATGCCGTTCTGTGCACCGGCAAAAATCATATTGTCAAGCTGATGGACTTTGCCGTCGCGAATCATGCTGGCAATGGCGTTGTCAACCATCATGATTTCAAAGGCGGGTACCAGCTTGCCGTCCACACCGGGAATCAGCTGCTGGGACACAACGGCGCGCAGCAGCATGGACAGCTGTACGCGAATCTGCTGCTGCTGGCTGCCGGGGAACACATCCACAATACGGTCAATGGTCTTGGCGGCACCCACCGTGTGCAGGGTAGAAAGCAGCAGATGGCCGGTTTCTGCGGCGGTCATGGCGGTGGAAATGGTTTCCAGATCGCGCATTTCGCCCAGCAGAATTACATCCGGCGCCTGACGAAGTGCGGCGCGCAGTGCATAAGAGAAGTTGCCGGTATCCGTGGATACCTCGCGCTGGCTGATGAGGCACTTGTCGTGGCTGTGCAGGTATTCGATGGGGTCTTCAATGGTGATAATATGGCCTTCCCGGGTCTTGTTGATTTTGTCAATCAGGCAGGCAAGGGTGGTGGACTTGCCGCTGCCCGCAGGGCCGGTCACCAGAATCATGCCGCGCTTGGTATCGGCAAGGTTCATCACCTGAGGGGGAATCTGCATGGTTTCGGGGGAGGGGATGCCGAAGGGCACGGCACGAAGCACTGCGCCGAAGGAGTTCCGCTGACGGTATGCGCTGCAGCGGAAACGGCCTACCTCCCGCAGGGAGAAGGAAAAGTCATCGTCACCGGAGGAACGCAGCAGACCCATGTCGCGATCCTGTGCCAGATGATAAATCTGGGTCAGAATCTGCTCTGCATCGGCGGGAGAAATCCGTTCCTCGGTTTGCGGAACCAGATTGCCGCGAACCTTTACCATCATGGGGGAGCCGGGAAGAATATACAGGTCAGAACCGCGTTCCTGGATAGTCTTACGGAGAACTTCAATCAAATCCATTCGAAACACTCCCAATTCAAATCACTTCATCAAATCAAAGGGCTCATCATCAAAATCCGCATCATCCTGGTTAATGGTTTCGGTGGCGTACCGGGTAATGGTATACCGTGTCTGTTCGCCGGGCTGATTAACCGTCAATGCCACGTTCAGGCAAAGATTGTCGTTGGCGGGGACAGAAAAAGTAATTTCATCTCCATCCAGCTCGGCAGTCATGCCGGCATCGGCAATCTTTTGGCTGATGGCATCCAGATAGCTGTCACCCTCAAGTCCTGCACAGGATGCGATGATGGCATCCAGCTCGGCAATCGTCCGCTGGGCGGTGTTCTGAGCTGCGTATACCTCGTGCTGTACGCTTGATACGCGCTCGCGAGGGCGTTTTTCAGAGGATGCGGAGGAATAGCACAGGGCGCTGAGCATGGTCAGACAAAGGATGACCAACACCATCAGCAGGGAGGTGGCACCGGTACCGATGCGGTAGCTTTCTTTCTTTCCTGCCACAATTACACCTCCTTGGAGAAATAGGCAGATGTGGTGTAAGAGGCCTCGTTGCTCTTTGCATCACTGCCGGTAAAGGTGGTTGTAATCATCACGCCGGCGGGCTTTTCCTCGCGGCTGACTGTGGCTTTCCAGTTGACCTCCCCATCGGACATGGTGTATGCGGTGTCATCGGCAGAAAAACCCAGTTCAGCCAGATATGCCTCCACGTCCTCGCGGCCGAAAAGCATGGCAGACCAGGTCTGAATCTGCTGCTCCATTTCGCCCATGGAGGTGGTGGATGCTTCAATCTGCCGGGCAGATGCAAACACGCCGAGAGAGAAAACGGAGGCGATGGAGAAGAACAGGATAACGATAATCAGCTCAACCAGGAGAACATTGCCGTGATATCCGTGCTTCATGGCTGTCCCTCCTGTGTGTGCAAATAGTACTGAATCAGATGATTGCTGCCTTCAGCGTCAACCAGATTTACCCGGATGAGCTGGCCTTCTTTTTCAATATGCATGGAAGAAGCAGAAGCGATGGCAACACCGTTTTCAGGGTCGAATTCGTCGCCCTCGTCCAGAATATCTTCCGTAAGCTTGCCGTCATACACATAGATGACGCTGGTCAGGTCGCCGGAAGAAATGCTCAGTGCGGGACCTGCGTCTGTTTCCAGCACCTGTATGGCACCGGCGGTATCTCCGGCACGCAGCTTGGCGGTAATGTAGCCGGTCATCAGCCGTACATCAGCAGACAAAGACAAGTCTGCCTGTACGCTGGAATATGCCTGCACGCTGAAGGAAACCGTCAGCATGGACATGATGGCGAAGACGGCAATCAGCAGAAAAACGGCTGCGCCTGCAATGGGATGGGACTTGGATTTCTGCGCTCTCTGCAAATCACTCATCTCCTTTGTCAACAACATAGATTTCAGGAAGAATGTTGGATGCGAACGCATTGTAGCGGATAAAATAGCGGTTTTCATCCCAGGAAAGTCCGTAATGCTCTTTCAGGTAGTCAATTTCGCCGGGATAGAAGCCCTCTGTGGCATAGCAGGTAGCGGCAGCACGATAGGCAGCCTGCTGGACAAGGTTCAGCTGCTTGGCACTGTTCTGCTCCTGCACGGCAACAATACCGTTGACAGAAGAGATAATCACCGCCGCAAAGATGGCAATGGTCAATATGATACCGCGGTATTCCTTCAGACGCTTCAGCATTCCGGGACCTCCTTTCCGGTGAAAATCAATAGTGCGATGATGTTATGCAATGGATGTGAGAATGGATGCCATGGGCAGCATCACAGCCAGCAGGATGGCGCCGATAATCACAGCCAGCACAGCCACCAGGGTGGGCTCAATCATGCTGACGAGATTGGACAGCTGCTCATCCATGTCCATTTCATAGACCTCGTTTAACCGGCCCATCACCTGATCGGCACGGCCGGCATCAAAGCCGAGACGCACCATGCGGCCATACAGCGGGTCAAAAATCTGGGACTGTTCAATGGCATCGGCAAAGGGAACACCCTGTTCCACCTGATCGCGGACGAAGTGAATCTTCTTCAGTGCATCGGCATCGGTGAACAGGTCATCCAGCAATGCGAGGCTTTCGGACAGGGGGAAGCCGGAGGAAAGCATCATCTGCATAACCCCGGCAAAACGGGAGGCAGACAGCTTGCGGCGCACCTGTGCATAGGGCGGGAAAAGCTTGATAATCAGCTTATCCGCATGTTCCGGGTCAAAGTGGCGCCATACCAGCATGGCAATCACAGCCAGCAGCACAACGCCAACCAGAATCAAAACCCAGCGGCCGATGTTGGTGCCGATGTTCAGCAGGCTGTTGCTCTCGGCGCTGGTGTTGCCAAGGCCGCCCAGAATGTTGCGGAAAATCGGCAGCACCCGGGATACAAGCAGCACGATGACACAGGCCATCATGGCAATCAACACCATTGGGTAGGTGACTGCGCTGCGGATAGCCTTGCGGATGCCGTCTTCACGGTTGTAGTACAAATCAAGGCCGTGCATCACGTTTTCCAGCTGGCCGGTGGTTTCGCCGATGCGGACCATTTCCTTCATGTACTTGGGGAAAAGGGGAGAGTCCTTTACGCCGCTGTACAGGCTGCCGGTCATGTTGATTTCCTCGCCAAGCTTGGTCATCTCGGCAGCGTAGGGCGTGGAAGCGTAGTTGGCAGCCAGGGTGGGCATGCCCTCATGCAGGGGCAAACCTGATGAAAGCAGCAGTTCGACCTGCTGGCAGAACAGACTGACCTCGGCGGCACTGAGCAGTGCCTTTTTTTCTCTTGCCTTCATATAATGCAGATCCTCCTTCAGCTTTATCAGTAATATCGTTCAAGTGAGTACTTCTTAACCTTGGTGGCGGTGGATTCGGCTGTCAGGTCAATGCGCTTCCATTCGCCGTCAATCAATACCATGTTCCAGGCGTGATATACCTTGTCAGCGTAGCCGATGCACAGCTGGGTGGGAATGCCCTGGGAGCGCAGCATACAGGCAGTTAATGCGGCGTAGTCAAAGCAGATGCCCTTGCCGCCGTCCAGTACGGCATCCAAATCAGGCAGATAGCCGGTGGACACATTCAGTGCAAGGATGTAGTCGTATTGCAGCGTCTTCAGCACAAACTTGCTGACTGCTTCCAGCTTTTCGCTGTCGGAAGATAATCCGCCGCAGATTTCAGCAGCCTTGGCCACAGCCTTGGTGGACTGGGTGTAATTTACATACTGGTTCGGTCCAAGGAAGCATGCCTCCTCCGGGCTGAAGGAGGAAACCGTAAAGGTCTGGGAAGATACAGAGGCGTACTTCTTGCCGGATTTGCGCTTGAACACGCTCACCTTGTACTTGCCCTCACCCAACTGCAGGGGGAAGACCTCCCAGTTGCCGTTGGAATTCAGGTCGTAGGTCAATGTATTCTTGCCCTTTTCGACCCGGAGCTTCAGGTCGCCGGAGGCTTTCTCCTGCTTGACCATGATGTAGCCCTGGTCCGCATGGGTGATATCAATCACCGTGCCTGATTTCTTCAGGGTCTTATTGCCGGTTTCCGGCCAAATCGGGCTTTGCGCTGCCAGCACGATTGCACACAAAAGCACAACAAACACAGCCAGTAGGCCGGCTGCCATGCTGTGTCCCCGAATCTTGCGTGTCATCGCTCTCATGTCTTGCTAACCTCACATTTATCTTAGCCGTCGATATCCTTGCTTCCGCCATCCGGTGTTCCGCTGCTGGTCAGGGGACCGAGCCGATAGGTCAGGATGAAATTGGAGCTGGGGAAGCGGGCGTAGAATTTGCTCTTCAGCCGCTCCATCACCATCCGGCCGGAATCATAGTTGATGGTGGGCAGCAGCATGGCAAACTGTGTTGCACTGAACTGGGTAATGGTATCGCCCTTGCGCAGGCTGGATTTCAGCACCGCGGCCAGTCCGCTCATCACTTCGTTGAGCATCAGCGGGGCGATGGTCTGGCTGTTGTCGGTGGGTACCACCATCAGCAGCGCCAGGAACATGCTGGAGCCAAGCCGCTCCAGATTGCGCATCTGCAGATTGTAAATTTCCTTAAACACGGAGTAATCGCAGAAGAATGCGCCGGATACCTCGCTGTATGCGCGAAGCTCACCGCGGATGGCATCCAGGTTATCCTAAAGGTTGCTGCTCACATGGGCAATCTGCTTGTAAAACTCCTGTACGCCTTCAGGGGGCTGTACGCCGAGGTAGTGATAGTGCAGATTGGTCACGTGCTTGTACTGCATCAACGCTTCGTTGTTGCGATTTGTTTTAATCAGCGCATTCATTAGCTGGAGATGCAGCTGCTCATCAAAGGCATCCACATCCAGTGCGTGACGGCAGACGGAGATGATTTCTTCCCAGTTCTCTTTCTGCTCCAGCAATCCGAGATAGTGATAAACAAGCTTCAGATAATTGTCATTGAGCAGGGAAGAGAAGCCGGCGTACCAGCTGTGCTTTTCATCACCGCTGAGCAAATCGCCTGCGTACAGATGAATGGCCTTGCGGAACAGGGGTGCAGTTTCCTCGTCCAGCACATTCACATCCAGCAGCCGACCGGCCAGATCCTCAAATTCATACACGTCCACCGATACGTTTTCGTTGCTCTTCCAGCGGTAGCTGCCGCGTTCGGTGGCAATGCAGGCGCTCAGGTCGGGACTGATTTGCCCCAGAATCACACGGAAGCGGCTGATGAGCGTTTTCAGTGCGTTTTCGGGGTTGGTGGATGTTTCGCCGCCCCACATGATTTCAATCAGCTTGGAGGTGGTGATAGCCTGTCCGTGCTCCAAAATCAAAAACTGCATCAGGGCCATGCCCTTGCGGGATTTGTTGATTACAGCATCCATGTTTACGCCGTCAAGCGTTACGTGAAAGCCGCCGAGCAGGGAAACATGAATGTGGGCTGCCATTTGTCCATCTCCTTTAAATTGTTATAAAAATGTTGGTGGTTACACGCGTTACATATCCTTTATCATTATATCAGTTATCGGTGCATCTTGCAACCCATGTAATCCGATTGTTACAGCAAAAATGCCTGAAAATCGGAAAACTTTTTCCAACTTTCAGGCATCATATGATGATATTGACAGAAGTATTATACCAGACCCTGGATAATCAGAATCACAATCAGCACAGGCAGTACAAACTGCAGGAAGGGCTTCAGAGCCCGGGGGAGCTTCATGCCCTCGCCGCTGTTGCATTCCTTCAGGTAGTTATCAAAGCCCCAGCCCCAGCGGGATACGCAGAACAGCAGATATACCAGCGCACCGATGGGCAGCAGCAGGTTGGATACGATGAAATCCTCGCTGTCCAGCACATCCCGGCCGCCAATCAGGTGCAGGTTCTGCCACACATTGTAACCCAGCACACAGGGGATGGAAGCAATCAGGATAAACAGACCGTTGTACAGTACAGCTTTCTTGCGGCTGATGTGGAACATCTCCTCGGTGAAGGACATGATGTTCTCAAATACCGCAATAATGGTGGAGAAGCTGGCAAAGCTCATGAACAGGAAGAACAGGGAGCCCCAGATTCTGCCGCCGGGCATGTTGACGAACACATTGGGCAGCGTTACAAAAATCAGGGAAGGACCTGCGTCAGGCTGAATGCCATAGGTGAAGCAGGCGGGGAAGATAATCAGGCCGGACATGATGGCCACAAATGTATCCAGCGCGCAGATACGCAGGGATTCGCCGGTCAGGGTCTTATCCCCGGGCATAAAGCTGCCGAAGATTTCCATGGCGGCAATGCCAAGGCTCAGGGTAAAGAAGGCCTGATTCATGGCGGCGGTCACCGTTTGCCACACACCGTTGCTGCGGATGGCGTTCAGGTTGGGCTCAAGGTAGAACTTCAGGCCCTCACCGGCACCGGAAAGCATCAGGCTGTTGACGGCCAGCACCAAAATCAGCACCAGCAATGCGGACATCATCACCTTGCTGACCTTTTCAATGCCCTTCTGCAAACCGCGGCTGCAAACCAGCAGACCCAGCAGAACAGTAATGGCCATCCAGATGCCCATTTCCAGCGGATCGGCCAGCAGACTGCCGAATACGGCACTCACCTGAGCGGGCTCTGTCATTTTGCTGAACGCGCCGCCGGCAAACTTGAAGAAGAAAGCGAGCATCCAGCCGGAAACGGTGGTGTAATACATCATCAGCAGATAACAGCCAAGCATGCAGAACCAGCCGTGGATGTGCCACTTGTGCCCCGGCTTTTCCAATGTTTTGTAGCTGAGTACAGCGCCCTTTCGGCTGGCGCGGCCCACAGCCAGCTCCATGGTCAGCACAGGGACACCCATCACCAGCAAAAACAGAAGGTACAGCAGGACGAAAAAGCCGCCGCCGTTTTGACCCACCACATAGGGGAAGCGCCATACATTGCCGATGCCGATGGCACAGCCGGCGCTGACCAGTATGAACCCAAGCCGGGACTTGAAGTTTTCTCTCTTATTCATATGATGCTCCTGTTATTATTTCTCAAGCATTTTGACTGCGGCGCTGACCGCATCGCGGACAGCATCTGCCATGGTCGCTGCCGTGCAGCCGGCAACCGTCGTCTGGCAGCGGGACACAGGCACAAGAATCTTGTGTGCCTTGCTGGAACCGATGGCGCAGGCAATGTCACCTGTCACCTCACCCAGCATGGCATCGCACAGTACCATGCCGATGGGACAAAGAATCAAATCGGCATTCCGGGCGCAAACACGAATGGCATTTTCACCCGTTGCACCCTGATCGGCACCGGCCCGCAGCATGGCGGCGGTTGCCAGAGAGTTGGTTCCGACGGCAATGATTTTCTGTGCGGGCAGGGCTGCCTTCAGCTGCTCTACCAGCTGCTTGCCGATTCCGCCGCCCTGAGCATCAATCACAACTACGTTCATGCTTCCTCCAATGCACGGCGCGCCAGCAGATAGGCACCCAGCACGCCGCTGTTTTCACCGCATCCGGGCGGTACGATGTAGTCATTCGCGCCATCGGTGATGGCAGGGGATGCGATATAGCCATTTAACGACTGCGCGACCAGCCTGCGGACCTTGTCAAACAGGAAATGCTGATGCATCACGCCGCCGCCGAGGATAATCTTCTCGGGGGAAAAGGCAGTGATAGCGTTGTGGCACATGCTGGCAAGATAATATGCCTCGATATCCCACGCCACGTGATCTTCAGGTATTTGGAATGCAGGCATGCCCCACCGTTTTTCCAACGCAGGACCGGCGGCAAGCCCCTCAAGGCAGCCCTTGTGATAGGGACAGAAGCCGTCAGGGGAAGGGTCGCGCTCGACAGGCCGAAGCAGCATATGGCCAAGCTCTGGGTGAACCAAACCATGCACCGCTTTGCCGTCAATCACCAATCCGCCGCCGATGCCCGTGCCGATTGTCACATACAGGCAGGAGCCCAGTCCCTGTGCAGCACCGTAAGCATGTTCAGCCAGCGCGGCTGCGTTCACATCCGTGTCAATGGCGCAGGGGATTTGGAGAGCTTCCCGGAATTTGGAAAGAATCGGGTAATCCTTCCAGGCCAGCTTGGGTGTTTTGGTAATGCTGCCATAGGAAGCGCTTGCCGGGTTTAAATCCAGCGGACCAAAGCACCCGATGCCCAACGAATCCACCTGATGATTGCGGAAAAAGTCAATCATGACCGGCATGGTAACAGATGGTGGTTCTGTAGGGATGGATTCCCGGACAAGAATCTGTCTGTTCTCATCCAGAATGCTCAGTACCATCTTTGTGCCGCCGGCTTCAAGGGCACCGAAATGCAGCATGGTTTTCCCTCCTGTATACAGCAAAATAAAACACAGGCAGCGTGATTGCTTGTGCGAAAGGCTTCTTATGAAAATGTTACACTACAAATCTACAGTAACTACATACTCATCTTATAGAAATCGTCAGTGAATGTAAAGAGGAAAAAAGAGGAAACAGACATAAATGCAGAAAAAATACAAAAAACCCTGAGGCGCGAAGCCTCAGGGCGAAAATCAATTCATGTGAGCAGGTTCACTGCTGTTGAATCAGTTTTCAGCGGTGATGGTCTGTGCAGCGATACGGCCGGATACGAAGATCTCAACGATAGCGTTGCCGCCCAGACGGTTGCCGCCGTGGATACCGCCGGTAACCTCACCGGCTGCGTACAGACCGGGGATGGCGTTGCCTTCGGTATTCAGCACATGACGCATGGTGTCGACCTTCAGGCCGCCCATGGTGTGGTGGGTAGAGGGAGCCATCAGACGGATGCGCAGGGATACGCCTTCCAGCTGATAGGTCTCGGGGATGTACTTGCCGTTCTCGTCAACCTCGCAGTTACCGATCAGGCGGCTTGCGTTGGTCTTCTTCACATCAGCGGGCTGTTCGCCGGCCATGATGGCAGCGTCATAGGCCTTGATGGTCTCGATAACGGTGTTGGCATCGGTATCCAGGCCGATGGTAGCGAAGACATCAGCCAGGCCCTCGATGGTGTTGATGTACTGACGATGGTATACATCACCGGCATCATACAGGCTGTAGGGGCCGGGGATGCGCTGTTCTTCGTTGGCGATTTCAATGAACACGCCCTTAGCGCCGTCCATTTCGATGCCGTTGCGGAACTCAGCCAGGGACAGAACGTCACGCTCGGAGGTTTCGTCAACAAAGCGCTTGCCGGTTACGGGGGAGATGTACACAGCGTAGTTGCCTGCGCCGAAGGCCAGCTGACCGTTGTCAATCCAGCTGATGGGCATCATCTGGGTGAAGTTCATGCCGGTCACGTCAGCACCGACAGCCTGAGCCATGGTGATGCCGTCGCCCTGCAGAGAGGAACGGTTGGTGGTCTTGGTGGTAGCAGATACGTATTCGGGAGACCAGTACTCGTTGTAATCGCAAACCATCTGGATGTTGGCTGCATAGCCGCCGGTAGCCAGCACAACGCCCTTGGTGGCCATAGCGGTTACGGGGGTGCCGTCGAACTTGGTGGCCTTTACGCCAACCACGCGGTCGCCATCCACAATCAGGGATTCGGCGGTGGTGCGGGTCATCACAGCGTTCTGCTCAGCGGTGGGGGAGGCAACGGTCAGGGTGTTCAGGGGAGCCTGGAAGTAGGTGCCCCAACGGCCGGGATAATCAACGCCGTCGATGGTAGCGCCGATGTACTCGTTTTCTCTGTACCACAGAGCGCCGATCAGGGTGGGCTGGGTGTCTTCCACGAAGGTGGAGCCCTGAGCTTCCAGCCACTGCTTCAGGAACTGGCCTTCCTGGATGAACTGGCTGGCCAGATCGAAGTCGGGATATACCCATGCAGACATATCAGCGGTGGGACGCAGACCGCCGTAATAGGTCTGGAAGATGTGCAGGTTTACGGTGGAGAACAGGGTCAGCTTGCCGGCGCCTTCGGCAACCTTGGGCTCGGCCCAATCCAGGTAAGCCTGGATTTCAGACTTCAGAGCCTGCAGGGTGGGCAGATACTCGGCATGTACGCCATGCTTGGCCTGCTCAACGGTATCACCGGCAACAAACTCGTTGGTCTTGTAGAATTCTTCGTCGAAGGCTTCCTCGTTCCAGTTCAGGATGGTCTTCAGCTCATCCAGGGTGTTGATGGAAACGGTAACCTTGTTGTAGGTGTTGCCGTCAAAGCCAACGCCGGTGGTGGCATCGGGATCGGCAGGATCCCATACCAGGTAGGGCATTACGCTCTGATACTGACCGCCGGAAACAACGGTGTTGCCGCCGATTTCAGCGTTCTTTTCAATCACCAGAACGGTGTTGCCGTCCTGTGCAGCCTGAGCGGCAGCAGCCATACCGGCACCGCCGGCACCGACAACAACCACGTCGTAGGTCACTTCGATGGGCTCACCGGCTTCAGCCTTGTAGCTGTTGGCCATGAAAGCATCCATGTTGGTGCAGCCTGCGGCTTCGGCAGCGGCAGTTACAGCTTCACGCAGACCCTTGCTGGTGAAGGTGGCGCCGGAAACGCCGTCCACATTGGTGCCGTTGGCGGTCACCATGTCAGCAATCATGATATCGAAGGCGGGGGTGCCGACCTTGTCGGTTTCATGATGGGCAACAACCTCAATGCCGGTCAGGGCATCATTGGTGAAGGTGGCGCTCACTTCGATGGCGCCGCCGTAGCCATTGCCAACACCGGTGTAGGTACCGGCGGTGAAGGCCAGCTCGGCAGCCTCGCCGGCTTCGCCCTTGGCAGCAGCCAGAGCCTTGGCGGTGGCTTCCTTCACAGCGTTGGTGGTGACGGTAGCACCGGCCACACCATCGATTTCAGCGCCGTTGGCCTTTACCTGTTCAGCCAGGGGCTCCAGGGCGGCAGCGCCGATGCCGGGGGTCTCATCGTTGCCGGTGATTTCCACAGCAGTCACATTTTCTTCATCCACAGTTACCTTAACGGTCACCAGACCGCCAAAGCCCTGGGCGCTTGCTTCATATTCGCCGGGGGTGAAGGTTGCTGCGTTGCCCACAGAAACCATACCCATGGCGAGCATGATGACAAGCATGATGGAAACAAACTTTTTCATGTTCTTTCCCTCCTAAATATTTCGTTCAAGAAACAGAACGCTTATTATATTCTATGATATTGTCTGATAAATGTCAATGATTCTGGGGAATAATGTTCATGAATTATCGTTATGATTTGCGAATAAAAAAGTTTTGATTATATAAAAAACTCCGCCATTGGCGGAGCAAAGTGGAAGCTTATGTTTTTTCGTGAATCATCAGCTGATGACCGCCTGCGCGCTTGGCCTGATACAGTGCCCTGTCAGCCTGTTCATAAAGCGCGGTGAAGGACACGCTGTCATCCATGCCAAGAGCAACACCCATGGATACAGAGGCGCCCTCCAAACCGGAAAGCTCCTGACTGACCTGCCTGAAAATCTGGTCGGCGCGCTGGAGCATGGTATCCGTTCCGGCTGCCTTGTCAAAGAACAGCATGGCGGCAAATTCATCACCGCCCATGCGGCATGCCAGATCATCACTGCGCAGGGCGGCTTTGATGCTGCGGCTTACGCAAATCAGGTAACCGTCACCGGCATGGTGTCCTCTTGAATCGTTGTATTCCTTGAAATGGTCAAGGTCCATCATGATCATCATCGGGCAATATCCCTTGGACAGCAGCTTCTCTTCCACATCGCACTGGAATGCCTCGTGGGTCAGAAGACCGGTCAGGGAATCGCGGCGATACTTGTTCTCCCAGTGCGCAAGACGCGTTTCGGCGTCCTTTTCAGCCTGAAGATAGACATCCTGTACGGCGGCGGTGTCATTGGTGTTGACCACAATGATTTCCGAGCGCTCTTCCCGTGCGGCAGAATCATAGTACAGACGGCCGTAGCACATGACAGGAACAATTTCCCCATCCTTGCGGCGAAGGCGATGCTCGAAGAAAGCGGTCTGTTTGGCATTGATGGATTCATCCAGCGCCACAAGGTAATCATCCAAATCCTCAGCGGGGAGTAAATCAAACTGGGAGAGAACGCCGGACTCGATATCCTGCTGCGTGTAACCAGTCAAATCGCTGAATCGCTCATCGGCAGCAATGATGCGGTTATCACCGCCCAGCTGATAGGCAGAGTAATTCACCATATGAATATGACTCTCACTGCGGGGTGCGGTGTTCTTCAGCTGGCGCATATTGTCCGTATCCGCATCTTCGTTTGAGATAAATGCGGCATCCTTACCGGCTGCCTCTTCAGTCGGATTGGTCTCCTCCAGCATGCGCAGGAATTCAGCGGTGACAGCGGGGTCAAATTGTGAACCTGCACATTTGCGAAGCTCCTCCCGTGCCGCCTTCTCGGAAATGTGCGCGCGGTACACACGGTCGTTGGTCATGGCATCGTAGGCATCCACCACCGCAATGATGCGGGAAAGCAGGGGAATGCATTCCTTGCTCAGACCATCGGGATAACCCTTGCCGTCCCAGCGCTCGTGATGATGCAGAATCATATCTGCGATACCGTTCAGCCCTTCGGAAGACATGGCAATCTGATAGCCCTTGTACACATGGGTCTGCAGTGTTTTCCATTCTGCATCGGTCAGTCTGCCGGGCTTGTTGAGGATTTCCAGCGGGATGCCGATTTTGCCGATGTCGTGCATGATGCACAGCAGCGACAGATTGCTCTGCTCCACATCGGAAAGCCCCAGCCGGGTGCCCAGGGCCATGCCCATCTGCTGGGTACGGCGGACGTGTTCCTCGGTGGTGCTGTCGCACTCCATCAGCGCACGGTTCAGCGAGTTCAGCACATCGGAATGCTTGGCGCGCCTGTCCAGCAGCTTTTTCGTGCGCAGACCCTTGATGGCGGAATTGATGGCATCCTGCACGGTGGAATTGCTGCTGTCGATGGGGCAAAGCGCACCCTGCATGTTTCCGTTGAATTCATCGGTGACAAGGTCCAGATATTTGCGGCATTCT
This sequence comes from Clostridia bacterium, assembly GCA_030526225.1. Classification (GTDB taxonomy): domain Bacteria; phylum Bacillota; class Clostridia; order Christensenellales; family Aristaeellaceae; genus JAUNDF01. The sequence goes on from JAUNDF010000003.1 coordinate 57,077, forward strand.
TCTTCTGATTTGTGATAGCAGATGGCAATCAGCTGGGCATCATAGCCGCGGATAAACTGGGAGTCTGCAGGGAAGTGGGTTTTCATCAGGTAGGCAAGCTGCATGACCAGCAGGTCACCGGCGCTGCGCCCCTGTGTGCTGTTGATATCAGACAGGCCGTTGATGTCGGTGATGACCACCGTTCCCGTTTGCCGGGAGAGGGATTGATCGCGGTCGGCCATCTTCCGGAAGCTGTCCAGCATCTGGAAGCCCGTCAGCACATCCGTTTTCACCACGGATTCGGACAGCACAAACAAATAGCCGGTGATTTGCCCTTTATCATTCCGCTGGGGCTTGTAGTCACAGCGGATGGGGGAGTAGCCCTCTGCGCTTTTTTCATAATGCTGGAAGGACAGCTCCTGCGAATCTTGAATTGTTTCGGGCTTGATGGCCCAGTGCTGCAGCATTGTATCCAGCTCGAGACCTGTTTCAAGGGTTAATCCGTCAATCAGTACAGCTGCTCTGCTGTTCCATACGGTCAGCTGCTTTTGATAGTCAAACAGCAGAATGCCTTGGCTGATGTTGTTGAAAATCGAGCTGCGAAGGCCGTTCAGCATCCCGTGTCGCATGTAGCGGAAGCAAATAAGGAACAGCAGTAGCTCCACAAAGTAGTACATCCACAGGGAGACATCAAGATTATGGAAGGGATTGCTATCCGTAGGGACAAACAGAAAGACGCAGTTGGTCAGCAGCACCGCGGAGAGCCCCACAATGGTCAGCACATAAGGGCGTTTGTAACCGGCAGGTGCAATCACGATTTTTCTGGTAATGCAGTACAATGCACAGATGCACATGGCATAGCAGAAGGCCAGATGCAGGATAAACATGGGCTTAAAATCATAGCTGAAAAAAGCAATGTTGGCATCCTGCAAGGGAAGATAGGTGACGGCAATTTCGAAAAAAGGGTTAAGCAGGAAAACGCAGATATCAAGGTAAAGACAAAAGCGGAACGCCTTGTTCAGCAGCATGTTCGCCGGGGTCTTGGGATGATGGGTAAACTCAGCTGCAAACTGCAGCATGAAATATGCTGTTGTGCTGATGGAGATAAAGTACAGGCTTGAACATACAGACATCCAGAAATAGTTCCGTATATTGATGCTTGCCAGATATGCGCAGGAAACACAGATGCCGGCTGTAATCATGGCGGTCAGCTGATAGCCCGTTTTCGTTTTTGTCTGATGAGCGGCAATACAAAGCCCCGTGCTGGCCAGCACCAGAGCCGTGGAAATCATGAGATAGATAACCGTACCAATCGGCATATCGATCACCTTTCTGCCTTGCAGGTTGGGGAAGTAACAAAGGGATACCTTATAGTATCATGAAAGCAAAGCTGCGTCAACATATTGCGGTTGCAAATGTGTGCAGAAATTTGCTGGAAAATGTTCCGAGCATGTAATAACAAACAATTCGAAAACAAAAAAAGCTGATTCATAACGAATCAGCTAAATGGTGGGGTTAAATGGGCTCGAACCATCGACCTTTACGATGTCAACGTAACGCTCTAACCAACTGAGCTATAACCCCATTCGGTCAACGCAAATAATATACCACAAAATCGAGATGATTGCAATACCCTTTTTGAAATAAATTCAAAAAATCTCCTCTGCCATGTGGCAGAGGAGACAAAGTGCAGATTATTCGTAGGAAACGGTCTTGCCCAGATCATTGTTGTAGGGGAACAAAACAATCAGGGTACGGCCGCGCTGCAGAGGCATTTCGTTGCCGTCGGGACCGTAGAACACGGTACGGGAGCTGCCGTTTTCGCGCTTCCAGTAACCGGCGACATGAACGCCGCCCATGAAGAAGTCGGCATTGCCCTCACCAACGGTTACGGTGGTGGGAGCATCAGCAACGGAGTAGGTGGTGGGAGTGAACTGGATGATAACGTTGTTGAAGCTCATCAGTTCGCCGGAGTCACGGTCCTCATAGGGAACTTCCACGCCGTTGGGGTAAATCATGTAACGGAAGTAGGCGTTGCTGTCGAAGTCATACACCAGGTGAGAAGAATACTGAATGTACCAGTTGATGTAGATGTCCTCGGCGAAGTCGTTGCTTTCGGGCACATCATCGGTGAACAGGAAAGCATGGTTCGGTACATTGTTGTCATCGGAAATCAGAGCAGCCATGGAGGCAACGTCAGCCCAAACGTTGTGGGGGGCCACGATGCCGGGGCGGCGGCCATAGTACTGCTTCCAGGGGTGAGACTTGCTCTCGCTCACGGTACCGTCAAACAGCACGAAGATGTCGTTGGCATTCTTGCCGGTCTTGCGGCTCAGGCCGTTGGCGGCGAATACATCGTTGATGCTGGAGCCGGGGTAGGTCTGGCCACCGTAGAACAGGAAGCCTGCGTTCCATTCTTCACGCAGCCAGCAGTGGCCGACACGGGCGGAACGAACGGGACCGACACCCCAGGTGCTTACGCCGTC
>JAUNDF010000003.1:59551-61885 GCA_030526225.1 Clostridia bacterium
GTGAAGCCGGAACGGTGCAGGGGAGTCTCGTACACAATGTCAGCATAGCTGGCGCCCCAGGGTGCACAGTTATTGGTATCGTAGTTCACGCCGCCGTTGGTGTTGTCAATCTGCACCAGAATGGGCTGATAGTGACCGGTAGCAGCCAGGCCGCCAAAGCCGGAGGGCAGATCGTAGTCTTCCAGAGGCAGACCGGTGGTGGGGCTGATGCCTTCTTCAACCTCGTTGAGGCCCACGGGCTGCAGCTTGATGCCGCGCTTTTCCTCAGCATTGAGCACCACACGACCCACACGGTCGGGGATGGCATCCAGCTCGTCGCTGGTGTTTACATCAGCGAATTCATCTTCGTCGATGTCTTCGAATTCGTCATCATCCAGATCCTCCAGCACCAGTTCAGCGCTTGCAAAGGCAAAGGGCATCATGGTGAAGAGCATGGAGAAAACAAGGAGAAGACTCAGCAGTTTCTTCATGTTATTATCCTCCTTTGGCAAATGCCTTCAAACACAATCAGTATATCATCCGCAGGGATTTAAAGTCAATGGCACAAGGGGTGATAGGCTGTGTGTATTTGTAACAAATTATTCAAACATGTAGGTATATCCATGAGAATCGAGGTTCCAGTCAGCCAGCTTGGCAGGATCAACGGTTTCCAGACATTCGTAGGAAACGGTAATCACGCCGGCGGTGCGGTCCATATAGGCGTGCATCTTGATGTCATAGGGGAGCGTGTTGACATAGGACATATCGGAATACACGCCGACGGTGGCATCGAATTCAAGGGGAGCGTAGGTGGCGCCGTCATCCGTGTGGGGGCGGCGGTCGGTGACATAGAAGGGCAGGCTGAGGATGGACTCATACATCAGCGTGGAGGTGTGGCAAACGCCGCCGCCAACGCCGGTGCCCGCGCCTCCGGTGATACCGGCAGTCTCATAGCCGTTGCCCTTTTTCACCGGGCCGATGTTGTTGTAGAATTTATATTCGGTGCCGCTGGGAATGATGGTATCGGCCATAAACTTCATGGCCCGGGCAATGTTGTTCTTTCTGGAGCGGTAGAAAGCGCCGCCCTGATGCTGGCCGAAGTACTGGGTGTAGCCGCCGATGATGTCGCCCTTCTTGGCTTCGCGCCAGTTGGTGATGGGGTAGTAGGTGCAGATTTCAGCGGGAATCTCAGCCCAGGTACGGCGCACCTGAGCCCAAACGGTGCCGTCGGGCCTCAGCTGCACAAAGAGGATGTTGCCTGCATGCAGGTCATTGCCCGTGTAGGACTTGGATACCAGATCATCGATGTGATAATCTTCCTTCAGCACCACATAGCCGGTCATTTCATAATCTTCCCAGCCGGGGATGGGATACTGGAAGGGATCCATGGAATGATAGCTGTAGATGTACTGGGATTTCGCCCAGCCAATCTGCTGCTTTCTTCCTGCGGTCATCACCTTGCACCATTCGGTACCGTAGGAAATCACATACAGGTCCTCGTGCTTTTTCAGGGTAAGGATGGCAGGGGATTTGGAGTCGGGCGCCTTGCGGACGGCCGTCACCTTCAGGGTGCGGGCAGCATAGCGTACTTCATTGTCATCATCAGAGCCGACAGTGGGCCAAACAACGGACTTTTCCGTGGGCACGGAAGCAGCGGCGGTGGAAATGTCAACGCTTTCCGGCAGATAGGAACGGTCATAGAAGGGATCGACAGCGTTGCTCTCGGCAGGATCCTTGGAGACCTCCTTGCGCACATCGGCCACAGGGGGCAGATTGCTGTTATCCTTGCCGGGGACAACCGGGGCAGGGGTGGGGGCAACCTGAACAGGTTCGGCTTCATCGGGCGCGCCGGGAATGTTCAGCCAGGAGCGCTTGGCATAGCCGGAATGATTGCGGTAGGTCACCAGGCACCAGTCGGAGTGGTACTCGTCAATGCGGAGCGTATGACCTTCCGGCACGTTGCCGCGGTGGCGGGCGCCGGTATCAGGCGTTTCGCGCATGTTGAAAGCAATGGCTGCGGTACCCTCGTAGGTCTGCTTTTCTTCGCCGGAGGCAGCGGAAGCATCAGCTTCGGATTCTTCACCGGCTTCTTCGGCATCCATATCAGCTGCGGCAATTTCTTCTGCAGCGGTTTCCTCAGCTGCTGCATCTGCGGTGTCTTCTGCCAGTGCAGAAGGCAGTGACGTAATCAGCATGGCAATCAACAGCAGCCAGGCAATCGTTTTCTTCATTCTTGAACCCTCTCATTCTCGCAGTTGCGGCATAAAAAGCCAATTTTTATCTTATCATTCCTTGGATTGATTGTCAATGCCGGACACTTGGTGAGCATCCCTTGAAAAGGAATGCCAAATGTTC
>JAUNDF010000131.1 GCA_030526225.1 Clostridia bacterium
AAATCATGCAGAAGGTGGGCATGTCCCGGCAGGACATCCGCAAAAGCGTTAACTCCCAGATGCTGACGGTTTTTGCCCTGCCGCTGATCACCGCAGTGCTGCATCTGGGCTTTGCCTTCCCCATGGTGCAGAAGCTGCTGATGCTGTTCAACCTGCGAAATGCAGCGCTGATGCTCACCGTCATGGCGGTGACGGTGCTGCTGTTCGGCCTGATTTATGCGCTGATCTACAAGCTGACTGCCAACGCATACTTTTCCATCGTCAGCGGAGGGCGGAAGGATGCATGAAAGCTGCGCTGTTCTGCAGCGGAATAACGTCTCCGGCTTTGCCCGGTCCCTGAAAAACGCAGTCTGCATGGCCGTCACCTGCTGCGCGCTGGCGATTATCCTGATCCTGGCAATCCCGGCGTGCTTGCTGATCCTGTCCATCAGCGCCGTCTGGAATCTGGCGGATTGGGTGATCCGGGCTTTGGAATAACCCAGGCACCACTGCGCAAAAGGCGAACAGATGTATCCGTTCCCTTGGGACAAGCAGCGGTTTGGAACAAAACCGTATCCACAAAAAACTCCGGCCGGGAAACCGGTCGGAGTTCTTTTTATGGATTATGCGGCATCAATCCCTGGCGATTTTTACCACGGCTTTGACGATGTTGGCCTTATCGGCAATGCTCTTGTCCATGGCGTTCTGCAGGTCGTCGAAGTCAAACACGTCGGTGACGATGCCCTTCAGGTTCACCCTGCCGGAAGCCACGGCGTCGATGGCCATGGGATAGATGTGGCGATAGCGGAAAATGGTCTTGATGGTCAGTTCCTTGTCCAGCGCCATACTCATGGGCAGGGTCATTTCGCCGGTCTTGGAGTAGCCCACCAGGACAATGGTGGCGCCCTTCTTGGTCATGCGGATGCACTGACGGGTGGTGAACTCCGTGCCGGCAGTCTCGATGGCCAGGTCGCAGCCGGCACCCTCGGTCAGCCGCATGACGGCCTCCACGGCGTCCTCATCCTTGCCGTTGATGACGCCGTCGGCGCCCAGCTCCATGGCCTTGTCCAGGCGCTTTTGCATGATGTCCACCACATAGACCTTGCTGACGCCCTCAGCCTTCAGGGCCATCATGGTCACGAGGCCGATGCAGCCTGCACCCATGACCACGGCGGTCTGGCCCGCGTGGGCACTGCCCTGGTTGGCAGCGTGGAAGCCCACGGCCAGCGGCTCAATGAGGGCGCCCTCCAGGGTGGAGACATTTTCCGGCAGCTTGAAGCACAGGTCGGCCTCATGGGCCACATACTCCTGGAACACGCCGTCCACAGGAGGCGTTGCAAAGAACACCACATCGGGGCAGAGGTTATACCGGCCGGTTCTGCAGAACTCGCAGTGTCCGCAGGTCTTGCCGGGCTCCAGCGCCACACGATCACCCACCTTCAGGTGCTTCACATCCTCGCCAACCTCCACCACAACGCCGCCGGGCTCATGGCCCAGGACAAAGGGCGGTTCCACGATGAAGTTGCCGATGGCGCCGGTTTCATAGTAGTGCATGTCACTGCCGCAGATGCCCACATACTCCAGCTTCACCAGCACTTCGTTTGCCTTGGGCGTGGGGATGGGACGGGTGGTGTAGCCCATTTTGCCGATGCTCTCCATCACCGCAACCTTCATATTGCCGTTCATATTGTTGCCCTCCTGTACAGAATACTTTTGTTTCGGTTATCGGTTTTCATAAGCGGGTCGTGAAATTGGAATTTGAAGGGCAGATTTTTACTCAGGTCATTGTAGGGGAGGCTATCAGCCTCCCGCCACCTGATGGATTTTGCGTGTTTGGTTGAATGGTTATTGTCCGGCATTGTACCAATTCGCCCAACATAGTACCGACTTGGGAAGCTCTACTGCGCGGGAGGATACTATCCTCCCCTACATTGGCTTGGTGATAATTGCCTTGCCAAATTACAATTT
>JAUNDF010000068.1:0-8033 GCA_030526225.1 Clostridia bacterium
CCGGCGAAGATGGACCAGATGGAAGCAAGGTTGGATTTGATTCGCCGTCTGGAGCGCAAGTACGGCGATACCATCCCCGAGGTGCTGGCCGCGCAGGAGAAGCTGCAGGAGGAATACGACCGCTACGATTCCATGGACAAGGAAATCGAGCAGATGGGGCAGGAACACAAGCGGCTGCTTGCCCGGTATCGCCAGCAGGCCCGGGCGCTGAGTGCATCCCGCCATCAGCTGGCAGAGGTGTTTGAAAAAACCATCACCGGCCATCTGCGGGACCTTGGCATAGAAAAGACGGTGTTCTCCGTTGCCTTCGAGGAAAAAACGGAGAAGAAGCAGCTGATGCCCCAGCCGAAGGGTGACGATACCATCGCCTTTATGATCAGCCCCAACCCCGGCGAGCCCCTCAAGCCCCTGTATAAGATTGCCTCCGGCGGTGAACTGAGCCGCATCATGCTGGCCATCAAGTCCATGGAGGCCGAGCAGGAGGGCGTGGGCTGTATGGTGTTCGATGAAATCGACACCGGTATTTCCGGCCGCATGGCACAGGTGGTGGGGGAAAAGATGGCCCTGATTGCCCGCCATCGTCAGGTGATTTGCGTCACCCATTTGCCGCAGATTGCCGCCATGGCCGACCACGAATATCTGGTGCAGAAAAGCGTGACAGACGGCCGTACCTCCACGGCAGTCACTCATCTTGATGAGCAGCAGCGCATTGCGGAAATCGCCCGCATGCTGGGCGGAGCAGGGGACAACGACACCTCCGCCAAAACCCATGCCGCCAATATGCTCCGGGATGCGCAGGCGTGGAAAAAACAGCAATAAAATCAATGAAACAATCGGTTTGTATAGATTTTTGTAAAAAAACCTGTACGAATTGATTGTTTTTTGTTATAATGTATTCGTATGAACTTTGTTGACTAAGATGCCCTTAACAGGGTGTTGGAAGGGGGACTTTGTTCCGTGTTTCAAAAAAGACTGTTCCCGGGCGGCATTCATCCGCACAAAGGTGTGAACGGCAAGGCAGTAACCGGTGTTAAGCCGATTGTCGATGCTCCCGCTCCGGCCCGAGTCGTCATTCCTATGGGTCAGCACATCGGTGCACCCGCAAAGCCCGTGGTGAAGAAGGGTGACCTGGTAAAGGTCGGCCAGCTCATCGGCGAGGCAAACGGCTTTGTTTCTGCCAATGTGCATGCCTCTGTCTCCGGCAAGGTTGCCGCTGTGCAGAACTGCGTGCTTGCCAACGGCATGGAATCCGTGGCTGTTGTCATTGACAACGACTTCCAGGATGAGTGGGTTGAGCTGACCCCCGCCGAGAAGCCCGAGCATCTCAACGGCGAGCAGCTGGTGGAAATTGTCCGCAATGCCGGTATTGTCGGCATGGGCGGCGCCGGTTTCCCCACCGCTGTCAAGCTGAAGGTGGATACCGCCAAGTCCGCACCTGATTACCTGATTATCAACGGTTCCGAGTGCGAGCCCTACCTGACCGCCGACCATCGCCTGATGGTGGAAAATCCCGACAAGATCATCGACGGCATCCGCATTGTGATGCTGGCCCTGAACATCAAGGAAGCCATCATCGGTGTGGAAAACAACAAGCCTGATGCCATCGAGGCACTGCGCGCAGCTGCCACCGAAAACATCAAGGTCATGGCTCTGCCCGTCCGCTATCCGGAAGGCGGCGAAAAGCAGCTGGTGTATGCAACCACCCGCCGCAAGGTTCCCACCGGCGGTCTGCCCCTGGCTGTGGGCTGCGTGGTGGTCAACGTGGGCACCATTTTCGCCATTGACGAAGCTGTTCGTCTGGGCAAGCCCCTGGTCAGCCGCATCACCTCCGTGGGCGGTCTGGTTAACGAGCCCGGCAACTACCGCGTGCGCATCGGCGCTACCGTGGAGCAGCTGCTGGATGCCTGCGGCGGTCTGCAGGACGGCGCTGTGAAGCTGCTGTCCGGCGGTCCCATGATGGGCGCTGCCATCTCCCGTACCGACATCCCCGTAACCAAGGCCACCAGCGGCATTATCGCTCTGGGCAAGGAAGCAGTCGAGCCCGAAGAGAGCCCCTGCATCCGCTGCGGCCGCTGCATGCGCGCCTGCCCCATGAATCTGGCTCCCGCCAAGATTGATGCCGCCATGCGCATGGATAACTACGAGGCTGCCGAAAAGGTCGGTGCCATGAACTGCATCGAATGCGGCTGCTGCACCTTTGTGTGCCCCGCCAAGCGTTCCCTGACCCAGTCCTGCCGCACTGCCAAGAAAGTGATTAATACCCGCCGCAAGCAAGCGGCTGCAAAGAAGGAGGGCTAAAGACATGCAAAAGCTTGCTGTTACTTCCTCTCCGCATCTGCGGGCAAAGGCAAGCACCAGAAGCATCATGCTGGATGTGTGCATTGCCTTGATTCCTGCCGGTGTTGCCGGCTGCTACTGGTTCGGCCTGCGCGCCGCCCTGCTCATCGCCCTGTGCGTGGGTACCTGTGTGGCCAGCGAATGGCTGTATCAGGTCATCACCAAGCAGAAGGTGACCGTAGGTGACTTCAGCGCCGTTGTGACCGGCCTGCTGCTGGCCTACAACCTGCCTGCCAATGCTCCCTGGTGGATTGCCGTCATCGGCTCCTTCCTGGCCATCGTGCTGGTGAAGCAGATTTTCGGCGGTCTGGGCTGCAACTTCATGAACCCCACTCTGGCTGCCCGTGCCATCCTGTTCATTTCCTGGGGCACCATCATGGCCAGCTATCCCGTTGCTTCCGGCAACTTTGTCGCCGATGCCGCCACCGGTGCTACCGCACTGGCAACCATCAACGGCGGCAGCGTGGGCAATGTGACCATCCTCAACCAGTTCATCGGCAACTGCGGCGGTGTTCTGGGCGAGACCTGCAAGGCTGCCATACTGCTGGGCGGTATCTACCTGCTCCTGCGCGGTGTCATCTCCTGGCACATTCCCGTATCCTTCATCGCCACTGCCTTCATCTGCTACCTGATTAAGGATGGCGCTGAAATCGCTCTGCTGCAGGTACTCTCCGGCGGCATGCTGCTGGGTGCCTTCTTCATGGCCACCGACTATGTGACCAGCCCCGTGACCAACGCCGGCAAGATTATCTTCGGCATCGGCTGCGGTTTCTTCCTGTTTGTAATTCGTGCGTTCGCCAGCTATCCCGAAGGATGCTCCTTCGCCATTCTGTTCATGAATGTGGTTGCTCCTCTGATTGATAAGCTGTGTGCGCCCAAGGCTTTTGGGGAGGTAAAGAAGCATGGCTGATCATAAGAAGAATCCGATGAAGGTCTTTATGAACGGCCTCATCACCGAGAACCCCACTTTCTCTCTGATGCTGGGCATGTGCCCCACCCTGGCCATCACCACCGCTGCCATGAACGGCGTCGGAATGGGTCTGGCCACCACCGCTGTGCTGGTGTGCTCCAACCTGTTCATCAGCCTGATGCGCAATATCATCTCCGATAAAATCCGCATTCCCGCTTTTATCGTGATTATTGCATCCTTCGTTACCATCATCGATATGTGCATGAAGGCTTATCTGCCTGACCTGAGCGCTTCTTTGGGCATGTACATCCCCCTGATTGTGGTTAACTGCATCATCTTCGCCCGCGCCGAAGCCTTCGCCTTCAAGAACGGCCCCGTGGCTTCCATCGCTGACGGTCTGGGCATGGGTCTGGGCTTCACCTGGGCCATCACCCTGCTGAGCGCCATCCGCGAGCTGTTCGGCAACGGCACCATCTTCGGTGTGCAGATTATGCCCGCTGCTTATCAGCCCATGGCCATCATGACCAAGGTTCCCGGCGGCTTCATCACCCTGGGCCTGCTGCTGGCTCTGGTGGCTGCCATCCGTAAGGCCATTGCCAAGCACAGCGCAGGAAAGGAGGCAAAAGCATGAGTCACAGCTTTTTCTACATTCTCGTCAGCTATCTGCTGGTGAATAACTATGTTATGAATCAGTTCCTCGGCATCTGCCCCTTCCTGGGTGTTTCCAAGAAGCTGGATACCGCTGCCGGCATGGGCATGGCTGTTACCTTCGTTATGACCCTGGCCAGCCTGATGACCTGGCTGGTGAAGCGCTTCCTGCTCGTTCCCCTGGAACTGGAGTACATGCAGACCATCGCCTTCATTCTGGTTATCGCCGTGCTGGTGCAGTGCGTTGAAATGGCACTGAAGAAGATCAGCCCCTCTCTGTACCAGTCCCTGGGCGTATACCTGCCCCTGATTACCACCAACTGCGCCGTGCTGGGCGTGGCCATCGCCAACAGCGATGCCGGTCTGGGACTGCTGGAAAGCGTTGTCAGCGGCTGCTGCGCTGCTCTGGGCTTCGCTATGTCCATGGTGCTGTTCGCCGGCATCCGTGAGCGTCTGGCCATGACCAAGATGCCCGCATGGATGAACGGCTTCTCCGGTGCACTGATCACTGCCGGTCTGATGGCCATCGCCTTCATGGGCTTTGGCGGCCTGCTGGGTTAAGGGAGGAATAAAAGTATGAATAATATTTTGTATGCCGCTCTTGTGCTCGGTGGTATGGGCCTGGTTTTCGGTCTGCTGCTGACCTTCGTTTCCAAGGTTTTCGCCGTGCCTGCCAATCCCCAGCGTGACGCTGTGCGCGAGGTGCTGCCCGGTGCAAACTGCGGTGCCTGCGGTTTCCCCGGCTGCGACGGCTGTGCTGATGCCATTGCCGCCGGCAAGGCTCCCGTCAATGCCTGCCCCGTGGGCGGTGCAGCTGCCGGTGCCCAGATTGCCAAGATCATGGGCGTTGAGTCTGCCGATGACGGTGTGAAGAAGGTGGCTACGGTCATCTGCCAGGGCACCAATGAAAACTGCAAGACCAAGTTTGATTATCACGGCATTCAGGACTGCGTTGCCGCTTCTCTGGTAAGCGACGGCAACCGTTCCTGCAAGTACGCCTGCTTGGGTCTGGGTACCTGCGTGCGTACCTGCCCCTTCGATGCCATTCACATCGATGAGGAAAAGAAGATTGCCGTTGTGGATCCCGAAAAGTGCCAGTCCTGCGGCAAGTGCATCGCTGCCTGCCCCAAGCATGTGCTGGAGCTGCATCCCGTTGAGCGCCCCGTTCAGCTGATGTGCCGTGCACAGGAATTCGGCAAGGCTGTGACCGACAACTGCAAGAAGGGCTGCATCGGCTGCCGCCGCTGTGAGAAGGCCTGCAAGTTCGGTGCCATCACCATGGTGAACAACCTGCCCGTGATTGATACCGAAAAGTGCCGCGGCTGCATGATGTGCGCCGAGGCTTGCCCCACCGGCGCCATGACCGGCGACTTTGAGAACCGCACCAAGGCTGAAATCAACAAGGACAATTGCATCGGCTGCGGCCTGTGCAAGCGTCAGTGCCAGTTTGATGCCATTGTGGGTGAGGTTCGCAAGCCCCACGAAATCCTCGATGCCTGCACCGGCTGCGGTGCCTGCGCCGAGAAGTGCCCTAAGAAGACCATCACCATGGTGAAGCGCGTTAATCCCCGCGATCCCAAGGCTGTGGCTCCTGCTCCTGCTCCCGCAGAGGACAAGCAGTAATCAAACAATCAAGGACCTTGCTTTCGGGCAAGGTTCTTTTTGCTTGCTTTTTTCTCCGGTTTGCTGTAAAATAATCCCAACCGATGCGCTCTGGGCAGAGTAGCGGCAGTCGCGTTAAGTGTTCGTGAACGGGGAGTTGTCACGAAACGAAGTCGGAGCAATCCGGCGCGGTGACTGTTGCGCATCCCGCTGCTGATGCATAGCTGCCTCCTGCGGCTCGGTCAAATTTTGCATGGGCGATTTATGCCCTGCTGTAGGAGGTACCCGTTTTGAGAAAAGTGAATAGTCCTGTTTACCGGATGGCCATCATCGGGCTGATGATTGCTGTCTATGTTGTTTTGGCGCGCATGTCCATCGTTATCATCAACTGGAAGATTACCATGAAGTGGCTTCCCGTGGTGGTGATGGCCATGCTGTTCGGCCCTGTGAACGCTGCTGTGGTGGGCGGCGTGGGTGAATTCATCAGCCAGCTGATTGGCTACGGCCTGATGGTCACCACCCCCCTGTGGCTGATTGCCCCCATGGTGTACGGCCTTGTGGCCGGATTTGGCTGCAACTGGCTGCACAAGCAGCATTTCAGCAAGCCCGGCATGAAGCAGATTCTGTTTTTTGTCATTCTGATTGTGGCATCCCTGCTGACCACCCTGACCAACACCGTCTGCATTGCGCTGGATGCGGTCATCGGCGGCTACTACAAGCCCGCAATCGTGTTCGGCCAGCTGGCGGTGCGCATCGCAACCGGCATTGTCACGGCGGTGGTGGTGGGCATCATCAACATTCCGCTGATGAAGGCGCTGTGCAGGGTCGTGCCCGGCAGCCGCGATTTGTTTTCAAAGGAGTAATCCATGACCCGTAAGCAGCAAATTCTGCAAACACTCCGGGAGACGTACCCCGATGCCGGCCCGGAGCTGAACTTCCGCAACCCTTACGAAACGGTGATTGCCACCATGCTGTCCGCCCAGTGCACCGACAAGCAGGTGAACAAGGTCACGCCTGCACTGTTTGAGCGCTACCCTGATGTGGCTTCTCTTGCCGCGGCAGACCTTGAGGAAGTGTATCCCATGGTGAAAAGCTGCGGCTTCAAAAGCAAAGCCGCCAACATCATCGCCGCCTGTGAATACATGATGACACATTTTCAGGGATAGGTTCCGTCCACCATGGAGGAGCTGACCCAGCTGCCCGGTGTAGGCCGGAAAACAGCCAATGTGGTGCTGTCCAATGCTTTTCATGTGCCGGCCATCGCGGTGGATACCCATGTGTTCCGCGTCAGCAACCGGCTGGGGCTGGTGAAGGCAGCAAGTGTGGAAGAAACAGAGCGGCAGCTGATGAAATCAATCCCCAAAAGAGACTGGTCCGATGCACATCACTGGCTGATTTGGCATGGGCGCAGAATCTGCAAGGCTCAGCGCCCAGATTGTGAGCATTGCCCGCTCTCAGGTCTTTGTGACTGGAAAAAGAAAAACAAATGAAAATGCGGCTCTCCCAAATTGCTTGCGGGAGAGCCGTTTTGTATTATGGGATTTCCTTGGGCGGTGCGGCCTTCATGATGATTTTCAGCCGCTGGGTGATGCTTCCCGCACGAAGCTCCTCGGCATCAATTACGGTGATGCCCAGCTGGGCGGCCCGATGGCGCGCGGCGGCTGAGCAGGCTTCGGCGGTTACGATAACGGATTTTGCACCCTTGCCGCCAAATCGGCCGGAAAGGATGGCCAGCTCGTTGAGTGCTTCCGTTTTCACATCGCAGGTTTTGCAGCTGATAAACAGCGGCACCACACCTCTGGCCGCCACCACATCAATTTCGTTTGTTACGGCATTCTTGCCCTTTTCATTGCTCCAATCGATGATGGCGGAGCAAATCACATCGCCGAAAATGTGGGAATCAAGACAGGCCTTGTACACATACAGCTCCAGCACACTGCCCACATCCCGCAGCCATGCACGAATCTGTCTGTCACGGATGCGGAAGGAAACGCGGTCATCCGTAAAGCGCACATCGTGCAGGAAACCGATTTGCTCCAGATCGCGCATGAGCTCCTCATCAGCATGAACGCGCCTGCCGGATTCGCCCTTCTGCTCTGTGCTGCCTTCGATGCTGACGGGCTCCTCGTCATCCTCCGTGGGGCGGGAAATCCGCTGCATAAAGATGATGAAATCCGTCCATTTCTTCTGGTGCTTCAGATACACCTGAAAGAAATCGTCCACATCAGGGAGATAACGGGCCAGCACATTGTTGTCGACTCTGCCGTTTTTCATGCGGCCGCCGGCCAGATGCACAAAATCATCCACCGAATAGCTGATGCGGCAGGGGACGGCCTGTGCAAACTCGGCGTTGTAGATGTTGTAGAAGGTGTTTGCCTTTCGGGAGTAGGTGAAGGCAGGGACATTGGCCTCGCGGCTGTAGGCACCGGCGCCGAACAGGGCGGCCTCGGTGCCGCCGGTCACATCAATCACCACAGTTTCACTGCCGCTGCCAATGGCGCGCAGCTTGCGCAGCATATCCTCGGCGCTGTAGGGG
>JAUNDF010000068.1:8043-12487 GCA_030526225.1 Clostridia bacterium
ATATTCAAAGAAATCCTTCAGCGCCCGGCGTTTTGCCTGACTACGGTAGGTTTCTTCATCGCACAGGTACACCACCCGGCGGGGCAGAAAGCTTTCCGGACCCAGCACATTTTCAATGGGGCGTTCGTCATAAAGCTCAATGAGCGTATCAATCTTTTTCAGCATATATCCCTCCGCAGGGTTCAGTTTCTTTCTTATCAGTATACCACAAAGACGGTTGAATGGAAAGAATGACAGAAAAAGCTGTTGAAAATATCACAGTCAGCAACAAAACTCAAACAAATGATGCTGAAAACAACGAATATCTATTGAATTAAAAGCAAAGAGATGGTACAATGATACTGCTGATAACAAATATCGGCAAATCCATCTGAAACAGGTGAGAGGCATGATTAAGATTTCGAAAACGAAGCTGGCTGCACGGATTGCCTCCGGCCGCAAGGGCAAGCAGCTGACCCAGGCCCAGCTGGCGGAAGCAACCGGCATCAACCGTTCCATGATTGGCCGCATGGAAAACGGCGAATATATGCCCTCTGTGGAGCAGATTGAAAAGCTGGGCGATGTGCTGGGCTTTGAGTTTGCCGACCTGCTGGAGGAGCCCTGCAAGGCCGCTGCTAAGCAGACCCTGCCGCCCTGCAATATCGCGGTGGCCGGTACCGGTTATGTGGGCCTGTCTCTGGCCACACTGCTGGCCCAGCACAATCACGTGACGGCTGTGGACATCATCCCCGAAAAGGTGGAGAAAATCAACAACCGCATCAGCCCCATTCAGGATGACTACATCGAGCAGTACCTGCGGGAGGTCAAGCTGGATTTAACCGCCACGCTGGATGGCGATGCTGCGTACCGCGATGCTGATTTCATCATCGTTGCCGCGCCCACTAACTATGACAGCAAGAAGAATTTCTTCGATTGCTCAGCGGTGGAAAGCGTCATCGAGCAGGCAATGGCCGTGAATGACCACGCGCTGATTATCATCAAGTCCACCATTCCGGTGGGCTACACCTGTCAGGTGCGGGAAAAGTATCACTGCAGCCGCATTATCTTCAGCCCCGAATTCCTGCGGGAATCCAAGGCGCTGTATGACAACCTGTATCCCTCCCGCATCATTGTTTCCTGCGATGAGGAAAGCCGCGCCAAGGCCGAGCAGTTCGCCGCGCTGCTGCAGCAGGGTGCCATCAAGGAGAACATCGATACCCTGTTCATGGGCTTTACCGAGGCGGAGGCTGTCAAGCTGTTTGCCAATACATATCTGGCCCTGCGCGTATCCTACTTCAACGAGCTGGATACCTATGCCGAGAGCAAGGGCCTAAGCACCCGGGAAATCATCAACGGCGTGTGCCTCGATCCCCGCATCGGCACCCACTACAACAACCCGTCCTTCGGCTATGGCGGCTACTGCCTGCCCAAGGATACAAAGCAGCTGCTGGCCAACTACGAGTCCGTGCCTCAAAACATGATGACGGCCATTGTGGACAGCAACCGCACCCGCAAGGACTACATCGCCGAGCGTGTGCTGGAGCTGGCCGGTGCCAACGAAACCGCCGGTACCTGGGATTTGAGCAAGGAAAAGAACACCGTCATCGGTATCTATCGCCTGACCATGAAGTCCAATTCCGACAACTTCCGTCAAAGCTCAATTCAGGGCGTGATGAAGCGCATTAAGGCTAAGGGTGCCACGGTGGTCATTTATGAGCCCACCCTGCCTGCAGGCTCCACCTTCTACGGCAGCCGTGTCATCGGTGACCTGAAGGAATTCAAGGCCGTTTCACAGGCAATCGTGGCTAACCGCTATGACAGCTGTCTGGATGATGTGGCGGACAAGGTGTATACCCGCGATATTTTCAAGCGCGATTAAGGAGGATGTCCTATGAAAATCAATGAATTGTACGATTTGACCCACACGCTGGCCGCTGATTATCTCGCCGGCTTTGAATACCCCTGGGAGGCCCTGAAGGGCATCAAGGACATGATTATCGCTCTCGGTGCACAGCTGGGTGATGACTACAGCGAGGTGGCCCCACAGGTTTGGGTACACAAAACAGCCGCCGTGGCTCCCACGGCTTTCCTTGGTGCGCCCTGCATTATCGGTGCGAATACGGAGGTTCGCCACTGTGCCTTCGTCCGCGGCAGTGCGCTGGTGGGCGAAAACTGCGTGGTGGGCAATTCTGTGGAGCTGAAGAATGTGATTCTGTTCGACAACGTGCAGACACCCCATTATAACTATGTGGGCGACTCCATTCTGGGCTACAAGTCCCACATGGGTGCCGGCTCCATCACCAGCAACGTCAAGAGCGACAAGACGCTGGTCAAGGTGGCCGGTGTGGAAACGGGCCTGAAGAAAATGGGTGCCATGCTGGGTGATTATGTGGAGGTGGGTTGCAATTCCGTGCTCAATCCCGGTACGGTGATTGGCCGAAACAGCAACATCTATCCGTTGTCCTGTGTGCGCGGCGTGGTCCCTGCACGCAGCATCTGGAAGACCGGCGGCGTGGTGGTGGAGAAAATCGAGAAGTGAGGCCGCGGAGATGAACGAAACCATCACACTGCTCAACAACCGGAAAAGCGTCCGTGTGTTTGAGGGCGATATGCCCGAGGCGGATGTGCAGGCCATTCTCCGCGCAGCGGTCGAAGCGCCCACTGCCGGCAACATGACCTTGTGGACGGCCATCCGCGTGACGGACGAAAACAAAAAGCAGCAGCTGGCGGAAAGCTGTGACCATCAGCCTTTTATTGCACAGGCACCGCTGGTGCTTGTCTTCTGTGCCGATTACCGCCGGTGGATGCAAGCCTTTGAAGCATTGCAGCTGGATGAGCCCCTGCGCCGCCCCGGTGAGGGCGACCTGATGCTGGCCGCCTGTGATGCCGTTATTGCGGCACAGTCTGCGGTGGTGGCCGCGGAAAGCCTCGGCTATGGCTCCTGCTACATCGGTGACATTCTGGAAAACGCGGATACCCAGCGGGAGATTCTGGGCCTTCCGGCCTATGTGAAGCCCATCTGCATGGCGGTGTTCGGCAAGGCAACCGCACAGCAGCAGCAGCGCCCCAAGCCCCGCCGATTCCGGGTGGAGGATGTGGTGCACGAAAACACCTATCGTGATGTTGGAGCGGATGGCATGCTGACCATGCTTGCCAACCACCAGCAGCTTCAGGGGCAGGCGCTTACGGACTGGCTGACGGCCTTCTGCAAGCGCAAATGGAACTGCGATTTCTCCATCGAAATGACCCGTTCCGTCCGGCAGATGCTGGAGGAATGGAACAAGGGCATATAACAAAAACGCTCTGCGGCTTTTCTGTCGCAGAGCGTTTTATCATTAAATCAGCTTGGTGGTCCAGCTGCCGCAATCCCAGATGTCGGTCACCACATCGCGGTAGAATTCCGGCTCGTGGCAGACCATCAGCACGCTGCCCTTGTATGCCTTCAGGGCGCGCTTCAGCTCGTCCTTGGCATCCACGTCAAGGTGGTTGGTGGGCTCGTCCAGCAGGAGAATGTTGGTATCCCGGTTGAGCAGCTTGCACAGGCGCACCTTGGCCTGTTCGCCGCCGGAGAGCACACGTACAAGGCTCTCAATGTGCTTGGTGGTCAGGCCGCATTTGGCCAGCATGGCGCGCACCTCTGCCTGATTGAGGGAGGGAAATTCCTGCCATATTTCCTCAATGCAGGTGGTTTTAATGCTCTGATCCATCTCCTGCTCAAAGTAGCCAATCTGCAGGAAATCACCACGCTCCACACTGCCGGAGAAGGGCTCAATCAGCCCCAGCAGGCTCTTGAGCAGCGTTGTTTTGCCGATGCCGTTGGCACCGATCATGGCAATTTTCTGACCGCGCTCCATCACCAGATTCAGCGGCCTGGACAGGGGAGAATCGTAGCCGATGACCAGATCCTTTGTTTCAAACAGCATGCGGCCGGGGGTACGGCCCTCCCGGAAGCAGAATTCCGGCTTTGCCTTTTCCTGCACCTTTTCAATCAGGTCCATCTTGTCCAGCTTCTTCTGGCGGGACATGGCCATGTTGCGGGTGGCAACGCGGGCCTTGTTGCGGGCCACAAAGTCCTTCAGCTCGGCAATCTCCTGCTGCTGGCGGTTGTAGGCGGCCTCCTGCTGGGCCTTTTGCATCTCCCACACGCGCATAAAGTTGTCATAGTCGCCCACATAGCGGTTCAGCTTGCGGTTGTCCATGTGATAGACCAGATTGATGACGCTGTTAAGGAACGGCACATCGTGGGAAATCAGGATGAAGGCGTTGTCGTATTCGTTCAGGTACCGCTTCAGCCACTCGATATGC
This sequence comes from Clostridia bacterium, assembly GCA_030526225.1. Lineage (GTDB taxonomy): Bacteria > Bacillota > Clostridia > Christensenellales > Aristaeellaceae > JAUNDF01. The sequence goes on from JAUNDF010000068.1 coordinate 12,328, forward strand.
TCTTCGTCAAGGTAGTTGGTGGGCTCGTCCAGCAGCAGGATGTCAGGCTTGCTCAGCAGCAGGTTCGCAAGCCTACATTTTCCGGGGCTGCGCTCCTGTCCTCTGTTTACGGTATCATTATATCATGCTTGCATGATAATGACAATAACTTTATCATGCT
>JAUNDF010000069.1 GCA_030526225.1 Clostridia bacterium
AGCTTTTTCGGCTGCCAGCTGAGGGCTCGCTCGCTGTCACGAATCAGCGGCAGACAGGCGTCACCGGATACGCGATGGGCGCCGTGTCCGTATTCACCCTGCAGATCGTGGGCCACCACCACCTCAGGCTGCAGGCGGTTGATGACATCGGCCAGCGTATCCAGCACCGCATCGCGGCCCCAGATGGCATAGCCCTTGTCCAACGTGCGGGAGAACAAATCGCGGAAGGGCAGCAGCACCGGATACTGCCGCTGGCCCGCCGTCCAGAGGCCGTCCAGCAGCTCGTGGAGCCGCTCTTCGCTGGCATAGGTCAGGTAGCACACGGTGACCTGCTTTTGCCGGACTGCGGTGTAGAAGGGAATCAGGCCGCCGAAGAAAATGTATTCATCATCGGGGTGGGCCGATACCAGCAGGATATCCGCCTTGGCGGCGGTGGGCTGCCAGTCCTGCACCCAGCCGGGCAGGTCTCCTGCGGAGAATACCTGCAGCTCCGTCAGGTTCATTTCCCTGCCTTCCAGCGGGGACAGGCGGAACCGGGCCGCGCCGGGAAGGGCAACATATTCGTGGGAAAGCCCCCTGTCACCGCAGACAGCAAAGGGCTCAAAGCCGGTGCCGTTCCAGATTTCTACAGAGGTGGGGGTGGGGGCACTGGTCCATGTCAGGTACAGGCCGAAGGCGGGGCTGCTTTCGGGCAGGGTGCCCTCAACCCACATGTCGCGCTTCTTCGGCACCTCAAAGGGCTGGTTGCGCTTGCCGTCCGTCAGCCGGAACAGCTTGTCCCGGTAGGAGGCGGTGAATTTGCATTGGCCGGTGATGTCGGCGGCTTCCTCGGCACAGGCACAGCCGAAGGTCAGCAGCAGCAGCACCGTCAGGCACAGCATCAGGCGTTTCATGGCGTTCGTCTCCATGGCAGTCAGGGATTTTTGGGGTCGGCCCAGGTGCCGTCATTCAGGTTCAGGCCGGTGTTCATCCACAGGGGGACATAGTAGCGCATCTTCGGGAACGCGCCCACCTGACCGTATTCATTGCAGCCGTTGCCGAAAACGGTGCCGTCCTCGGTGAGGATATAGCTTTGCAGGCTGCCGACGGCGGCATCCACCACGCCGCTTTCGGGGCAGGCTTCATGGGCGATGTCGCGCCAGGGGCGCTTGCCGTTGCCCACCTGTCCGTGATACACGCCGCCCCATGTCCACAGTCCGCCGTCCTCTGTCAGGGCAGCGGTGTGGGAATTGTAGGCGTACACCTTTTTGATGGCGAGGCCGTCGGGCAAATCAACCTTCACAGGCGTGTTGGTCTTTTCGCCCACGCTCTTCACGCCCAGCTGATAATAATCGTTGCGGCCCCAGGCCCACAGCACGCCGTCTGCATCCACGCCAAAGGCGATGTCACCGCCGCAGGCCAGCTTGGTAAACCGTCCGCTGACGGACAGCCTGACAGGTATGAGCACATTCTTGTAGCGGCTGGCATCCGTCAGCTGGCCGTACTCGTTGTCTCCCCAGCCCCAGAGGTCGCCGTTGGCATCCTGTGCCACGCAGAACTTGCCGCCGCACTGAATGTCCACAATGTTCTCCAGCGCAAGCAGCACAGGGGCTGCGGCGTTCTTGCGGGTGCCGTCACCCACCTGACCGTTGCTGTTGCGGCCCCAGGCGTACACCTTGCCGTCGGCCGTGCGGGCAAGGCACTGGCCAAAGCCGCAGGCAACCTGCACAATGTTTTCAAGCCCGGGAATCTTTGTGGGCACAAAAACATGGCTGCCGATGCCAGGTATGCCCTGCTGGCCATAGTTGTTGTAGCCGCAGGTGTACACGGTGCCGTCCTTCATCAGGAACAGGGCGCTGACATTGCCGCACTGGACATCCGCCACCTGTGCGCCGTCAAGCCCCTCGGCGGCAGGCTTGGGCATATACACGCGCTTGTTGTTGCCGTTGCCCAGCTGACCGTTGGCGTTGTCGCCCCAGCCCCAGATATTGCCCTTGGCATCCACGGCAATGCCGAAGCTGCCGCCGGCGCGGACCAGCGGCTGTGCCAGTGCACAGGAGCAGAGGGACAGCGCGGCAAGCAGGGCCATCAATGCGGTGATGCGCTTGAACATCACGGAAAACCTCCTTTAATACGCTGCCCTCAGGGCTGCAGCGTGCCGAAATAGATAATGTCGCTGACCGAGCGGGTTTTGCCCGAGGACAGGGCATTGATTTTCTTGTTGTTGAGCACGATGGTGCTGGAGGAGCCGCCGTCAAGGTTGTAGGCGTTCACGCAGCCCAGCTACTTGCACAGCTGTGCCATCTGCAGCAGGTCAAAGCCCACGGAGCCCTTGTTCTCCGGGCCTTCGGTGGCCACAATCAGGTAGGAAAGGCGGCTTAGCTGGCCGATGGCGATGCGCTGATTCTTCCGTGCCTTGCCGTTGTCGATGTGGACATCATCCAGACTTTCCAGCGCCTTGCCGTCAATGACCAGACCGGGGCCGAAGCAGAAGGCATGCACCACCTGCCCGGGGAAGGCTTCGTAGGCCTCGCGGGTGGTGGGGGAGAGAATGGTGAAATCGCCGTTTTCATCGATGATCAGGGTGTCGTGTCCGGCACGGGGCTGGGTGCGCAGGGTGCGGGTGTTCCGCACCACAATGCCCTCGCTGTGGAAGCCGAAGTAATCACCGTTGATGGCCAGCACCGCGTTGTAATGCTTTGCCATGGCGGATACGGGGGCGGTCCGCCGGGACATGGCATCCGGTGCGGCGGTGCCGGTGCGCAGCTGGGAGGGGTCGGCAATGGTCACATACACCAGCATGATGTCTGTATCATCCCGGCGCATGGTCTCCACGCGCACATCAATGGAATCGTCGTGATAGCCGCCGTTGTCCGGCAGGTAGCACTCCTTGCGGGGTGCGGCAGGCATCGGTGCATCCGACCATGGCACCGGCGCAAATGCGGATTCTGCCGCGGCTGCCCCCAGCAGACAAAGCGCCGCGCAGACAAGCGCAATCAATCGAAGCAGAAAAGACCTCATCGGTTTTCCTCCTTGTGTGCAGTTTAAAACATACATATAATAATATACCACGGAATCGGGCATCAGTAAAGCAAAGCAAGCGGCAAAAAACGGTGAAATCCGCCCTTGATTGATGGGGCGGATGGATGTATGATATGCATGAACGGAAACAACCACTCTTTTTGATAAATCAATGCAACGGAAAGGATGAATCCCATGCTGTTTATCGGAATCTGCGGTGCCAGCGGCAGCGGCAAATCCACCCTGGCGGAGGCTTTGCAGAAAAAGCTGGGGGATCGCTGCTATGTCATCAATCAGGATGCGTACTACTATGACCATCCCGACCTGACCTTTGAGGAGCGGGCGCTGCTCAACTACGATGAGCCGTCCATCTTCGACCATGATCTGCTGCTGGATGACATCACCGCCCTGATGGAGGGAAAGCCCATCACCAAAAAGCAGTACGATTACGCCCAGCACCGGCGCAATGACAGCGGCGATATTATCCGCCCCCACGATGTGATGATTCTGGAGGGCATCCATGCCTTCCACGACAAGCGGCTGTGTGATTTGATGTACCTGAAGCTGTACATGAAGGTGGAGCCGGATATCTGCCTGCTGCGGCGCATCCAGCGGGATATCACCGAGCGCAGCCGCGATATCGATGGCATTGCCAACCAGTACCTGACCACGGTCAAGCCCATGTATGACCGCTATATCCGCAATTACATCAACGATGCGGATGTGATTGTGGCTCGGGGCGGCAAAAACGCCCGCATTGTGGATATCCTCACCGGCTATGTGAAGGATGCCCTGAACGGGGAGGATGAGAATCATCCAATCTGCGGAAATATTGATAAATAATGCACAAAACATGTGAAATACAATAGAAATACAGCAGGGATGCAAGTTTTATCTTGCGCTCCTGCGATTTTTCGTTTAAAATAATCCCATTCCAAGGGTTATCGCAGGCGGGATCATTCTGCCTGTATGCTGGTTCCATAGATTGAAAGGAGACGAATCCCATGAGCAATTATGCACAGCGCGTGCTGGATGAGCTGAAGGCACGCAACGCCCACGAGAAGGAATTCATTCAGGCTGCTACCGAAATCCTCACCACCCTGAAGCCCGTTATCGACAAGCATCCCGAGTTTGAGAAGGCCGGTCTGCTGGAGCGCTTTGTTGAGCCCGAGCGCATCATTATGTTCCGCGTTCCGTGGGTGGATGACAACGGCAATGTGCAGGTGAACCGCGGCTACCGCGTACAGTTCAACAGCGCCATCGGCCCCTACAAGGGCGGCCTGCGTCTGCATCCCTCTGTAAACCTGAGCATCATCAAGTTCCTGGGCTTCGAGCAGATTCTCAAGAACAGCCTTACCGGCCTGCCCATCGGCGGCGGCAAGGGCGGATCTGACTTTGACCCCAAGGGCAAGAGCGATACCGAAGTGATGCACTTCTGCCAGAGCTTCATGACCGAGCTGTATCGTCACATCGGTGCTGATGTGGACGTGCCCGCCGGTGACATCGGCGTGGGTGCCCGCGAAATCGGTTACCTGTACGGCCAGTACAAGCGTATCACCGGCCTGTATGAGGGTGTGCTCACCGGCAAGGGCCTGACCTATGGCGGCTCTCTGGCCCGTAAGGAAGCCACCGGCTTCGGTCTGTGCTACTTCGTGGATGCCATGCTGAAGGCCAACGGTTCTTCCTTCGAGGGCAAGACCGTGGTTATCTCCGGCTCCGGCAACGTGGCCATCTATGCCTGCCAGAAGGCAACCCAGCTGGGTGCCAAGGTTGTGGCCCTGAGCGACTCCAACGGCTATGTGTACGACCCCAACGGTATCAATCTGGATGTGGTCAAGCAGCTGAAGGAAGTGGAGCGCAAGCGCATCAAGGAATATGTGACCGCTGTGCCCACCGCCACCTACACCGAGGGCTGCTCCGGCATCTGGACCATCCCCTGCGACATCGCTCTGCCCTGCGCCACCCAGAACGAAATTGACGAAGCCTCTGCCAAGACCCTGGTGGCCAACGGCGTAAAGGCTGTGGGTGAAGGCGCCAACATGCCCTCTACCCTGGAAGCAACCAAGGTATTCCAGGATGCCGGCGTGTTGTTTGCACCCGCCAAGGCTGCCAATGCCGGCGGCGTGGCTACCTCCGCACTGGAAATGAGCCAGAACAGCATGCGTCTGTCCTGGACCTTCGAGGAAGTGGATGCCAAGCTGAAGGGCATCATGGAAGGCATCTTCGCCAAGGTGGATGAAGCCGCCAAGGAATATGCCACCGAGGGTGACTATGTGGCCGGTGCCAACATTGCAGGCTTCCTGAAGGTTGCCGATGCCATGATGGCTCAGGGTGCTGTCTGATTTATCATCAGGCAAACCGGACAATCTTAAACCTTTCACGCAGGGGAGCAATCCTCTGCGTTTCTTTTTTTGCGCGTTTGTGGTATACTGTATTTTGACTATGGATTACTTCGGAGGGACAACCATGAACCTGAAGCGCAGTTGGTATAATTTTTGCATGCATGTCCGGGAGGAAGGCTGGCAGAGCGTCCCGCCGCTGTTGAAGGTGCGTTTGCTGGCACTGGTCAGCGGCAAGGTGAAGGGCGAGGAAGCCGCCATGCGCCGGGAGGAAACGGAGCGCTATCAGGCATGGCTGAAGGCACAGGAGCCTGACGGGCAGGAGAAGCAGCGCCAGAAAGCGGCGGTGTTCAGCCATCGGGTGTCTTTCCTGATTCCTACCTATAATACGAATCCGCAGCTGCTCAGCGCGCTGGTGGATTCCTTCCTTGCCCAGACCAATGATGCCTGGGAAGCCTGCTTTTATGACGGCAATTCCCCCAAGCAGGAAACGAAGGCCATGCTGGCACAGCAGGCCAAGCGCGATCCCCGCATCCGGGTGGAGCTGGGCACGGAAAACGGCGGCATTTCCGCCAACACCAACAAGGCACTGGCCATGGCTCAGGGGGATATTGTGGCGCTGGTGGACCACGATGATTTAATCTGCTGTGACACGGTCTATCAGCTGTTGAAGGCCGCGGAGGAGGGCGCTGACTTCATCTACAGCGATGAGGATAAGTGTAACGATGACGGCAGCCTGTTCTTTGAGCCGCACTTTAAGCCGGATTTCGCGCCGGATGCACTGCGCAACGGCAACTACATCTGCCACATCATGGCCATGAAGAGGGAGCTGATGGAGCAGGTGGGCGGCCTTCGCCCTGCCTATGACGGCAGTCAGGACCACGATCTGGCGCTACGGGCAACGGAGAAGGCAAAGAAAATCGTGCACATCAAAAAGGTGCTGTATCATTGGCGCATGGTGTCCACCTCCTTCAGCCATCAGGCCATTGTGCGCTGTATGGATTCCGCCACCCGTGCCGTGGATGACCAGCTGAGCCGCCTTGGCATGCAGGGCACCACGGAGATGTTCCAGCTGCGTCCCCGCATCCGCTATCACATCGACCGCGATGAAACCATCACCCTGATGGTGATGGCCCATGATGCGGGCAGGCTGCAGGGCTGGCTGAACACCCTGCACCGCCGCACCGAACGGGCGATGAGCGAGGTCATCATCATCGCCGATACGGACAAGACCTTCCGCTACGGCGGCAGGGAATGCCGGGCCATCCGTCCCGAGGGGAACCGCTATGCGGCCATGAACCGGGCGGCCAAGCAGGCGGCAGGGAAGTACATCATCACCCTTGAGCAGGGCGTGAAGCCCCTGAGCAAGCGCTGGGTGGATGAAATGCAGATGTATGCCCGGCGCCCCGATGTGGGCTGTGTGGGCACGGCGCTGATGGGCCCGAAGAACCGCTACCGCCATTGCGGCTATGCGGTGCATGACGAAGGCGTGCTCAGCTACATGTCCGGCGCATTTGTGTACGGCCGCGTGTACATGCTGTGGGACCGCATCACCCGCAACGTGGCTGCCGTATCCGCCTGCGCCATGATGATGGACCGGGAGAAGTTCCTGTCCGCCGGCGGCTTCGGTGCATATGATGATGAAATGGCCGCCGCGGCACTGGGCGTGACATTGCGGGAGCAGGGCTTCCTGAACGTATTTACCCCCTACGCCAAGATGAACGACAAGGGGGAGAGCTTCTGCCCGGCGTACATGACAGGGGAGAGCTACAACCGGCTGATGGCACAGCATCCCGGCTTTCAGGATATCTACTACAATCCGGCGCTGGACCGCAGGGACGGCTGCATGGTGCTTGACAGAAAATGACATAAATTGGAAAATCAATCAAGGGCGCAGGGCTGTGTTTGTCACAATCCTGCTCCCTTTTTGCCATACTGGGCAAAAAGAGCGCTTATGTATGTCATAAGTTTTTTTGTCAATCTCATTGCTATAACCTTGACAAATTGATAAAACAGGGCTAAATTGGTAATTGGTTGAATATGTTTTTAAGGATGATTCTGTGATGAAAATCGATCAGACCGTGAAGCGGGAAACACTGCGCATTGCCGCCGGAACGCTGATTTTATCCACCCTGATGGTGGCTGTATTTCTGGTACTGCGGCAGTTCAGCATCAAGGTGCTGCTGGGCGCGCTGTGGGGGTCCTTCTTCGCGGTGCTCAATTTCTTTCTGCTGGGCATCAGTGTGCAGAAGGCCGCCGAAAAGATGAACGGTGTGCATCTGCCCCCTCAGGAAGAGGACGAGGAGACGGGCGAGGTCAAGGAAGCGCCCCTGTCCCCTGAAGCACAGGAGGCCAAAAAGCAGATGCATCTGTCTTATTCCCTGCGGATGCTGATGCTCTTCGCGGCCTGCGTGGCTGGTGTGTGTGTGCCTGTGTTCCATCCGGTGGCTGCACTGCTGCCGCTGCTGTTCCCCCGCCTTGTGATGATGATTCTGCGCCCCAGAGGCTGAGAAAAACGACAGGAGGTTTCTTACGTGAAAGCAAAAGGAAAAAACCGGATTGTCGATATCCTGCTCATTGCCATGATGATACTGCCCTTTGTGGCCTGCATCATCCTGAAGGTGTGCACCACCCCGGCATCCACTGGCATTGATGTAACCGGCTCCCGGATTTATTTCACCATCCCCATGCCGCTGATGGATCTGGAAATCACCGAGAGTCAGGTGGTCAGCTGGGCGGTGATTGTGTCCGTGCTGGCCCTGTGCCTGTTCGTGACCCGCGGCCTGTCCGTCAAGCCTCAGGGCAAGCGTCAGGTGATTGCGGAATTCATTGTGGAAAAGGCTTCCAGCTTTACGGTTGAAAACATGGGCGAGCGTCTGGGCCGTTCCTTCGCGCCCTTTGTGGCCGCCATCATGGCCCTGTCCGCCCTCAGCAGCCTCAGCAGCCTGCTGGGTCTGCATCCCCCGACGAGCGACATCAACGTGGTGGCCGGCTGGGCCATTCTGGTGTTTGTGCTCATCACCTATTACAAGCTCAAGGGCGGCCTTTGGAACTATGTCAAGGGCTTCGGCGATCCCATCCCCGTGTTCGCCCCCTTCAATGTCATCAGTGAGGTGGCAACGCCCATCTCCATGGCCTTCCGTCACTACGGCAACGTGCTGTCCGGTGTGGTTATTTCCACGCTGATTGCCACGGCGCTGCAGGGCCTTAGCAAAATGGTGCTGGGCTGGCTGCCCGGCTTCCTCGGCACCTTCCCGCTGCTGCAGGTCGGTCTTCCTGCCATTCTGTCGCTGTACTTTGACCTGTTCAGCGGCTGCCTGCAGGCCTTCATCTTCGCCATGCTGACCATGCTCTACATCGCCAATGGCTTCCCGGAGGAAGAGTACGAGAAGCGGCTGGCCAAAAAGCAGGCCCGCAAGGCCGCATAACAAAGCACATCAACGCGGCAAACGCGTGTGTGATACAAAATCGAATCAATTTTTAGGAGGTTTTTCACCATGTTGGAACTCGCCATCGGTATTATCCTCGGTTGCTGTGCACTGGGCGCCGGCTGCGCCATGATCGCCGGTATCGGCCCCGGTATCGGTGAAGGCAACGCTGTTGCAAAGGCTTGCGAAGCCATCGGCCGTCAGCCCGAATGCAAGGGCTCTGTCACCACCACCATGCTCATGGGCTGCGCCGTTGCCGAAACCACCGGTCTGTACGCTCTGGTTATCGCCATTCTGCTGATTTTCGTTGCACCCAACCAGCTGGTCGGCGTGCTGATGAATGTTGTCGGCAAGTAATTGACCCCACAAACGCAGGAGAGGCAGAGATTTTATGCAGACATTGAACGTCATTTCCGTCAATATTTGGCAGATTCTCATCTCTCTTGCCAATTTGCTGATTATGTTCCTGATTCTCAAGCGCTTCCTCTTCAAGCCCGTGCAGAAGATTATTGCGGAGCGCCAGAATCAGGTGGACATGATTTACGGTGATGCGGAGGATGCAAAGTCCGCCGCCGTCAGCATGAAGCAGGAGTATGAGGAGCGTATGTCCGGCGCCCGCGATGAGGCGGACGCCATCGTACGCAGTGCCACCCAGAATGCCCAGCGCAAGTCGGATGCCATCCTCCAGGAGGCCTCCAGTCAGGCTGCCCATCTCAAGCAGAAGGCAGAGGCGGAGATTGCCACGGAGAAGCGCCAGATGCTGCAGGATGTTCGCGGGGAAATCACCGATATGGCTGTCAGCATTGCCGCCAAGGTGGTTGGGCGCGAGGTCCGCAAGGAAGACCACGAGTCCTTTGTGGATGAATTCATCAAGAACGTTGGTGAACAGTAATGACAGCATTTGCCAAGGAGTACGGTGAAGCGCTGTACGGCCTGTGCGCGGAGGAGAACATCTCCGCAGAGGTCCTCGAGCAGCTTCACACCCTGAAAGGGTGCTTTCATGACCAGCCGGATTTTGTACGGCTGCTTTCCAACATGTCCATGTCCCGTGAGGAGCGTGTCGCCATCTGCGACAAGACCCTGCGCGGACAGGTCCACCCCTATGTGTTGAATTTTCTCAAGATTCTTTGCGAGCGCGGTGCCCTTTGCGAGTTTGCCGGCTGTGAGGCCGCCTTCCGGGCCCGCTACAACAAGGATCACAACGTGGTTGCCGCCAGCGTAACCACGGCCGAGCCCATGCGTGAATCCCAGCGCACTGCCCTTGTGGCCAAGCTCCGTGCCATGACCGGCGCAGAGATTGAGCTGACAGAGCATGTGGATGCTGCTGTCATGGGCGGCATTGTGCTGGAAATGAACGGCCGCCGGTATGACAACTCCGTCCGGCAAAGGCTGGAAAGCATCCGCCGCGAGATGGCGGGTCAAGTGTAAGGAGAGGTTGGTGATACGATGCAGTTGAAACCTGAAGAAATCTCCAAGCTCATTCAAGAGCAGATCAAGCACTATGAAAACCGCATCACGCAGGATGAAACCGGTACCATCATCATGATCGGTGACGGCATTGCCCGCGTATCCGGCTTGGAAAAGTGCATGGCCAATGAGCTGGTCAAGTTCGGCAACGGCTCCTACGGCATGGCGCTGAACCTGGAAGAAAATACCGTCGCGGTGGTTATGCTGGGCGAAAGCGAAGGCATCAAGGAAGGCGACACCGTGGAACGCACGGGCGCTGTTGTTTCCGTGCCTGTGGGTGACAAGATGATTGGCCGCGTGGTCAATGCCCTGGGTCAACCCATCGACGGCAAGGGCCCCATTGAAACCACCGAAATGCGCCCCATCGAGCGCAACGCCCCCGGCATCATCCAGCGCAAGAGCGTCAGTGTGCCCCTGCAGACAGGCATCAAGGCCATTGACTCCATGATTCCCATCGGCCGCGGCCAGCGCGAGCTGATTATCGGCGACCGCCAGACCGGCAAGACCGCCATCGCGCTGGATACCATCATCAACCAGAAGGGCAAGGATGTGCTGTGCATCTATGTGGCCATCGGCCAGAAGCGCTCCACCGTGGCCCAGCTGGTGGATACCCTGACCAGCGCCGGCGCCATGGACTACACCATTGTGGTCAGCGCCACCGCTTCCGAGCAGGCACCCCTGCAGTACATCGCCCCCTATTCCGGCTGTGCCATGGCAGAGTATTTCATGGATCAGGGCAAGGATGTGCTGATTGTCTATGACGACCTGAGCAAGCATGCCGTGGCTTACCGCGCCCTGTCCCTGCTCATTCGCCGTCCCCCGGGCCGTGAAGCTTATCCCGGCGACGTGTTCTATCTGCACTCCCGTCTGCTGGAGCGCGCAGCCCGCGTGGCACCGGAATACGGCGGCGGCTCCATCACCGCCCTGCCTGTGATTGAAACCCAGGAGGGTGACGTTTCCGCATACATCCCCACCAACGTGATTTCCATCACCGACGGCCAGATTTTCCTGGAAACCGAGCTGTTCCACTCCGGCATCATGCCCGCTGTGAACCCCGGTATTTCCGTCAGCCGTGTTGGCGGCAATGCCCAGATTAAGGCCATGAAGAAGGTTGCCGGTACCCTGAAGCTGATTTACAGCCAGTACCGCGAGCTGCAGTCCTTCGCCCAGTTCGGCTCCGACCTGGATGCCGACACCAAGGCCCGTCTGGCACAGGGCGAGCGCATTGTGGAGGTGCTCAAGCAGAACCGCAATCACCCCATTGCCGTTGAGGAGCAGGTGTGCATCCTGTATGCCGTTACCCATGATTTCCTCAAGGATGTGGAAGTGCGTCACGTCAGCGAGTACGAGGAAGGCCTGTATGCCCGCATGAGCGGCCAGCACAGCGACATTCTGGAGACCATCCGCACCACCGGCAAGCTGGAGGCCGATACCGAAGCTGCGCTGAAGGAAGCCCTTACCGGCTACACCGCCGATTTCCTGAAGGGCAAACAATAACGCGAAGGAGGGAGCAACATGGCAGGGTCCATGAAGGACATCAAGCTGCGCATTAAAAGCGTGGAAAGCACCATGCAGATTACCCGCGCCATGCAGCTTGTGGCTACCTCAAAACTTCGCCGTGCAAAAGAAAAAATGGAGACCAGCCGCCCCTACGCGGCCATCTCCCGATCGGCCATCATGGCGGCTGCTGCCAGCTGCAACGATGAAACCGTGCCGTATATCACCCCCCGGCCCGTCAATTGCCGCCTGTATGTGGTCATTGCCGGTGACCGCGGTCTGGCCGGCGGCTACAATGCCAATATCTTCAAGCTGCTGGCAGCCCATGCAGAGGGCATGAAGTACGCCGTGCTGCCCATTGGCCGCAAGGCGGTTGACAAGTATGCCCGCATGGACTGCGAGGTGCTGACATCCGAATTCGACCATGTGGAGATGATGGGCGTCAAGCAGTGCTACTATGCATCCAAGCTGATGACCGATGGCTACCTGAGCGGCAAATTTGATGAGGTGTTCCTGGTGTACACCGATTTCAAGAACATGATGAGTCAGGAGGCAACGGTGGAGCAGCTGCTGCCCATCGAAAAGCCCGAAAAGAAGGAATCCGTCTGCTCGACCATCTACGAGCCGGATGCGGA
>JAUNDF010000070.1 GCA_030526225.1 Clostridia bacterium
CGATTTCCTGGCCGGCAGACTGTACAGCGCCGTGTGCGATTCCTACGCCAGCGAAATCTCCGCCCGCCGTTCCGCCATGGATTCGGCCACGAAGAACGCCGGCGAAATGATCGGCTCGCTGCGCCTGAAGTACAACCGTGCCCGTCAGGGTGCCATTACACAAGAAATTACCGAAATCGTCGCAGGCTCTGAACAGTAAGCGGCGAACCGGATATCTCCGATATCCCCGATGAAAGGAGTCCCGACCACTGTGAGCAATCAAAATATCGGCAAAGTGGTTCAGGTAATCGGTCCTGTATTGGACATCCGTTTTGAAAACGGACATCTGCCTGATCTGCTCAATGCTATTGAGATTCATAACGGCGATAAGAAAATCGTCGCGGAAGTTGCCCAGCACATCGGTGACGATGTGGTTCGCTGCATCTCCATGAATGCCACCGACGGCATGGTTCGCGGTGCCGACGCAGTCGATACCGGCGAATCCATTACCGTGCCCGTGGGCGAAAAGTGCCTGGGCCGCATCTTCAACCTGCTGGGTCAGGCCATTGATGACCAGCCCGATCCCGAGACGGAGGAGCGCTGGGCCATCCATCGTCCCGCCCCCTCCTATGAGGAGCAGGAGACCTCTACCGAGATTCTGGAAACCGGCATCAAGGTCGTTGACCTGATTGCCCCCTACGCAAAGGGCGGCAAGATTGGTCTGTTTGGCGGCGCCGGTGTCGGCAAGACCGTGCTGATTATGGAGCTGATTAACAACGTGGCCAAGCAGCACGGCGGCCTGTCCGTTTTCGCCGGCGTTGGCGAGCGTACCCGTGAGGGCAACGACCTGTACAACGAGATGAAGGAGAGCGGCGTTATCAACAAGACCGCCCTCGTTTATGGTCAGATGAACGAGCCCCCGGGAGCCCGTATGCGCGTGGCCCTGTCCGGCCTGACCATGGCGGAATACTTCCGCGATCAGGCACATCAGGACGTGCTGCTGTTCATCGACAACATTTTCCGTTTCACGCAGGCAGGCTCCGAGGTGTCCGCTCTGCTGGGCCGCATGCCCTCCGCTGTAGGCTACCAGCCCACCCTGGCCACCGAAATGGGCCAGCTGCAGGAGCGCATCACCTCCACCAAGAAGGGCTCCATCACCTCCGTTCAGGCCGTTTATGTGCCTGCGGATGACTTGACCGACCCCGCCCCTGCCACCACCTTCGCTCACCTGGATGCCACCACGGTTCTGTCCCGTGCCATCGCATCCCAGGGCATCTACCCCGCTGTGGATCCTCTGGAATCCACCAGCCGCGTGCTGTCCCCCGAGGTTGTGGGCCGCGAGCATTACGAGGTTGCCCGTCAGGTGCAGAACATCCTCCAGCGCTACAAGGAGCTGCAGGACATCATCGCCATCATGGGTATGGACGAGCTGTCCGATGAGGATAAGGTCATCGTTGCCCGCGCCCGTAAGGTGCAGCGCTTCCTGTCCCAGCCCTTCTCCGTGGCCGAGCAGTTCACCGGCATGCAGGGCAAGTATGTGCCCCTGAAGGAGACCATCCGCGGCTTCAAGGAGATTATCGAGGGCAAGCATGACGACCTGCCCGAGAGCGCATTCCTGTTTGTGGGCACCATTGAGGAAGCCATCGAAAAGGCCAGGAAGGGTGAATAATCCATGGCAAACTTCCATTTGCAGATTGTGACCCCCGATGCCATCATGTATGACGGTCAGGCCGAGAGCCTGATTTGCCGCACGGTGAACGGCGATGTGTGTATCCTTGCCGGACATATTGACTACGCCGCTGCTCTGGGCTACGGCGAGGCCAAGGTGAAGGACGACAAGGGCAACGAGCGCACCGCGGCCTGCATCCACGGCCTGCTGAGTGTTTCCGGCGGCAATGTGCGCGTGATGGCCACCACCTTCGAGTGGTCTGACGAGATTGACGTTGCCCGCGCCCAACGCGCCGGTGAGGCTGCCGAAGCCAGGCTGAAGCAGCTGAAGACCGACGACAAGGATTACAAGCTGGCTGAAGCCAAGCTGAAGCGTGCGCTGGTCAGAATCCGTGCAGGACAAAGATAACCATTTCCCCGCCTGAACAGGGCGGGGATTTTTGATTTTTCCCCTGCCGATCGATTGCCCGAATGTTCCTCGCTGATATCCGTCCGAAAACCTTGACATTTTTCCATAAACAGGCTATACTAATATAGTTAAAGTGCATATGCACCCGTAGCTCAGTTGGATAGAGCGTCAGACTCCGACTCTGAAGGCCACAGGTTCGAATCCTGCCGGGTGTACTACCCCGCAGCCCTTTTATTGTAAGGACTGCGGGTTTTTTGTGTTTTGTGCAGACAGAAAAAACGCGGAACGGTACGCCATTTGGTTCACCATTCCGCGGTTTGTACATTTTTGCGGGCAAAAGCTGTGGTTATTCCTCTTCGTCCTGCTCAATCCCCAGCTCCTGCCGCACCTCATCAGCCAGTTCATCCATGTCTACATCTTCGTTGTCAATGTTGTCCTGAATGAATTCGACAATTTCGTCGGTGGTTTCGCCGGCTTCCTTGTACATCTCTGTCAGGATGGCGCGGAAATCCTCCTCGGTCAATTCCTGACCGTACTGTGGGTATACAATTTTCATATTGATGATACAGCCTTCGAGGTCGCAGGCCATGTCATCGGCAATCATCTCTTCGATTTCGGCACGGGCACGGTCGCGCAAATCCTCCAGCTCATCAGCGGTATTGGGGTTTTTGTGATTGCTGACTGCCTCATTGAAGAGCGCCGCTTCCTCGTCCGTCAGTTCAAACTCGTAGTCCTCCCAATCGCTGGAATCGTAAGGTCCAAAGGTGAAGCCATATTGCATATCGATATATTTTCCCATATGAAAACCTCCTGTCGGCAACAGATGATGCTAATTGTATCCAATAATTATGATAGCACAAATCTGTGCGAAATGCCATTGTGAAAGTGTAACATACAGCCTTGATCCCTTACCCCTTCATATCCTCCCGAATCCAGTTCAGGAAGGTGGTGTGGGCGATGCCCATCTGCCGACCGGCAGCACGGGCGGACATCAGCCCCGATTGCCACAGCGCAACACAGCTGGGGTAGCAGGTCGGGCGCGGTGTGCGGGCACGGCCGAGGTGGATGCCGTTGGCCCTGGCGGCCGCAATGCCTTCCGCCTGACGCTGGCGGATGAAGTCCCGCTCCGTCTGCGCCACATAGCTGAGCAGCTGCAGCACGATGTCGGCAATCAGCGTACCGATGAGGTCCTTGCGCTGCCGGGTATCCAGCAGGGGCATGTCCAGCACCACGATATCGGCCTCTTTGTCCTTGGTAATCAGCTGCCACTGCTGGAGGATGTCATCGTAATTGCGCCCCAGCCGGTCGATGCTCTTGACGAACAGCACATCCCCGGCGCGGAGCCTTTTCATCAGCTGCTGATAGGCAGGGCGCTGGAAGTCCTTGCCGCTCTGTTTGTCCAAAAAAAGATGAGCGTCATCGATGCCCGCCTCACGCATGGCAATCAACTGACGCTCCTCATTCTGATCCCGGGATGACACCCGGATGTACCCGTAATTCATGCCTGTTTTCTCCTTTTCTGTTTTGTTGTCATGTGGGGGACATGCTATTGTACAGGATTATCCATGTGCGCAAAACAGAAAAGAGAGGACATACGGTTTTGAAGGCGGTATGGTTAGAATTTTGCAGGATTGACATTCTGTGAACCGTGCGTTTTATGCCAATCGGCACTATGGAAAACCGGTTGAAATTAATATAATTATATTGTAAAATAAGCCTGATGGCGATGGTGGGCATTGAAAATCTGAATAACCGCTTTCATTCATGAAATCATTGTCTGCAAGAATAATGGTGCTGTACACAGGAGGACACCGGAATGAAGAAAAACGACCGTTCACATACTGCTGGGGGCACTGCTGTGCCTGATGATGACGCTGGGCTTGCTGGCTTCTTCTGCCGCGGCAGAAAACATCACGCAAGTGAATGTGGCTGTCCGCAATTTCAAGGTGAGCAATTGCCCCGATGATTTGAACTTCGCTGTGCCTGCAGGCTGCGGGTATACGGTGTAGGTGGACAGATTTGATTATTACGTCTATGCCGGTGACAAGATGACCGCAGACGGTATGCGCCCCATGAGTCCCTTCGCTGAAACCTTCGAAGCGGACAAGTACTACTTTATTTTTGTGGACATCGTGCCCAAGGACGGCAACACCGTCTTTCAGGGCTTCAATCTTGAGAACGGCGATTCTCTGGGGACGGGCAGCACCCTGCTGGGGGTGCCTGCTGTTTTCTGGCGCTATCCTGAAGCCATCGGCGGCAGAATGATGATTACCACTGCCTATGGCCTTTTGGCGGATGCTTCCGAGGAGGGCATCACCACGGTCAGCAGTGTGGATATCACCGGTGCGCCTGAACCGGCGGAGGGTGTATCTATGAGCCTTTCCGGTGTGCAGGTTTCTACAGCAGGTATCAGGATTGCCGCGGACAAGACCCGCTGGCAGGAAGCCCAGGGCGACGGCTGGGTGGGAACCACCGACAGCACCTTTCAGGCCGGTAAGCGTTACAGGCTGCAAGTATCTCTGACGGCTGAAACAAACTATCGGCTGGCAGAGAAGATTACGGCCACCATCAACGGCAGCAGTACCGGTGTGAAGACAAACGTGGAGTCCGGCCGTCCCATGGACCGTGCTGTCACCAAGGAATATGATGCGGTGCCGGAAACGACCTATCAGGTGACCACCGGTGTAAACGGCACCGGCGGCACCATATCATCGGGCAGAACCGGTCTTCGGCGCAATGAACAGTTTACGGTTACATTTACGCCCGCGCAGAACTATGTGGTGGATCGGGTGACCGTGAACGGCATCGCGGTAACAGTTACCGGAAACACGCTGATCCTGACCATGAATGAAGACAAGAGCGTGGCGGTATCCTTCAAGCCGGTTACCTACAATCTGACCACCTCTGTCAGCGGCGGCAATGGCACGATTTCCGCCGGTGCTGCCGGGCTTGCGGCCAACAGCGTCCAAACGGTGACCTTCACCCCTGATGCCGGCTATGAAATTGACGCTGTGACGGTGAACGGCAATCCTGCAACGGTGACCGGCAACACCTATACCCTGACCATGGTCAAGGACATGAATGTGGTGGTCACCTACAAGCGGATTGTGACCACCCTGTCCGAAATCCGCCTGACCGGTCCTGTGGCGAAGGATTCCCTTGCCGCCGGCACACTGCCCCCGGCGTCGCTGACCTCCGCAACTGCCGGTGCCACAGTGGACAGCACCAAAACCGAGTGGTGCGTCTGGGTGGCTGACCCCTATTTGGGCAACACATGGATGAAGAAGAATGGCACAAGTGCCATCGGCGGCAACAGCTATGGCTTGCGCACCAACTTAACGCTGGCACCCTACACTGTTCTGGCAGACAATGTCAGGGTCTATTACAACGGGGAAGATGTATCCGGCGGAAACACGAGAATCACCAAGGACAGCGGGACGGTAACGGTGGCCTTCAGCATGGGCAAGGCAGCCGGTACTTCCACCACACAGACATATACGCTCACCACAAGGGTGGAGGGCGGTCACGGCACCATTACAGAAGGCAAGGCTGAAGTGGTAAGCGGGTCTTATGAATGGATTTTCATCACGCCTGATGAAAAGTACGAGGTCGACACGGTAACTGTGAACGGAAAAAAGCCCAGTGATGACGAGCTTTCGACAGACGGCACAATGCTGATGATTACCATTTTGAAGGATACCGCAGTGGTGGCAACCTTCAAGCCAAAGGCAAATGCCACCTTCGATCTGACCACCTCTGTCAACGGCGGCAACGGCACCATCTCTGCGGGCAAGACAAACCTGATGGCCAACAGCACCGAAATTGTCACGTTCACCCCGGACGCCGGCTATATGGTTGACACCGTAACAGTAAACGGAACTGCCGTGAAAGTAACCGGCAACAATCTGATTCTTCAGATGACGGACAACATGGATGTGGTGGTCACCTTCAAATCTTCCATACCTGTGATGAAACCCTCTGAGCTGCCCATGACCGGTGACGATAATCATCTCGGACTGTGGATTGCGCTGACGGTGCTCAGCGCCCTTGCCCTGTTGGGGATTCATCGGCTGGTCAGCAAGAGGCGATGGTGAGTATCCTGCAGCCGAATTGGGTTGTTGAATAAGAAATCACGCGGGCACCCGGAGCGCTGTTGAGCCGGGTGTCCGCGTTTGCTGTTGTATCATTTGAATTTTAAGCGGCAAGCATCAAAAGCAAATCGCCATCAAAACAGCGAAATTACGAATAGAACGCCATTGAGGGATGATTTTTGGACACAATTTCTGTTATCATGTATGATGTCAGCAAGTAAGAGCGAAACAATCGCACAATAAGGAGAATACGCCATGACATTCAGCAAGGAATTACAGGAACAGCTCGACCGGTTGAAGCTCACTCTGCCCGAAGGTGACGAATGCACGGAAGACATCGCTTTGCAGGACGAACAGGACGCGCAGGTGCAGACCACCAGGGACGGCAAAACCTTGTCCAACGGCGTGGTATCCATCATGGCTTACCTCATCGGTGTGCCGGAGGAAAACTTCGGCAAGACCTACAAGCGCAGCGTGTTCGATGAGCTGGAGCGGAAGGACTGCGCCAAAACCATCCGCGCACTGTGCGCCATCCGCAACGCCATCCTCTTAAAGCCCGGCAGCATTGTCACTGCGCTGCGGGGCGGCGTGTGCAATCTGGACTCCATCCCCGAATGCATCGACCCGGCATACTTTCAGTACCTCAGCGGGCAGAAAATCAGAATCGTCACCGGGTCGCAAATCAAGCAGCTCTGCGAGTATGTCATCACCATCAACAACCACATCGGCAACAAGGTCAACGACTGCCTGAAGCTGTTCCCGGCATGGGTCAACCGGGAGTACATCCGAAGTCTGCTGATGATGCCCAAGGGCGGCAAGCGCGAGTCTGTCCAGTCGGCGATGGACACCATGAAGGACAACGCCAACGCCTATCCCTTCCACTGCTACATCAACTGGCCCATCAACCGCAGCGATGCCTTTGTGGAGGATCCGGAGAACTACCTGGAACCGGTGATGACAGGCAATGTGATGCTCAACGACCGCCGGTTTATGATTCTGCTCTACCGCATCAACGGCGCAGAGTTCACTGACTTTGACCGGGTGTTTGATGCCAGCACTGCCACCAAGGACAGCCTGACGGATTTCATGGCCGCCCATGACGGCATCACCCTGCTGGTGGATTGCGAAAATTCCGACCCTTACAAGCTGTGCGCCCTGTTTGACTTCATCCGCGAATCCCGCCGCCAGCGCGAGGCTGAGGGCAGTGCAGAGGACAGGCTTGGCGACATCAGCCGCATCATCCTGTTTGATGATTACCATACCGTGGATGCCTGGGACGTGCTGGTCGATTTCGTCCGCGTACCGGTGCACCACGAAGAGGTGGAGCGTGTGCTTGGCCACAAATCTCTGGTGGATATCGCCATGACCGCCGGCGCCTGCAAGGACTACTACCAAAACGGCACCCGCGCCTTCATGATTGCCTCCAGCGACTCCGACTACTGGGGCCTTATGCGCGCCCTGCCCGATGCCGCCTTTATGGTTCTGGCTGAGAAAACGAAGTTCAGTCAGGAAGCCTGCCGCTTCTACGATGACCAAGGCGTGGCCACCTGCCTGATTGACGATTTTGCCGGCAACCTGACCAAGATTAAGGAAGCCGCCCTGCGCCGCTGCGTGGAGAAGCACATCAACAACCTGATTACCGTCAACCTGTTTGACACGCTGGAGGACACCTGCGACACCCTGCGCCTGGACATGAGCCTGCAGGAAAAGGAAAACTTCCGCCGCCAGATTCTCCGCAGCCTGCGCGTGGATGTGGACGATAGCGGTGAGTTGTCGGTGAAGATTGAGGAGTAAGCCGCGGTCTTTCGGGGAGGGATACCATGAAGATTGAGAACAGGCAGATTTACAGCGAGTCCATGGGAATCTTGAAGAACATCTATGGCCCCGGCGCACAGTTCCGGGATGGACAGTACGAGGCCATTGAGGCTGCCATGACCCGCAAGCGAACCCTGGTGGTGCAGAAAACAGGTTGGGGCAAAAGTCTGGTATACTTTATGTGCACCAAGCTGAACCGCTCCAGGGGGCAGGGCATGACACTGGTCATCAGTCCGCTGCTGGTGCTGATGGATAACCAGATGGAAATGGCCCGCGGCATGGGTCTGCGCTGTGCGGCGCTCAACAGCACCGTGAAAGACAAGGATGAACGAAAGCAGATTCATTCCGATATGGCCAATGGTGAAGTGGACATGGTGTTTATCACTCCGGAGACCCTGATGAAGGAGGATACCCAAAAGCTTCTGCCGCAGCTGCGCATCGGTTTGTTTGTGGTGGATGAAGCCCACTGCATTTCCGACTGGGGCCACGATTTTCGTCTGGAATACGGCAAGCTTGGCCGCGTTGTCAGCGGTTCCTTCTCCAATGTAGCGGTCCTGGCGACCACTGCCACGGCCAATGACCGGGTGGTTGCTGACCTGAAAAAGCAGCTGGGTGATGATGTGTACATCTCCCGCGGACCGCTCACAAGGGAATCGCTGCATATTCAGGTGCTACAGATGGAGAAAAAGCACGACCGATACGCATGGCTGCTGGATAACCTGCCCAAGCTTCCCGGCACCGGCATCATCTATTGCCTGGATAAGCGCGACTGTGACTATCTGGCTGCCTTTTTGGATAACAACGGCATCCCGGCGATGAGTTACTACTCCCGCAATGAAAAAGAGGAGAACAAAAACGACGAGGCCTTGGCAGCGTTCCGCGGCAACCGCATTAAGGCCATTGTGGCCACCGTTAAGCTGGGAATGGGCTATGACAAGGGCGATGTATCCTTTGTCATTCATTTCCAGATGCCCTCCAGTGTGGTAAGCTGGTACCAGCAGATTGGCCGTGCGGGACGCAGCTTGAAGGATGCTTATGTCTTCCTGATGAGCGGCAAAGAAGACCGGGAAATCAACGAATACTTCATCCGCACCGCATTCCCTGAACAAGAGGAATCGGAGCAGATTATCCGGCTCATCAGCGATGCGGATGGCATCAGCAAAAGTGAAGTATTCAGGAGGATTAACGCCCGAAGGCCGAGAATCGAAAAGACATTGTATTTTTTGGAGAAGGAAGGCTTTATCCGCCAGGAAAAGATAGGGACAAAGCAGTTTTTCTTCCCGACCGTGCGCCGCTATGTGTACAACGGGCAGCACTATGAAGCGGTCAGAAGCATCCGCAGGCAGGAAATGGAGCAAATGGAACGGCTGCTCGATGAAAAAGGCTGTCTCAGCCGCTTTGCGGTCAACTGTCTGGATGACAAAGAGGCCTGCAGCTGCGGCAAATGTGCCAACTGCACCGGCATGGATATTTTCCCGGGATTAACGCTGTCCGAAGCATCCCGGCAGAAGGCTGCGGCGTTCATCAGCCAGCAGCAGGTGCCTATCGAGCCGCGACACAAGTGGCCGGACGGAACAAATATCCCGAAAGACAAGCTTCTGCAGCCGGGCATATGCCTGTCAAAGTTCGGTGATCCCGGCTATGGCGAACTGGTGCGCCAGGGGAAGTATCCGCCCAAGGGAATGCCCAAGCGCTTCGACGAAGAGCTGGTGGGCAAATCGGCCAAGGTGCTTCGGGAAATGATTGATACGCATCACATCACCCACATCACCTGCGTGCCGTCCCTGCGCAGCAATCTGGTGGAGGATTTTGCCCGCAGGCTGGCGGTGAGTACCGGCCTGACCTTTGTGAATCTTCTGGAAAAAACGCCCGCGCCGGAGCAGAAGACCATGGAAAACAGCACCTTCCAGCACGGCAACGCCTGGGAATCCTTCCACGTGCGTCAGGGGCGTGATATGCCAAAACGAGTGCTGCTGGTGGATGATATGGTGGATTCGAGGTGGACATTAACGGTCTGCGGGTATAAAATAATGGATAGCGGCTGCGAACAGGTGTATCCCTTCGCGCTTGCCGATACCAGTCATTGGGGGGAGTAAGCATGAACAGAAATGCCGAAGCAATCACGCTGCTGTGCAGCCATCTTTGCGTGGCAGACGGCATCAAACCGCTTGAGCCGCATGAATGGAGCGAGCTGGCCGGGCGCATGATGGCGCAGAAGCTTCAGCCAGGTGATTTGCTTGATTTTACTGCGGAGGATATCACGCGGGAGCTGTCCTTTAACGAGGAATACGCCTCCCGGCTGATGCGGCTGATTGACCGGGGCGGCAGCATGCGCTTTGAACTGACAAAGTATGAGGACATGGGCATTCAGGTGATTACCCGGGCAGATGCAGAGTACCCGAAGCAACTCAAGCGCAAGCTGGGCAACGGCTGCCCTCCGCTGTTCTACTATTCCGGTGATTTATCTCTTCTGGATAAGCCGACGGTAGGCTATGTTGGCTCCCGCGAGGTGACACCATAGGATATCGCCTTCACCCAAAAGACAGTGGCGGCCACAGCAGCGCGGGGCTATGGCGTGGTGTCCGGCGGTGCAAAGGGCATCGACAGTGTGGCTGTCTCTGCTGCCATGGACGAGGGGGCCAATGTCATCGAGTATCTGTCCGACTCCATGCTTCGCAAGCTTCGTGATTCCGGCCTTGTGCGGGAAATCAGGGATGGCCGTGTACTGCTGCTGTCCGTGACGGTCCCCGCGGCAGGCTTTAATGTGGGCGTGGCCATGATGCGCAACCGCTATATTTACGCGCAGTCATAGGGAACAGTGGTCATCCGGTCGGATAAGGGCAAGGGCGGTACCTGGGCCGGTGCAACGGAAAACCTGAAGAAAGGCTGGTGCTCAACCTTCTGCCGTGATTGCGATATCCCCGGCAACAGGGAATTAATTCGCATGGGTGCGATCCCTGTCAGCGATGAATGGGACGGCAATGTGGAGCTTGCTGCGCCCGTGCACGCCGCAAAAAAGGAAGAGGTTTTCACAGAACAGCTGAGCCTGTTTGATATGTAAAACAGCTGAAATATTAATGATAAAGCGATGCATGGCAGTTAACCGTGCATCGCTTTTTTGTAGAAAAACTCCGTGAAGGAAATCCCTCACAGAGCAAATACCTATGTGTGAAGGGCATCTTGTGCTTCAAAATAGCAATCTCTTACGTCGTTCGAAAAAGAGATGCTTTATATGCATTACCCCTTCATGCACTTTTCCAGATACCCATCAGCCTGCTCCTCACTCATACCCCCGTCCGTGATAAGCGCCTGCCGGATACAAGCGATGTACTCCGGGGCGGGAGCATTGCGTTCGTGTTCTATGGCAGAAGTCAGGGTGATGATGGATTCGCCATTTTCGGCGATGCCGAGGCACAGCATTTTTCCGTACCAGGCATCGGATGCACCCTCCTGCTGCATTACATCGTGCAGTTGACTGCGTTTGATGCGGTACAGCCGGACAACGGCACTTTGACCTTTGGTGGGAAGGTAGAAGGCAACACCGGCATCCCAGGAAGGACTGTGGTTTCCGAAGTATACCACGCCTTCGGCTTCGGTAAAATAGGTGTCGGTCCAAAGGGAAGGATCACTGCAGCCGGGATAGTAATTGCCGTTTTCCTGACAGCAGCCGCCGGCAAGGTAGCACTTGAATCTCTCAGCATTCATGTTGGAGCCATAGGCGGCGTACCAGACATAGGAATCAGGATTGGCGTGCCAGCGGTCGCGGATGATTTCACCTTCCGGCATGCCGTTGTACACATACACATTGGCGGCAAGGGAACCGAAACCGGTAGAAATGCTCACCCGCCTGCGGGTGTACAGCGAGCCTTCGCCCTCGTAATCGTCCAGTGCGTCAAGGGTGGCATCATCAACAAACCAGATTTCGCCCTGCACTGCTTCACCGTCTGCCTGCCTGATGCCCGGGTAAAGATCAAGGTCATACATGGCATAGCCTTTTAAAATTGCATGGCCGCCCCAGAGGGCATCATCCATCAGCGGGGCTGCAGGCATATCGCGCATCAGCGTGCCGTAGGTGAACACGGCATTTGCTTTGCCCTGACAGGCACAGCGGGCTTGAAGAAGCTCCATGTTTTTCATGCTGCGATTGAACCCGAAGCCGGTGATGACTTCTCCGTCAGGATGCTCCTCCCAGGCGATGGTTTGCATCACCTTCTG
>JAUNDF010000004.1:0-36354 GCA_030526225.1 Clostridia bacterium
GTTGGTCCAGTTGTGGGAGGTGCAGGCCACATGCTTCACGCCCTGTGCCACCTCCATGCGGAGCATTTCAAGGGCCATGGGCAGGTTGGCTGCGCCGTCATCCACGCCGGGCACGACGTGGCAGTGCATGTCAACAATTTTGTGCTCCGCCGGCTTCTTCCGTCCGGTGGTCACATCATGGGTGATGGCTTTGCCCAGAGAAGCGGCAAAGGCATCGCAGTAGCTGTTGAGCAGCTCCACATTCAGCAGGCCCTTTTCCCATGCGGCGGGAATGGATTCCTTGCCGTACAGGCAGCCCGCCAGACCGCCGGCCACCGCGGCCACGGTATCCGTATCGTCACCAAGGTTCACGGCTTTGAGGACACATTCCTCGTAGGAGGCGGTGTTCATCAGGCACCAGAGGGCGGCCTCAAGGGTATTGACCACATAGCCGCTGCTGGGAATGTCATCCTCGGGCAGGGCGGCAAAATTATCCTCATTCAGACGCTTGTAGTACTTCAGCTCCTTGGCAAAGGCAGGCTTTTGGTTGTAGTACTCAAAAGCCTTGGCGATGGCGCCGCGGATATCTTTGCCGCCGGAGAGAATCTCCTGCAGGACATGGGCATAGATGCCGCAGCCCACCAGAGAGCGGGGATTGCTGTGGGTCAGGCTGGAGGTGTTGTGGATGATGGTCATCTGCTCTTCCTGACTGAGGTTATCGCCGTAGAAGGCATAGATAACCGCCGGCAGGATGCGCATCAGGGAGCCGTTGCCGTTGTCATACTCGCCGCTGCCGCCGCAAGTCATGGCCACACTGCCGTTTTCAAAGCGGTGCAGGGCCTTGCGGGTGGCAATGCCGATGTCAAAGGTCACGCCGGTGGCGGTGTAATCGGCACGGTTCTGCCAGAGGACAAAGCGGCGCATCATATCGTCATAATCCAGACCGCGGCTCATGCTGTCCATGGTGGCCAGCACCATGCTGGTATCATCCGACCAGGTGCCGGCGGGCATGTGGTAGGTTCCGTCTCTGCGGTAGCCGGTCACCGGATTGCGGCGCAGCTCCTCGCGGCTGCAGAATTCCACCGGCACGCCCATGGCATCGCCCACGGCGGCGCCCAGCACACCGGCCAGAACCTGTTGTTCCATCACTGCACGATCATGTACCATCTATTTTCTGCCTCCATTAATCCCAGTTCCTCTATGGACCACACGGAAATCATGCGTCAAGAATGTTAATAATGGTTAATTCGATGCCAATACCAAGAAATCCTTGTTCAAATTTACTTATATCGGCAATAAGATGAAAAAATAAACTCCGGGGGGATGATTGCCATCCCGCCCGGCAAAATTTACTTTCTCAGGTCCATCAACTTAGGCAGCGGTTCACCCAGCAGGGGGCGCACCCAGTCCTTGAAGGCCTCGGTCACGCCGTTGCCTGCCTCGTTGATGAAGTGATCGGGCATCTTAGCCTCGGTCATCATCACCTCCCGGATATCCACCAGGAAGGTCTCGCTGCTGTAGGGTTCGTTTCCGGTGCGGCGGATGGCCACCATCTTGGCGGTCTCCCCTGCCACGGCGGCATCCACAGCCGCACGGCCGCAGGCCTCGGCCTCGTCACGGTCCACGCTGCTCTGCCATGCAATGGATGCACGGCCCAGCAGACCGGGCTTTTCACTGCGGGCCTTGTAGCCCAGCTTGCGGATAATCAGGTTGGCCAAATGGGCGGATACATCCCCGAAATAGGTAGCGCGGCCCACCTTGAAGATGGGCTCCACAATGGGGGTGCCGTCTGCATCGTGCAGGCCCTCGCTGGCCACCACCACGCCGCAGCCCTTGGTGTCGATGAGGTGCTTGACATCGGCCAGGAACTGTTCCTCGTCAAAGGCGCGCTCGGGCAGATAAATCAGGTCGGGGCCGGTACCGTAGCTGTCCTCGGCCAAAGCGGAGGCGGCGGTCACCCAGCCGGCGTTGCGGCCCAGTGCCTCCACCACCACAATGTGGATGGGCAGACCTGCCACATCACAGCAGATTTCGCCGATACTGCCGGCCATGTAGCGGGCCGCGCTGGCAAAGCCGGGGGCGTGGTCGGTCACGGCAAGGTCGTTATCCATGGTCTTGGGAATGCCGATGACACGGATTTCCGTACCGGCGGCGGCGCAGTGCTGCTGCAGCTTGCCGCAGGTATCCATGGTGCCGTTGCCGCCGTTCATCAGCACATATTTGATTTCGTGCTTCTGCAGGATGGGAATCATGGCCTCGTATTCCGGAGCCTCCAAAGCATCACGGCTGGTGCCGATGGCGGAGGAGGGGCTGTGCAGGAGACCCGTCAGCTCCGCGTCGGAAAGGTCGGTCACATCGCGAAGCCGGTCCTTCAGCAGACCGCCGGTGCCGCCGATGGCCACAAACACGCGGTCCACCTCGCTGGACGCCTGTGCCTGACGGATGGCGCCGTACAGGGAAGCATTGATGACGGCAGTGGGGCCGCCGCCGTGGATGATAATCAGGTTGCGTTGCATTCAGGTGGCCTCCTTGATTGTGTGATGGAATCGGGTGCGCGCTCCCGCTTATGCCAGCATCCGTACCGCATTGTAAATGCAGATGCCGAAGATGACCACCAGCAGGCCGATGAACAGCTTGTCGGTGAGGGCAGCGGAGAGCTTTTTGTGCAGTCTGGCGGACAGGAAGCCGCCCAGCGCGCCGGCAATGACCATGCCGGCCAAAATCAGCCAGTCAAACTGCGGCACGGAGCCTGTTGACAGGGACAGAATCAGGCTGGCAATCTGGCTGAGGAGGATGATGAGGATGGAGTTGACCGCGGCCTTCTTCGTATCCATGCTGAAGAAGTAATACAGTACCGCCAGATTCATGGGGCCGCCGCCGATGCCAAGGAAGGACGAGCAAATGCCCAGCACAAGGCCGATGACAACGGGCATCACCCAGCCGCCGATATCCTTCGTTTTGATGCGGGATTTGTTTAAGACATACAGCAGTGTGCCCAGCACCATGATGCCCAGCACAATGGCCTGCACCGCGCCCACGGTGTTATCCGCATTCACAGCCTTTTTCAGCGCGGAAAACATCAGCTTGCCGGCCACGCCGCCCACCGCCGCACCAATGCCCAGGGGGATGGAACGGGGCGCATCCAGCTCGTTGCTCCTGCGGTTTTTCCACACGTTGATGCAGGCCATGGCCAGCACCGTCAGGCCGGAAAGGAAGGATACGGTGGATACGGACATGATGCCCGTGGCATCCAGCAGGGGCTTGATGACAACACCGCCCCCGATGCCGCAGATGCCGCCGATGGTGGAGGCGATAAAGCACACGGCAAATACAAATGCAATGGTCATAAGGGTTGCTCCTTTGCAAAAGGAATGAAGGGAGAAAGGCGGGAGCCGCATACGGGCCCCCGCCTGTTATTCAGCAATCAGCCGCCGCAGGGATGTGCGGGGGCATCGTCGCGGTAGTGGCTGTTCTCGGCCGGATCCTTCATGCACAGGTGCACGGCGGCGGTGGTGAAGGTCTTGGGCAGGGCAAGGATGTTGGGGTTCTGACCCACAAACTTGCGCTTGGCATCCTCAATGGCCTCCTCGATGGTGGCACGGGTCTTCAGTCCCATGCCGCGGGCAATGCCGGGCTCACGGGCGCCGATGATGTAGATGGCGCTGGTGTGCTCCTCGGCCAGATGACCGCAGGACATCATGGAGAAGCCGTGGAAGGGATGGAAGGCGTTGGCGAAGCGGTACTTGCGGATGTACTCCTCGTTGGTACCGAAGTATTCGCCGTAGCGGTTCATGTCCGGCAGGGTCTGCATGTAGTCATGCTGGAACATGTCGTACAGCTCCTTCAGGTAGGGCCAGCGCTCCTCGTGGAACCAGCCGTCGCAGATGGAGGGCACAATGAACACGCAGTGGTCGCTGAGCACCCGCTTGTGGCGGATGACCTGTGCGGACAGCGCCTGCATCATCTGGATGGGATTGGTACCCATGCCATTGCCGTAGTGGAAGTTGGTGGGCATGCCGAAAACAACAATGTCATACTTCTTGTCGGCCCAGTGCACATAGGTGCGCTTGTCAGCCTCGGCCCATGCGATGGGCTGCATTTCCTTGGCATAGCCGCTGTGGATGGCGATCTGACGGGACTTGGTATCCAGCACGGCATCGCAGCAGAAGAACTTCTTGCCCATCTTTTCTTCCATCAGCATGCCCTGACGGTTGAACTTGTCGCGCATCAGACTGTTGGTGGATACAGGGACGAAGTCCTCCCGGTGCATAACCTGGGGCACATGGTGTGCGGCGATGGAGCGCCAGTGGGAAATGCCGGTGGCGCAGTGCTTGTAGCCGCCGGAATAGCCGCCGTAGGGGTTGCCCTGGGTATGGCCGATGAGGATGGCCACGTCGGCATCATACACGTACTTGTTCATGATGACATGGTCGCCCTGATCGGTGTAGCCGATATCCACCAGATGGTCATAGTCCTCGGAATCATGACTGGTAATCTGGCCGGTGGGATAGAACTCACTGAACAGCTGGTCGCCCAGAATGGTCTTCATTTCCGGCACGGTGGCGCGGGGATGCAGACCGTTGGAGAACAGCAGCAGGATGTCTTCCTTGCGCACACCCACGGAATACAGCTCATCCAGACAGCAGCGGATGGACACCTTGCGGTGGCTGGTGGGCTGGTTGCCGCCCTTGACGATATCAGGGATGACGATGACCACCTTGTCACCGGCCTTGGCCAGCTTGGTCAGGGTTGGCATGCCGATGGGGTTGCGGATGGATTCCATCGTAGCGGCGTACAGGCTGTCCCAGTCCTGGGGCAGGCACTCGGGATCCGGCACAGTTTCGCCGGGGATAAACACATCGGTATTGTCGGGCAGGTTGGCAGACATAAAGCCATTGCCGTATTCAAAATCAAGCTTCATGGGGTTCCTCCTTGTTGTTGATGGTGATGGATGCCTTCCCGCAAAACCTCATCCGTCACGGCGCAGGCGCCGCGACACCTTCCCCAAAGGGGAAGGCAAGATTTGCTCTTCATCGACCTTTATCCGTCGTCTATTGTCGTCTTCCCCTCTGGGGGCCACTTCGTGGCGTTAAACGCCGCAATGCGGCTGGATTCGCGAAGCGAAGACGGATGAGGTCTCCGTGAGGTTCATGCCGCAGAACAGGATGTTCCATCAATAAAACTTATTTTGCGTTCTCCATATAAATCCGGATGATTTCCAGATATTCTTCGGGATAGAAGCCAATCTCGCCGGTGAAGCGGGTCAGGGCGATGAGGCCGCCGTCGATTTCCTTGATGGAGGCCAGCATGGCGGCGTTGTCCTTCTTCAGGCCGCCGCCGTAAACCACGGGCATGCCGTTGGTCTTTTCCTTGATGAAGGCGGCAATAGGGGCAATCACATCCGCTCCGGGAGGGGTCTTGCCGGGGCCGATGGCCCAGATAGGCTCGTAGGCGATGATGACCTTGCCGGTGTCAACGCCCTCCAGACCCACAGACAGCTGCTCGGCCAGCACAGCCTGCCAGTTGTCGCGCTCCTCGGCCTTTTCGCCGATGCAGTAGGTCACGGTCATGCCCTGGGCAATGGCGCACTTGATTTCCTTGTTGAGCAGGCGGTTGACGGCGGCGGTATCGGTGACACCGGCCTCCTGCAGCACACCCAGCTTGTCAGCGCGCTCCTCGCAGTGGCCGATGATGGTGCTGGTCACGCCCAGTGCCTTCATGGCGGCGGCAGGGCGGTTGGTGGTGTAGGCACCGAAGTTGACACCGGGGGCCACATCGCCGCGGTATACGCTCTGGCAGCCCACCTCCACCATGGAGCCTTCACCGGCTGCGGCAACCGCGCCGATGACATGGGCTTCGGGGAAGTACATGGGGAACCGGGCAGCGCCGCGGTAGTTTTCCAGCTCGGCCTTAACGCCGCTGATGATGGTATCGGCCCACACATCGCCCTTGGCAATGCGGTTTACGCCGCCCATTTCGGCAGGCACGTCAAAGCGCTTCAGGTTCAGGCACAGGTGCTTCATGGCTTAAATGCCCTCCTTCTTGTAGCGGTCAGCCATCTGCTCCAGGGTGACAGGCTCGATGAGATCGCTCTTGCGATAGCTGCCGAACTGCACCAGCAGGGGCGCGATGGACTCAATCACGCCGTTCTTCATGCAGTCAACCACCTTGGCCACATCCGCATCGGGGACATCGCCCAGGGTGATGGTGGGCATGATGGCCTGCAGATAGTTGCGGGGGTCGAAGTTCTTGGGGTTGGCGCGCATGGTCTTCCAGATGGCACCGATGGAGGCGCTCTCCTGCAGCTCGGGATTGTTCAGGAACAGCTCCATCAGGTTGCGGGTGCAGGCCAGACGGATGTCGGTATCCACGTTGATTTTGTTGATGCCGCACTTGGCCACATCCACCAGCTGGGCCACGTCAATGCCGTAGGCGTTTTCCAGCTGACCGCCCATGGCGTTAATCTGCCGGACATATTCCTGAGGCACGGTGGAAGAGCCGTGGCTGACCAGGAAGCCGTTCACGCCCTCGTGCATCATGCATTCCTTGGTGGCGATGGCAATCTCGCGGCGGATTTTGGTGTCCTTGCCCTTGCTGGCGCCGTGGCAGGTGCCGTAGCTGATGGCCAAAGCATCGCAGCCGGTCTTCTTGAAGAAATCAACAGCCTGCATGGGATTGGTGTAGGTGCTGGTGGCAGAGAACACGTGATCCTCCACACCGGCCAGCACGCCCAGCTCGCCCTCTACGGATACGCCGTAGGGATGGGCCAGCTTCACGGCCTCGCGGGTCAGGGCCACGTTGTCCTCGTAGGACAGGGAGGAGCCGTCAATCATCACGGAGGTGTAGCCGCCGTCGATGCAGGCCTTGACGGATTCCAGGGTCTTGCCGTGGTCCAGATGCAGTGCCACGGGAATGGGGCTGTCGGCGCCGTACTTCTTCACCGCATCGCCGATGCGCTTGGCGCCCACCTTCTTCGTTTCCAGATCGCCGTGCATAAAGTCCTCGGCACCGCCCATGTAGGCGTTGGATGCCTCGGCACCCTGCAGGATGGCACCGGAGCGCAGCAGCTCGTGAATCTGGATGGCGGCTTCAATCTGGCCGACGCTGTTCATGTTGAAGGCGGCTTGGCCGTAGCCGTGTTTGTCGGCGGCTTCCAGGATGGCTCTCATAGGTACAAGCATGTTTTGTTCCTCCGTTCGGTTTTTCGTTTTCTCTATGTTGACTTGGCAGGTATCGCAATTGTTCAGCCCTGATAGACAGGCTCACCGCCCACAATGGCGGCACGGACGGACAAGGCATCATCCAGCAGGGCCACATCGGCATCGTAGCCCAATCGGATGTACCCCTTGCGGTCATCCAGCCGCAGGGCAGCTGCCGGGTTTTCCGTCAGCAGGGGCAGCACCCTTTCAAGGGGCCGGCCGGTAAACTGTATCAGGTTGCGCAGGGCCTGACAGGCGGTCAGGGTGGAACCGGCCCGGACACCGGTGGTTGCCAGCCTGGCATCGCCATCCTCCACCACCACATCATTCACGCCCAGCTTGTAGCTGCCATCGGGCAGTCCCGCGGCCATGATGCTGTCGGTAACGGCCATGACCTTGTCCCAGCCCTTGCACTTAAGCAGCATGCGCACCGTGCCGGGGTGGAGATGGCGGCCGTCGCAGATGGCCTCGCACCAGCAGTCGCTCTCCAGCGCCGCACCCATGATGGCCGGCTGATGCTGATGGAACAGCCGCATGGCGTTGAAGGTGTGGGTGGTGCACCGTGCACCGGCATGGATGGCCTCCCACGCCGTATCGTAATCCGCGCCGCTGTGACCGATGGCAACCACCACATCCGAAGCGATGTCGCGGATCATGTCAACAACGCCGCTGACCTCGGGGGATACGGTGATGTAGCGCACCACGCCGGGGTATTTCTCCAGCCAGCGCCGCACCAATTTGGCATCGCCCTTTTTCAGCAGGTACTCCGGCATGGCGCCCTTGTACTCGCTTGCCAGAAAGGGACCCTCAAGGTGCGCACCCAGCAGCTGTGCGCCGCGGCCCTTGTCCTGCATCACGGTCTGCACATCCCCAAGGCAGCCCTCGGTGACTTCATCCGTGTCGGTGAGGATGCTGGCATGCCATGCGGTAGTGCCCTGGCTGGCGAAGAATGCGGCAATCTTCCGCAGTCCCTCTGTGCCGGCGGCGTTTACATCCACACCGGCGGCACCGTGGGTATGGGCATCGATGAACCCGGGCACCACCTTCATGCCGGCGGCATCAAGCACAGGGACATCCGTGTGCTCCGGCTTTGTGCCGATGGCGGCGATTTTGCCGTTTTCACACAGCACATCCGCCGGGCGGAAAGCGCCGTCCGTGTACACCGAGCCGCCGCAAATCCATAAGCTCATGTTCTTCTCCCCCATCAGAAGGGCTGCTGGGCAGCGTTGCTGTTCACCAGCACCATGGCATCGGGGTGACGCTGAATCAGCGTGGCCGGGAAGTGTGCGGAAACCTCGCCGTAGGCGGTCTGGCGGATGACGGCGCGGTGCCAGTCACGGAACACGCCAAGGCGAATCTTCTTTGCGGACAGAATCTCCGCAATGCCGATGGTCACGCACTTTTTCGGCATGGCATCGATGGCACCGTTCAGGTCACCGATGGCATTGGCCACACGGGTTTCGCGGCTGATATCCAGCACACGGGTGTGCAGCTGGGCAAACTCATCGGCGGTCAGGTCATCCTGAGATTCATTGAAGGCCAGATGACCGTTGATGCCGATGCCGCCGAAGGCAATATCCACGCCGCCCTGCTCCGCAATGACCCGCTGAATGTTTTCGGGGTCATGGGGATCGGGGAAAATGCGCTGATTTTCGGGCATCAGCAGCTCGGGATCGATTTTGCCGTACACATTGCGGTTCATAAAGCCGCGGAAGGACAGCTTATGGCTCTCAGGAATCCACTCGCCGTCGTCGGTGAGGTATTCATCCATGTTGATGAACCAACAGTTCTTCAGGGAAATGCGGCGTTCGTTGACCAGACGCACGAAAATAGGATACTGACCCACCGGACCCACGGGGCAGATGAACACCGTGCGGCGGCCGGCGGCATTGTTCTTTTCGATTTCGGCAACCATTTCCAGTGCCAGCTCGTAAAACACCTCGCCGGAATCGCCCAGCACCTTCAGCGGCACCTTGGCATCCTTGCCCAGGTCACAGGCAGGAATATGGAAGTAATTCAAATCCATGTCGGTTCCTCCTTAAAATCTATCTATCAAAATCAGAACAGGTGGTCCACACGCAGGGACCTGACCAGTTCCACGATTTCGCTCGATCGCTTGCAGTTGAATTTGTGCAGCAGGCTGCGTATCTGCGTTTTGACCGTAGGCATTTCCACACAGCGGATAGCCGCAATCTCCCGCAGCTTGTAACCATCAAGCAGGAAGCGCACCAGCTGCCGCTCGGCAGGGGTCAGCTGCGCCACCTTGTTGATGAAAAACAGCAGGCTTTGCTCGGAGCGGCGCAGGCGGCTGAACTCCTGCATCACCAGCTTCTGCACCCGTGTTTCCAGCAGAGGCTCGCCGTTGTAGGCCGCGCGGATGTGCTCCAGCAGCAGCTCCTCACTGCCGCCCTTGACCAGATAATCCACCGCACCGGCACCCATGCTGGTGAGCACCATGTCCTCGGAATCATGGGCGGTAAGGAAAATCACCTTGGCCTCGGGCTTGTCCAAAAGAATCTGCTCCGTGGCCTCAATGCCCGCCTTGAGGGATTCCATCTCGATATCCATCAGGAATATGTCAAAGTCGGTGGTTTCCGCCAGTGCACAGGCTTCCCGGCCGCTGCCGGCAAGACCCACCACCTCGATATCCGGCTGGGCGGACAGGGTGTCGCGCAGGTCCTCGCGCAGCAGCTGAAAATCATCGGCAATCATCACCCGAATGGCCATGATGCATCCTCTCCTTTTACGGGAATTGGAAACCTGACGGGAAATATGCTGCCTCTATTATGCCATTATTTTCCTAAAATGGCAAACATACTCCGCTTGTACGCTTCCACGCCCTCCTGATCGAAGGGATTGACCCCCAGCAGCTGTCCGGAGACAGCACAGGCAGCCATGAAGGTGTAATACAGCTGCCCGAAGGCGTATTCGTCACACCGGTCCACGCTGAAGCGGGCGCAGGGCACGCCGCCGGCCTCGTGAGCCTGCAGGGTTGCCGCTTCCGCCGCCTTGTTGATGAAGGTAAAGTCGCTGCCGTCCAGATAATCAAAGCCGTCCCGGCTTTCCTTGTCCTCCGGCACGGGGACATCGGCACCGTCATCCTTCACGCTGAGGAAGGTTTCCGCAAGGAACCGCTTGCCGGCCTGCACATACTGACCGATGGAGTGCAGATCCTCGGAATAGATGGCGCAGGCGGGATAGATGCCCTTGCCGTCCTTGCCCTCGCTTTCGCCGAAGAGCTGTCGCCACCAGCGGCCCAGCCGCTCAAACCGGGGCTCGAAGCTGACGAGCATCTCCACATCAAAGCCGCGCTGCAGCTGAGCATTGCGCCATGCCGCATAGCGGAAGGCCGCGTTGTCGGGACTGCTGTTGATTTCCTTCTGGGCATCCAGACCGCCCTGCAGATAGGCCCCCACATCCAGCCCTGCCGCGGCAATGGGCAGAAGACCCACCACGGTAAAGGCGGTGTACCGGCCGCCCACAGGCTTGGGGAAAGGCAGGAACAGGTGGCCGCGCTCAATGGCCATCTCGTGCAGGCGGCTGCCCTCGGTGCCGGTGAGCACCACGCGGTCGGCCATTTCCTCCTTTGTGTAGCGCTGCTCCATCCAATGGCGCAGCACCCGGTAATGGGAGCCGGGCTCCAGGGTTTCAAAATTCTTGGCGATGACGTGCATCACCACGCTGTGACCCTCCAGCGCCTTCAGCGTTTTGTTCAGCTCATAGGCGGACAGGGTGTTGCCGGCCCACACGATGTTCATGCCGCGGCTGCCAAGGGCATCAATCACGCCCCTTGCCGCCTGATTGCTGCCGCCAACGCCCACAACCACCAGCGTATCCGCCATGGCGCGCCACTGGGCCGCCTTGTCCAGCACGGCCTGTACATAACCCTCGGTGGCCTTGCGGCAATCCAGCCAGCCCAGCACATCCTGATACTGGGGATTGTCAGAAAGACTGCGCCAGCACTCGGCGGCAGGTGCCATCAGCGCCTGCATGCCGTCCACAGGGCCGAAATGTTCAAACTGCACGGAAGCTTCCTCCTGTCCGGTTAATTTGCTTTGGTGTTCTTTGCTTCATCACAGCGGGGCAGCTGAATGATAAAGGTGGTGCCGCTGCCCAGCCGGGTTTCAATCCGCAGCACGCCAAGGTGGCTCCGGATAATCTGCCGCACATAGTACAGCCCCATGCCCCAGTTCAGGTTGGTGTTTTTGCTGGAGAAGAAGGGCTCGTAGATGTGCCGCAGCTGTGCCTTGGGGATGCCGTTGCCGCAATCGGTGATTTCCACCACCGTCCACAGCCGTTCCTGATGGCAGTTGACCACCAGCGGCGTATCACGACCGGCGCTCTGCTGCGCTTCCCAGCCGTTGAGCAGGATATTGTAAAGTGCCTCGGAAAAATGGTTCCGGTCGCACAGGATATTCGTATTCGGCGGGATGGAAAGCTCCACCCGGGCTTCGGGGTATTTTTTCTTCAGCCGCTATAGTGCCAGCGCGCACACATACCACAGGGATATCGGCACCAGCGTGATGGAATTGGTCCGGATGCCCTTGTACAATTCCTCCATGCGGCTGATCATGTAGGCATTGTTTTGCTCCAGCTGCCGGTGATATTCCCACAGCTGGTTCATGTCGGGCTATGGCTGCGCCATCATGGCACCCATGCGCTTGAGCAGCACACGGTTGGCCAGCAGCTGGTTTTTCACCGAGTGCACAAACACGCTGGCACCCTTGCTGGCCGCATCAAACTTGCGGCTGATGGCAATTTCGTTCTGGTCGCTGGTGATGGTGTCCTTCATGTATTTCAGCTGGACATAAATCCCGGCGGCAGTGCAGACCATCACCAGCACAAACACAGCCGTGTAGTTGAACAGACTAAATGACGGGGACAGATACCACAGCCCCTGGGAGGAGCTGATAAATTCGTTGCGGTAGAACAGATAGACCTGTGCCGGATCCTGGGGCGCATAGAGCATGTACAGCATCATCAGGCTGATGACCGTCACCGCCTGACCGATGAACTTGTGCTTGTAAAAGGGCATGGTAATATCGCGGTATTCCATGGTCAGCAGCACCAGTGCCGCCACATTCTGGGCGCAGACGGCCATCAGCGAGCCGGTGACCAGCACGTTCATCATCCCGCGGCTGCGGGTGATGATGGCCTCAAACACGCCGGGGGCATACACCGTCAGCAGCACCGCCGTAACCAAAGCGGAGATGCCCATCACAATCCACCGGCCCGTTTTCTTCAGCCGCTTGCAGTAGTATGCCGCAAGCCCCGTGGCCGCCAGCGGGAACAGGTACCGGCCAATGGCCAGAAGGTAGCCCAGCTTGTCCAGGGTAAACATCAGGTACTGCAGCTTGACGCGCACGGCATGGGTGCCATACAGCAGCGTTTCCAGCTCTGTGCCGATGCCGCCCTTTTTGGCGATGTAGATGAGCATAAACATCCAGAACTCCACCAGCGCCGCATTGAGCAGCAGCACCAGCAGCGTTTCCCTGTTGCGGCGGACACAAAAGAGGGCGACAGCAGACAGCATCAATAATGCAAGCATTATCATGGCCACTGCTACCGCCCTCCTTTATTTACCCGTTTATGCCCGAAATGCAGCCCGGGTTTAACCCCAGGCTGCAAATGTTTTTATGGGGGATGATTCAGGTTTGCGCCGTTTCTTACTTGCCGGCTTCAACCATCACGTCGAACAGCACGTAGTCGGATACGGGAACTTCCTTCTCCACTGCGCCGGAAGCGATGAAAGCATCCTGCTGTACCTTGTAGTAGCCTTCGATGGTGCCGTCCTGAGCGCCGGTGATGATGGTCTGGCTGTTGGGCCAGGTGGCGTCGCCGGTCTGGGCCAGAGCGGATTCGAAGTCAGTGCCGCACTGAGCTGCCACCCACTGGGCAACCTGCTCGAA
This sequence comes from Clostridia bacterium, assembly GCA_030526225.1. GTDB lineage: Bacteria > Bacillota > Clostridia > Christensenellales > Aristaeellaceae > JAUNDF01. The sequence continues at coordinate 13,088 of JAUNDF010000004.1, forward strand.
GTTGGCGGGATCGGAAGCGAAGTCCATGGCCTTGTACAGACCGCGGGTGAACTTCAGCACGGTGTCACGGTTGTTGTCCATGTAGCCGCTGAGCACAATCCAGGAAGCGGGAGATACGGACTTGTGAGCGAAGGTGGCGTTGGAGCACAGCTTCACGCAGTCATCACCCAGAGCGGCCATGATGACGCCGGTGTTGGGGGACCAGGCAGCGCAGGCATCGATGGAGCCGGAGATCATGGCGGTTACCAGAGAGGAAACTTCCATTTCATAGGCTTCGATGTCGTTCATGGTCAGGCCGGCTTCTTCCAGAGCGTACTGCAGAATCATTTCGGAAGAGGTACCGGAGGAGTAGCCAACCTTCTTGCCCTTCAGGTCAGCATAGGTGGAGATACCGGCAGAGGGGCGAACCAGCACAGCGTCGGCGTCGCCGATCTGGCTGAGCATGAAGACCTTGGCGCGGCCGTTGATGCACAGCTTGTGAGCGCCGGGTCCGATGTAGCCCATGTCGATGGAGCCGGATTCCATAGCAGCGATGATGGTGGGGCCGTCAGCGAATTCAACCAGCTGAACATCCAGACCTTCTTCAGCGAAGTAGCCCTGATTGATGCCGGTCACAACGGACCACAGGCTGGCGTAGTTGGGCATGTAAGCGATGGACAGGCTTTCGGCAGATGCCAGGGATACGCCCATCACCATGACCAAAGCGAGAAGCAGAGCAGCAAACTTTTTCATGAGGGTGTCCTCCTTCATATTTATTCAAGCGGACTCGCCGCTTAAATTCGTTTTTTCAGGATGCAGAAATTACTTTCTGACCTCCAGGTATTCCTGATAGACCTGACCCCAGATGTGGTTCTTCAGTTCCATAAATTCGGGGGTCATCTTGGTTTCCTGGGTACGGGGATAGGGGATGTTGATGTCCACAATCTCCTTGATGCGGCCGGGGCGGGCAGACATGATGATGACCTTCTGGGCCAGAATGATGGCCTCATCCACATCGTGGGTGATGAAGAAGCAGGTCTTGTTGTGCTTTTCCCAGGTCTCCAGCAGCTCGGTCTGCAGCTGGGTGCGGGTCTGGGCATCCAGTGCGCCGAAGGGCTCGTCCATCAGCAGTACCTCGGGCTCGGCTGCATAGGCACGGGCGATGGCCACGCGCTGCTTCATGCCGCCGGAAAGCTCCTTGGGGTAGCTGTCGGCAAACTTGGCCAGGTCAACCATTTCCAGATACTTCATGGCTTCCTCTTCGGCCTTTTGACCCTTGATGCCGCGCATCTCCAGGGCGAACATAACGTTCTTTTTCACCGTCAGCCAGGGGAACAGGGCGTACTGCTGGAACACCACACCGCGGTCGGTGCCGGTGCCGACAACTTCCTTGCCATTGCAGTATACCTTGCCCTCGGTGGGCTCCAGCAGGCCTGCAATGATGTTGAGCAGCGTGGACTTGCCGCAGCCGGAGGGGCCCACCACGCAGATGAATTCGTTCTCGTGGATATCCAGGTCAACACCGTTGAGGGCAATCATTTCACCGTTGCGGGTGTTGTACTTTTTGACAACGTGGTCAATATGAACCTTCACAGGACGGGTGTCCTTGCTCAGATTTCTCTCTTCTCCTGCCATGAGGTCAGTCTCCTCTCCAGATACTTAATCAGCTTTTCAACACAGATGCCGATGATACCGATGAGGATGATGTACATCAGCATGGGGGCGGGTTCAAAGGAGTTGCTCAAAGAGCGGATGCGCATGCCCAGACCGGCGGTGGCACCGGTGGACTCGGCGGCAATCAGGGTGGTCAGGGCAACGGAGGCGCCCAGACGAACAGCGGTCAGGATGAAGGGAGTGGTGGCCGGGAAAATCACGCGGACGAAAATGTCCATGTCCTTGGCACCCAGCACGCGGGCGGCCTTGATCAGGGTTTCATCCACGTTGATGACGCCCTGGAAGACCGTGATACACATGGTCAGGAAGCAGGCGATGGTGATGACGATTACCTGAGGACGCATGCCAACGCCGGCGGCGATAACAATCAGAGGCACGTAGGCCAGCGGGGGAATGTTGCGGATGAACTGAATCCAGGGCTCAATCACGTAGCGGACGGGCTTGTACCATGCCATCAGGAAGGCCACAGGCACTGCGATGACAAAGCCCAGAATGTAGCCCAGGGAGACGGAGCGCAGGGAGTAGCCGATGTCCTTGAGCAGCACGCCGCGCTCGAACATGGTCTTGATGCTGCCGAACACCTTGGCAGGGTTGGGGAATGCACGGGAGGTTGCGGGGATGATGGAAAGCACCATCCACAGACCAAAGGCGGCGGCCAGGGAAATCAGCAGCCATGCCCAATGCGGAATCCGGTCGGCTCCGCTTTGTTTCTTCTTATTCATTGGCGTCCCTCACTTCAAATAATCCATATAGGATTGATGATGGTATCATCATACCCCACCCGGACGCCTTTGGGAAGGTTGATTTTCCTTCATCCCTTTTTGTTATGTTCCCGAAAACCATTCCCTTATGGTCTGCCTTCATTATACAGAAAGATGGCCGTACATACAATCCGCCAAACCGATTTTCTGTGGCGGATTCGGGCAGATTGTGCTATAATATCTGCTCCGCCAAGCCTGCAGTTTTCCTGCGGCAATGCGGAAAGGGAACCATTCAAAGGAGAATCGGAAATTGATTGCATCGTTGATATACATCGTGTTCAGCTACCTGTGCGGCAGCATTCTGTTTGCAAGGGTGGCCATGCTGCTCTTCGGCAAGCAGCACATATTGGCCGACAGCAAGGACAACAACCCCGGCACGGCCAATGCCTTTATGCACGGCGGATTTTTCCCCGGCGTGTTCACCCTGCTGGGTGATTTGCTCAAGGGCTTTCTGCCGGTGCATCTGCTGATACAATACGGTCCCGCCGAGCCTTCCTTCCTGATGCTGACGCTGGTGCTGGCGGCCCCGGTGCTGGGCCACGCCTTCCCCGTGTTCTTCCATCTGGAGGGCGGCAAGGGCATCGCCACCACCTTCGGGTGCCTGCTGGGGCTCCTCCCCTTCTGGCAGCCGCTGCTCTGCTTTGCGTTTTCCTTCATACTGCTCAGCACGGTCATCCGCATTTCACCCCATTTCCAGCGCACTGCCGCCGCGTATCTGCTGGCCATCACCCTGATGCTGTTCTTCTCTCAGCCCATGCCGGTGATTCTCGGCTTTATGCTGATTGCGCTGGTGGTGTCCGTCCGGCTGCTGATGAGCAAGGAGCATCGGGAGAAAACGCAGGTCTATCTGCTGTGGTTCAAAATCCTCGGTGAGGATGAGGAAACCCACAAAATCGCATAAGCAAAGGGCTGTGAAGCATCAAAAAGCGTTTCACAGCCCTTTATTAATCAGCTTTCCTTCCCCAGCACCGTTTTCACCAGCAGCAGCGCACAGGAGAAAAACTCGCGGATGATGTAATGCCCAAGGGTGATTTTGGAGGAGTGCACCGGCAGGCCGTATACCTTCCGGCCCAGCACTCGCTTGGCAATCAGTCCGGCGCGGAACTGGTGGTAGTCATCCGTCACCAGCGCCACCTTGCTGCCCTCGGGGAGCATGGCCGCGGCATTGCGCAGATTTTGGATGGTGTTGCGGGATTTGTCCTCCAGCACAATCCGCTCCGGCGCAATCCCCTGAGCCTGCAGCCGGCGGCTGATGCTCTCCGCCTCGCTGATGGCTTCGTTGCTCCCCTGCCCGCCGGAGGCAATGACCTTTGTTTCAGGGGATGCCTGCAGGTACGCAGCCGCCGCATCACAGCGGATGAACAGCACCTTCGATTCTGACTGGCAGCCCAGCACAATCAGGTAATCCATCCCGGGCGGGCATTTTTTGTACGCATGCCTTGCAATGATGAACAGCACCGTCAGGAATACCGCAAACACCAGCGCACACACCGCGCCCACGGAGAAATACTTCACCGGCGAAACGCGGGTGGCCAGCCCCATCTGGATTACCACATGCATGGCCACACTGCGCAGGAAAAGCACCGTACCAAGAATCGGCCACAGCTTCATGCCCGGCAGCTTCCACCCGAATTTGAAGCCCAGCAGCAGCCAGTACCCGAAGCACAGCAGGCTGACCACAAAGTAGCCGCCGTTGATTTTTCTGCGTGAAGCCGCCTGCGCCCATTCCAGCATCTATGGATGAATCGTCCGGCGCAGGCTGCCGTACACCAGCGCCAGCAGAGCCAGCGCCACCGGCACCACCACCAGCCAGAGCCACTTTTTCCTTTTCATCGTTCCATTCCTTTCCGTCCCGTTTGTCATCTTCATGGATGCTTTCATTATACCATATCCCGCGGATAAACAAAACCTCCCCCGGCTGCCCGGAGGAGGAATTTGCGTCAAATAAACCGGCTGATTATTCCTTGATGACAACATTCAGGTCCGTGAACAGCTGCATGGCCAGTTCACGGTCGGCATCGGTCAGATCGCGGCCGTCGGCATAGCCGTAGTACACATGGAACACATAGCCGTGATAAATGCTGCTGATTTCAAGGCTGTCATAGCCCTCGCCCATGGTTTCAATCACCACTGCTTCGGTGCCGTGACCGGAGGTCTTGATTTCGTAGTTCTTTTCGTCATCATCCTCAAACAGGGATTCGGCGAAGGCCTTCTTCTCGTCCTCGGTCAGGTCGTTGAGGCGGGCGGTTTCATCATGCTCGTCATCGGCAGCCACCAGCATCAGCACACTGGGGACATCGGCATTGTCATCCTTGCCGGCCATGTACACAAACAGCACGCCTTCATCCGTGACATCGGTCAGGGCTTCAAACTGCTCGGGGATGTCCATGGTAAAATCCATGCCCTTGTCATATTCCACAATCATCGTTTCGGCACAGGCAGCACCCACGCCCATCAGCATCACAGCCGCCAGAAGCAGCGCAATCAGTTTTTTCATTGTTGTATCCTCCTGATGATATAGCTTGAATTAATCCAGTGCGGTGATGTTCTTGCGCAGCAGGAAGCCCACCTTGCCGTCTTCCTTCACGCGGACCTGTGCCCAGGTCTTGCTCTGGGCCAGCACCTCCAGCTCGGTATCCGCCAGATACAGGCCGGTGTAGGCGGCGTTCTTGTCGGGGAACATGCGCAGGTGCACCAGGCTGGCGGCACGGTGTGTCTTGACCACGGCATCATAGGGCTCATCCAGCACCTTGATGGCCTTGGCGGCGGTGTTGATTTCCTTGAAGGAATGGCCGCCCTTTACGGTGCCTTCCTTGCCGGGCTGGGGCACATATGCGCCGGGGTTGGTCTTGCTGAGGAAGCTGGTCTGCACCCAGCCCTTCAGGTTACCGCTTTCCACATAGGCCCAGGTGCGGTTGGCATTGTATTCATACAGCACAACCTCACGGCCATAGGGCAGGTGACCGACGATGTTATCACCCTTGCAGCAATCAGCGCGCAGATTCAGCGTTCTGCCGTTCCCTGTTTTCACAAAGAAATGCTCGGCAGCACTGGCCATGGGGATGATGCTGGCCATCAGCAGAGCCACCAGACAGGCGATGGCAACGATTCTCTTTTTCACAGTGATTCCTCCTTGTACTGCCGCACACACGGCATTGTGACAATTTTGTCATTTCTCTATGTTCATCATAGCACCGTTTGATGTCAAATGCAAGGGTTACGCGGAAAACGGTTGTTCCTTTGCCTTGTTCATTTTTTGTCTGATTACGGTTGGAATTAATACCGTTTTATACCATTATTTTCATCGTTCGGTTACATCTGCGGCAGCGGGTGATGTTTCCCGCCGCTCACCTGTTGATACACCCAAACGGGCAGCAGGGCCGCACGAAATGAAAAAAGAGACTGCGAATCATCTTCACAGCCTCTTTCTGTTACAGCTTCAGCACGGACAGAATGACTTCCTCCAGCTTCTTCGCATCCACCGGCTTGGCGATGTGATCGTTCATACCGGCCTCGAAGGCGGCGCGGCGATCCTCGGCAAAGGCGTTGGCCGTCATGGCCACAACGGGGATGGATGCCTTGGCCGCATCCGGCAGCAGACGGATTGAGCGGGTGGCCTTGTAGCCATCCATGTTGGGCATCTGGATATCCATCAGCACAAGGTCATAGGTATAGGCAGGCTCGCTGTCCAGCTTTGCCACACAGCGGATGCCATCCTCCACCCAATCCGCGGTGATGCCCATTTCCTCCAGAATGGCCATGGCAATCTCCGCGTTCAGCTCGTTGTCCTCCGCCAGCAGAATCCGCTTGCCGGCAAGCGCCGCGTGGGATGCTTCGCTGTCCGCTGCGCGGTGGTTGCCGTCGCAGGGGTTTTCATCGGCAATGCGATGCTCCAGCGTTACGGTAAAGCGTGTTCCCTTGCCGACCTCGCTTTCCACCTCGATGGTGCCCTCCATCAGGTCCACCAGCTTTTTCACAATGGTCATGCCAAGGCCGGTGCCGCCCACCTTGCCCATGGTGGTGTTCCGCTCCCGGGTGAAGGAATCGAACAGGTGCGGCAGGAATTCCTTGCTCATGCCGATGCCTGTGTCGATGACCTCGGTGCGGATGCGCACCGTATCCGGCTGAGAGCCCGGCAGCTCTCTGGCGCGGACGGTGATGGTGCCCCCTGCAGGGGTATACTTCACCGCATTGCTGACAAGGTTGCAGAAAATCTCCTTGATTTTCGTATCGTCGCACAGCAGATGCTTGTGCTGTATCACAATGTCGGCTGCCAGGGTCACGCCCTTCTTCCGGGCCTCCTCGGCAAAGACGCCCATCACCTCATCCAGCACGTTTTCGGTGACGGTGTAGTTCATGTCCAGTTCCATCTTGCCCGACTCGATGCGGGCCATATCCAGCACATTGTTGATGATGGACAGCAGCAGACTGCCCGACTGCTCGATTTTCTGCTGATAATCCAGCAGCTTCGGGTCGGTCAGCTCCTTCTTCATCAGCTTGTTGTAGCCAAGGATGGCGTTCATGGGGGTGCGCAGATCGTGGCTCATGTTCATCAGAAAATTGGACTTGGCCTCGTTGGCCATTTCCAGCTCGGCCAGCAAATCCTGATTGACAATGAAGCTCCAGAACTCCTCCTCGCCCTTTTCGTTTACAATCAGGCGGCCGCGGTCCTCCACGTTTTTCCAGCTGCCGTCCTTGCAGCGGACGCGGTAATGCATGGTGTACATTTCACCCCGTGCCACCGCCTCCATGGCCGCGGGCATGGCTTTTGCCGTATCCTCATGGTTGACGATTCCGGCCATGCAGCCGCCGGAGACCTCCATCAGCTCCTCGGGAGAATCGTAGCCCAACAGCTGCGCCAGCTGCTCGGATACCTTGATGAAGGTGAACTTTTCGTCATTTTTGCCCAGCTTGAAGCCGCCGTGGATGGCCTCGGACACGGTCTTCATCCGCAGCTCCACCACCCGGCGGCGCTCGGCCTCCCGGCGCTGCTCCCGCAGGACCTCCTCATTGACGTTGTAGTGGTAGCCGCGCAGGACCCAGCCCTTGCCGGGGATTTCCTCGCCATAGCCGCCGCAGCGCACATACTGCTCCCCCAGCACCGGGTCCAGCCAGAGGTAGGTATTTTCATCGCGGATGCCGCTTTTCATGTTTTCCACCGAGGCCAGCACGCTCTCCAGCGCTTCGGGCTTGACCCGCGTAAACCATGCGTTGTAGATTTCCGTCTCATCGGTCATGGTATCGGGCAAGCGCAGCAGCTCCCGCATTTTAGGATTGGCCCGCATCCGGGGTGCTTCGCCATCCAGCAGGGTGATGTTCCACACGCCCATGCTGGCGTTGGCAAAAATATCGTAGGTCTCCTGCAGCTTCCGGTTCGTCTGCTTCACCCGCGCCTCATTCAGGCAGCCCTTTGCCTTGGTCTGGTACAGGAAGGTATTGAGGATGATGCTGACCAGGGCAAACACGACGGCATCCATCACATCAGTGGAGGCAATCACCGGCTCCTTGTATTTCACCGCAAGAATACTGAAAACCACCACCGTGGACAGCATCTCGCCCAGCAGCACCGCAGGCCGGTCGTTGAAGACCATGGGCAGGGCAAGGATGGCCGCGATGTACAAAACCGCCAGCCTGTCCGGTATGCCGATGGTGCCGGTGTAGATGCCCAGAAAATAGAAGGACATGACAAACACCATCGTCAGGATTTTCTCCCGGCCCACATTCCCCCGCCATCTGCCCCATGCAAGGATGGCCACCGCCAGATTGATGATGCCGATGGCCACGTACAGCACCACATTGCTGCCCTGCGGCCGGAGCGACATAAACAGGCCGAAGCACAGGCACAGAATGCCGCTGCACAGGGAAATCACCCGAAGGATGGCACTGTTGGGGGCAAGGTATGCTTCCTGAATCTCCGCGTATTCTTCCTTTGTCAGCCCTGCGTAGAGCAGGTTGTTTTTGATTTGTTCCATTCTGTCTGTCATGGTCACGGCTCCCTTCCGCCGCCGGTGGGAATGCGGCTGAATGATGCATCAGGAATGAATCCTGCGAAGGGTAAACTCTCTTATGGTAATAATACCATACTTTCCCTGTGCATTCAAGCCGTGACGGAGGGACAAAAAAAGGAGCAGGCTCTTCACCTGCTCCGGGGGTTGGCTTATTCCTCTTCATCCACGGATTCAAAGAATACGAAATTGCACTCGCGGCAATCCTCTTCGGCGGCACCGAACCATCCGAACAGATCATCACCGGCCACAAAGAAGCCGTTGGGATCGAGGTTCTTCACGGTTTCGGTCTGGGTGCCGTCCTCGGCAGTAACCACCTTCTTGGCCACGCAGTTGTCATAGGTCATGGTGCGGTCGGGCTGCATGGTGGCGGTCATGGTCCACACGTTGTCCTCAAAGGCGGAATCGGCCCAGTGGATTTCAATGTCATAGCGGTTGTCGCCCAGGGGCTTTACATCGGCATAGGCGCGCATGCTGTAGTCATCCAGATAGCGGCCCTCCGGCAGCTGGATGTCTTCACCGCGGGCCAGATCGCTGACCACATATTCCCATGCCAGGCAGGATACCTGTGCGGGCAGGGACATGGTCATGATGCCGTTGGTGTATACGGTCACCACATTGCCCAGGATGGGCAGGGGCATTTCTTCGGGCATATGCACCAGCACATCGCCCTGCTGATCGTTGTGGATGAGGGTGGTATGCTCGGCCTCGTTGTTTTCCACCACAGTGCCATTTACGCGGCAGAACTCGGTGACATTGTCCAGATAGATGTTGTTGTCCGCATCCACGGTGGCCAGCACATAATACTCAACCTCGCTGCGGCCCTCCCAGGGGCGGGCATAGACGAAGTTCACCAGACTCTGGCCCTCGGCCACAGCCTGCAGGGTGAACTGGGTCTGACCGCCGGCACCGGTGACGCCTTCGCTGGCAAAATCCGGATTGTACTCGCCGTTTTCATCGGGCAGGATAACGCTTTCGCCGCCGAGGACGAAGGCCTTCCAGCTGTAGCCGGTGGTGGGGTTGGCATCCAGGGTTACGGTGGCGGTGTCCTTGCAGGCCTCGGCGGGCAGGCTAATCATAGAGGTTTCGTTCTTCAATACAATAGAGGTTGCGCCGTCGGCACCGCCGATGACGGGATTGTCAACATTTTCGGCTGCGGCACAGGATACAGCCAGCACGGCTGCGGCAGTCATGGCAAGAATCTTTTTCATAGGTTTATTCCTCCTTCAGGGTGTTTACGCTTATATAACGGCGGGGTGAAAGGTTTTCTTCCCGTATGCGGAAATTTTCTTTTCCTCGTTGGTTGTTACGCTCTTTTATACAGCTGATGTCAGGGGCAGGGCCGGTAGAAAGAAAAATTTTATTTTATCTTCATCGTCCGCAGCAGCTGCTTTTGTTCATCGGTGATGCGGAAGCTTTCGCAGGCCTTCTGAATGGCCTTGTTGTGGGTCCATCTGTCCAGCCGTTGGTCTGTCAGGTACGGCAAGGCCGCATCCCACTGCTTGACCAGCGCCTCGGCAAAGAGCCACGCGGTCATCATGTTCACGTAATATTCCTCCGAACGGAGCGAGGCGGCAAGGTCAAGGAAGCCGGGGCGGAAATCCTCCTGCAGGTAGTGGCACATCACCATGCGCAGACCGAAGCGGCGGGTGTAGGTTTCCGCCGACTGCATCCACCGCGGCACATGCTCTGCCAGCTCATCGCGATGCTTTTTGAAGCAGGCAGGGTTCAGGCTGTCATTGACCGCCCAGTTATCAATATAAGGAAGAAACGCCTCCACCTTTTCCACACAAGCATCGTAATCCTTCATCTGATTGAGCAGCGCCGCATGCAGACTGTTTTCCTCGTGATAGGCGTGGGGCAGCCGGGTCAGGAATTCCTCTGCGGCTTCACTGCCGATTTCCCGGATGATTTTCTTATACTCCGGCGCGCGCACCCCGATGACCTTCTCACGGGGCGTGGTGGGAATCAGCTTTGCAAGAAAATCACCGTACGCCGCATCCTGATGCTGATAAATCACCGCAAGAACATCCGTCATGGCAAACCTCCTGAAGCATCACGCATTTTGTTCCATTTCCACCTGCGGGATAAACCGGGAGGCGAATTTGCCCTTCCCCCGGCTGGCCACATAAATATACCCGATGATGGAGAACACCACCGCGCCGATGAAGTTCACGAACAGGTCCTTCATGGTATCCGCAATGCCGATATCCAGATAGCCTCCCAGGCCCAGTGACTGCTGGCTGCCGTCGGAGTGAACCACAATCACATCCTGAATGTCATCCACGGCAATCACCTTGTTGGAACGCGTTTCATCCAGCTCCACGGTGTACACGGTGTTGACGATGGTGTCCTTCTGCATGTCGGTATGCACCAGCAGGTCACTGCCGAACTCAAAGAACTCCCACAGCACACCCACGGTCATGGAGAAGCAGAAGGCCACAATGGCCAGAAACAGCGGCGACAGCTTCACGGAAAACCGCTCGCTGCGGTTGAGCATATCCACCAGCGAAAAACCGATGGCCGCGCAGCAGAAGCCGTTGAGGGTATGGAGGATGGTATCCCAGTTTTCTACCTTAATATAAAAGCTGTTGATTTCGCCCAGAATTTCCGCGCAGAAGATGAACAGCAGAATGATGACCTCCATGGTGGAGGGCAGGGTGATTTTCAGCGTCTTCTGCAGGATGCTGGGGAGAATCATCAGCACCAGTGAAAAGGCACAGAGGAAAACGCTCTCAAACTCGCGGCGGAAAATGCAGCGGACCATGGTCAGAATGACCAGCAGCCGCAAAACCACATACACCGCCATGGTGGTTTTGTTGGTATACCATTCCTTTTTCTTCCTTTGATTTTTCACAGCAGGCACACTCCTCGGTTTGTCGTGTATGTCATCCTCTTTATAAGAGGCGTTCGTTTACGCCGGTATTGTATCGCGCCCGTGTGAAATAAGGATGAATTTTGCTATTTTACCGTGTCTCCTGCAGAAAAAGCAGGTATTTTCACGTTAAACCCATATTTTTCCATTTCATGTTGCATCTGGTTGAATGTTCGTCATTTTGTATATTGATAATTTGTTCACAATGGGATAGAATGTCAATGTTTTGGCAATCCCCGCCGGAATTGGCCGACGGAGAGCCGCGAAAGATTTGGAGGAATACGCTCTATGAAGAAGTTCCTTTCCCTGCTGCTGTGCGTAGCCATGCTGATGGGCTGCGCCGGTGCTGTGGCTGAGGGCTGGAACGACGGCACCACCACCGGTACCGCCGCTGGCCTGTTTGGCGACATCACCGTTGAAGTAACCGTTGAGAACGGTGCCATCACCGCCATCAACCTGGTGAAGACCAACGAGACCGAGAACATCTGGAACACCGCATGGCCCACTGTTGCCGATGCCATCATCGCTGCACAGTCTACCGATGTGGACGTTGTTTCCGGCGCTACCTTTGCTTCCAACGGCATCATGAACGCCGTGAAGGTTGCCCTGGGTGAAATCGAGGGCGAGACCAAGGAAGAAGCTGTTCTGCCCGAGAGCGCTGATGTTGTTATCATCGGCGGCGGCGGCGCAGGTCTGACTGCTGCTGTGACCGCTGCTCAGGCCGGCTCCTCCGTTGTGCTGGTTGAGAAGATGGGCGCACTGGGCGGCAACACCAAGATTGCCGGCCAGGGCTTCAACGCCGCTGACCCCGCTCGTCAGGAAAAGATGGAAATGGACTCCGCTCTGGTGGAGACCCTGAAGGCTTACCTGGAGCTGGATCCCGCTGACTTCGGCGACTTCGGCCCCGTGCTGGAGACCGTGAAGGGCCAGATCAACGATTACCTGGCTTCCGGTGCCACCTACCTGTTCGATACCCCCGAGCTGCACATGCTGCACTGCTACATGGGCGGTACCCGTACCGGCCTGAACGGCGAAACCATCTCCCCCGACCTGGCTCTGATTGATGTGTTCGCTCACGGCGCCAACGACTCCCTGACCTGGCTGGAGTCCATCGGCGGTGCCTGGAACGACACCACCTCCACCATCCTGGGCGCCATGTGGCCCCGCAGCCACGGCCTGGCCAACGGCAATGTCATCGACACCCTGCAGGCTGCCGCTGAAAAGGAAGGCGTACAGATTTTCGTAAACACCGCTGCCACCGAGCTGGTTGTTGATGACAACGGCGCTGTGACCGGCGTTGTGGTTGAAACCGAAAACGGCGAAAAGAAGACCATCACCGCCAACAAGGGTGTGGTTCTGGCTTCCGGCGGCTTTGCTGCCAACGCTCCTCTGGTTGTGGAATACAACAACTACTGGCCCGGCCTGTCTGATACCATGGCTTCCACCAACGCTCATGGCATCACCGGCGACGGCATCCTGATGGCCCGTGAAATCGGCGCCGAGCTGACCGGCATGGGTTATGCCCAGCTGATGCCCTCCTCCGCTCCCTCCGATGGCTCTCTGTTCACCGGTATCTGGGGCTCTGCTGAAGGCCAGCTGTTCGTCAACAAGGAAGGCAAGCGCTATGTCAACGAGTACGCCGAGCGCGACGTGCTGGCAAAGGCTGCCCTGGAGCAGACCGACGGCCTGTTCTTCATCATCTGCGACAACGACGTGGTTGGCACTGTTGACCCCGCCCGCGTAAAGCAGCTGGAAGAAGGCGGCTATGTTTACACCGCTGATACTCTGGAAGAGCTGGCTGAGAAGATGGGCGTGCCCGCTGACGTGCTGGTTGAGACCGTGAACACCTACAACCAGTACACCCTGGACAAGCATGACCCCGAGTTCGGCAAGGAGCTGTTCGGCACCACCATCGACGAAGCTCCCTTCTCCGCTACTCCCCGTTCTCCCTCTCTGCATCACACCATGGGCGGCGTGAAGATTGACACCGACACCCACGTGATCAACACCAATGGCGAGGTCATCAAGGGCCTGTACGCTGCCGGTGAGGTTTGCGGCGGCATCCATGCCGGCAACCGTCTGGGCGGCAACGCCATGACCGACTTCCTGGTATTCGGCCGCATCGCCGGTCAGAATGCTGCAGATTGCAAGTAATCTGAATATCGGTTCTCTCAAGGAGGATGTACCGCAAGGTGCATCCTCCTTTTTGTTCCCTCTGCGTATTTTCTTTCGCCGCGGGTTGTTGTCTGGCAAGGTTTCTGCTATACTGTAGGATGGTTATGTATAAATATCGGTTTTCCTTCTATCTTTATACCCTTAGCCGAAACGGAGGAATTCAGGTTTGTTTGAGCAAAAAAGCAGAAGGAAGCCCCTGCTTCTAATTGCCTTTATGCTGCTGTTTGTGCTGGCGGAGCTGTTCTCCCTCAGTCAGGTGGCGCAGAACAAGGAGGACATGAAGGTCAGGGATGCGGTCATCAATGCCCAGTCCATTGCCAATACCATCCAGCTGACGATTGAAAACGCCACCGAGGCTTCCGAAGCGCTGAAGTATTTCTATATTCATGATGAAGAGAAGGCGCTGATGGATTTTCAGTCAATCGCCGGCAGCGTGATGCTGGACCACCCCATGATCAGCAGCATGTACATTGCCCCCGACGCGCTGATTGCGGCCGCCTGGCCGGAGGCCGTGGCAGAATCCACCATCGGCTTTGAAATGCTCAAGGACCCGGCACAGGGCCCCCGGGCACAGTACGCCATCGACACCGGCAAAATCACCATCGCCGGCCCCCACAATCTGGTAGAGGGCGGCATTGGGCTGATTATCCGCAACCCCGTGTTTGAAAACGGCGCCTTCAAGGGCTTTACCATCATCATCCTCAACTGGGACAAGGTGGTGGAGAACATCCTTGGGCTCAGCGACTTCTCCATGGCCAGCTACCGCTTTGCCGTGTGGAAGGACACCCCCGACGAAACCGCTGTAACCGACAGCGACGGCTTTATCTTCCGCAGCAGCGATGACCCCATCGGCCGCCGGGTGGATGTGGAGTTTGAGGTGCCCAACGATGTATGGCACCTGACCATCGAGCCTGTGGACGGCTGGAGCGTATTCCGGGAGATGCAGGTGTACATCGTCATGTGCGTCATCATCACCCTGGCCATGCTTCTGCTGATAATTTACCTGTACCGCCGCAACGAGGAGATGCGCCGCAAGCAGCTGCAGAAGGCCGAGGACGAGGCCCGTCAGCGCTACATGGAGCAGCTGCAGGAGGCACTGGACCAGTCCAAGCGGGCAGATGCCGCCAAGACCGTGTTCCTTTCCCAGCTGAGCCACGACATCCGCACACCGCTCAACGGCATCATCGGCCTGATTGAAATCAACACCCGCCACTCCGATGACCGGGAGCTTGTAGACCGCAACCGCGGCAAAATCAAGGTAGCAGCCAACCACCTGCTGTCCCTCATCAACGATGTGCTGGAGCTGAGCAAGATGGGTGACGAAAACGTTCAGCTGGTGGATGAGCCCTTTGATATCCGCGAGCTGGCGGAGGATGTGGTGACCATCACCTCCGTCCGTGCGGTGGACCACGGCATCCGTCTGAAGTATGACCGCGAAATGAAGGGCATCGCCCACCGATATGTCTACGGCAGCCCCCTGTATGTCCGGCAGATTATGATCAACATTTTCTCCAACGCCATCAAGTACAACAAGCCTGACGGCAGCATTTACAGCAGCATGGAGGTTGTCCATGAGGATGCGGATTCCATCACCTACCGCTGCACCGTCACCGATACGGGCATCGGCATGAGCGAGGAATTCCTGACCCGCATGTTCGAGCCCTTCTCCCAGGAGCGCAGCGATGCCCGCAGCGTGTATCAGGGCACCGGCCTTGGCATGTCCATCGTGAAAGCGCTGGTAGAGAAGATGAACGGCACCGTGGAGGTCAACAGCCGTCTGGGCGAAGGCACCACCTTTGTGGTAACCGTTCCCTTCCGCAAGGCCGCCGCCGGGGATATGCCCCAAAAGGCCATGACCGACAGCATCAGCCTCACCGGCATGAAGCTGCTGCTGGTGGAGGACAACGAGCTGAACATGGAGATTGCCGAAACCATCCTCACCGATGCAGGCGCCATCATCACCAAGGCGTTCAACGGTCAGGAGGCGGTGGAGGCCTTCTCCGCCAATCCTCCCGGCACCTTTGACGGCATCCTGATGGATTTGATGATGCCCGTGATGGACGGCTTCCAGGCCACCGCCGCCATCCGCGCCCTGGACCGCGCAGATGCAAAGGACATCCCCATCATCGCCATGACCGCCAACGCCTTCCAGGAGGATGTGCGCAAGTGCCTTGCCGCCGGCATGGACGGTCACATCGCCAAGCCCCTTGAGGTAGACACCCTGCTGGAAACCATCGCCAGAATCGCAAAATAAACCTTTCCCCCGGACAGGCACATAGCCCGTTCGGGGAAATTTTTATCTGTTGACAGATACGCCGCTTTGCCTTCCCACGCTTCTAATTTTTGTAAAAACCTTGACACATCAACGCATCCGATGCAAAATATATATATGTAACAATTTCTGTGCAGCTTCTGCTCACAACAGAAAGTAACGGGTCTATGTTTGACATCTGGAAACTCCTGGATTTGCTGGCCGTGCTGCTCTTCGGCAGCAGCGGGCTGTATTGGATTCTGACTTCGTCCATCGAGTATATCGGCTTTTGCGGTGTGATGAAAAAGTCGGGCCAGCCCTGGTGGTACGGTCTTGTTCCCGCATGGCGCAATTATGCCATCGGCAAGGCCGCCGACTGCGAGGCTGAGGGCCGCACACTGATGGCCGCGGATATCGTGGTCATGCTGATTTATGCCGTCCGCTACTTCGTCCCCGAAACCAGCACGGCTTCTGTGCTGCTGGCTGTGGCCGCGCTGCTGGTGTCCATCTATGCCTTTATCCAGTGGCTGCGGGTGTATGCCTCTCTGACGGATGTATTCGGCCGCAAGCACAAGCTCCTGTGCATGTTTCTGTGGGTCACCTGCCCCCTCATCATGGCGGTGGTCTGGGGCTTCAGCAAGAATTATCAGCCCAAGTGGACCGTGCAGGATTTCCAGAACAAGGTGGATACCTACTTCTCCGGCGCCAATGCCGAGGTGCTGTCCGACGGCCTGACCATCAACCTGGAGGACCGCTCCGTCATCGAGCACCTGAAGAAGAAGTACCTCCTGCGGGACGTGCATATGGCCATCAAGCCCGGCCACATGGTGCTGCTGCTGGGCGGCTCCGGTGCCGGCAAAACCACGCTGATTAACGCCATCACCGGCTACGAAAAGGCCAACGGCAAAATGATGCTGGGCGGTCAGGATTTGTACCGTGAATACAAGAAGATGCAGTACGATGTGGGCATGGTGCCCCAGCTGGACCTGATGCGCGGCAACGACACCGTGCGCTCCACCCTGATGGATGCCGCCTCCCTGCGCCTGCCCACCAGCTTTACCAAGGCCGAGCGCAAGGCCCGCGTGGAGCAGGTGATGGACGAATTCGGCCTGACCAAGCTGGCCGACAACATGGTGGTCAAGCTTTCCGGCGGCCAGCGCAAGCGCCTTTCCATCGCCATGGAGTACATCTCCAACCCCACGCTGTTCATCCTTGACGAGCCTGACTCCGGTCTGGACGGCGTAATGGCCCGCAAGCTGATGGAAAAGCTCCGCGCCATTGCCAATCAGGGCAAGATGGTCATCGTCATCACCCACACCCCCGACCGTGTGGTGGACCTGTTTGACGATGTGATTGTTTTGGCCAAGGACGGAACCGGCTCCGGCCGACTGGCCTTCTTCGGCCCCATTGACAAGGCCCGCACCTTCTTCGAGAGAGACAGCATGGAGCAGATTGTCCGCTCCATCAACAGCGTAAAGGATGGCGGCGAGGGCCGCGCGGATGAACTGATCAACCGCTTTGCAAAGGAGGCTGCCGTATGACACAGGCACAGACAAAACAGGTCCGGCTTCGCCACCGCAGCCGCACCATGCAGGTCCCCATCTACCTCGGCAAGCTGCTGAGAAGCTTTATTTACCAGAACGACTGGAAGGTCCTGCCCATGGCCGCCGTCATTGCCGCCATGCTGGCCATGGTCATCCGCAAGGACTGCTTCGTAACCATGGAGGGCACACTGAAGGGTGCCTTCGGCCTGACCTGCGTGGCCATCTGGAACGGATGCTTCAACTCCATCCAGTCCATCTGCCGTGAGCGCGCCATCGTCAAGCGCGAGCATCGCTCCGGCATGCACATTACCTCCTACGTGTTCTCCCACATGGTGTATCAGGCGCTGCTGTGCCTTGGTCAGACCGGCCTGATGCTGTACGTGTTCAAGCTGATGGGCATCCACTATCCCCCGCTGGGTCTGTTCTCCCGGTACTTCGCGGTGGATTTGTTCATCACCCTGTTCCTGATTACCTACGCCTCCGACATGATTTCCCTGCTGGTGTCCTCCATTGCCCACACCACCACCACCGCCATGACGGTGATGCCCTTCCTGCTGATTTTCCAGCTGGTCTTCTCCGGCGGCATCTTCTCCCTGCCCGCCTGGACCGCTCCCTTCTCCAGCGTGACCCTTTCCAACTACGGCATCAAGTGCATCTCTGCCCAGGCTGATTACAACAGCCTGCCCATGGTCAGCGCATGGACCAGCCTTGAAAACATGTCCAACGATTCCATCACCGTAACCGTTACCGGCGAACAGCTGGTAAAGATGCTGCAGGACGAAGAGCTGCCCTATGTGGGCCAGCTGCGTCAGGCACAGGTGATGCCCGAACTGACCGCCGGTCAGCTGATTGACATGCTGGCCGCTTCCCCCGAACTGCAGCCTGCCCTGCAGGAGCCCCGCGATATCACCTTCAAGCTGGCTGATGCATTCAGCTTTGTGGGCAAGGAAAAGATCAAGGACTTCGTGGAAGCAAAGACCGGTCAGGCCATGGCCAAGGATGCCTACTATCATTCCCGCGGCAACGTGCTTGCCTACTGGATGATTATCTCCGCCATCGGCCTTGCCTTTGCCCTTGCCTCCGTCATTGTGCTGGAGTTTATCGACAAGGACAAACGATAACCATTGCATCATCCTGCATAACCGCGGTTTGCAACAGCAGCCGCGGTTTTATTTTGCAGATTGATTGACTTTTTGCCCCATACAACCTATAATATAGAATGAAATAATGGCTGTTTGTATCCAACAGGTAACCAAATCATACATAAAGGCAGGTTTATACCATGACTGTACCCGAGCTGTACGTTGCCCTGAACGGCAATTATGATGAAGCAAAATCCCGACTGATGAACGACCGGCTGATTGATAAATTCGTGCTGAAGTTCCTTGCCGACCCCACCATGCAGACCCTGCATGATGCCGTGGCTTCCGGCGACATTGAGGAATCCTTCCGTGCAGCACACACCATGAAGGGCGTGGCAGGCAATCTGGCCTTTACCATGCTGGCCGATGCCGCCCATCAGCTGACCGAGCAGCTGCGCCCCCGCACCGACAAGGCTGATGATGCCCTGTACGCCGCCGTGGTGCGCGCCTACGAATCCACCATCAGCGCCATCAAAGCCTACGAAGCCCAGAAGGCATAACGGTGACTGAAAGCTACGAATCCTTTACCCGGGCGTTTTTTGCCCTGGCAGGCTTTGACCTTGGCTGCTACAAGGAGAACCAGATCAGACGCCGCGTTGATGCACTGATGCTGCGAAACGGCTTTTCCGGCTACGGGGAATACCTGCAGCAGCTGAAGACCCATCCGGAGCTGGTGCGCCAGTTTATGGATTACGTCAACATCAATGTCAGCGAGTTTTTCCGCACCCAGCGCCATTGGGTGCACTTGGATGAACGGGTGCTGCCCGATTTGGTCAAGCGCTTCGGCAGCAGGCTGCGCATCTGGTCTGCGGGCTGTGCCACGGGCGAGGAGCCCTATTCCATCGCCATGAGCCTGTCCCGGCTGGTGCCGCTGGAGGACATTGCCATCATCGCCACCGATGTGGATGAAAATGCGCTTGCCCTCGCTGCCCGGGGTGAATACAGTGCCTCTGCCATGGCCCATGTGCCGCAGGAATTCCGTTCCCGCTTTTTTATCCGCCGGGGGCACAGCTATTGTGTCACGCCGGCGCTGCGCAGCTGTGTGACCTTCCGCAGGCAGGATTTGCTTCAGGACAATTATTTCCCCGGCTGTCACCTGATTGTATGCCGCAACATGCTCATCTATCTGACCGAAACGGCCAAGCAGCGTGTTTTCTGCGGCTTTTACGATGCCCTTGTCCCCCACGGCGCGCTGTTCCTCGGCAACGCATAGCAGCTGCCCACCTATCGTGAAATGGGCTTTGAACGCCTTGCCAAAGCCATGTATATCAAGCGGGATTTGGGAAGGTAATACTCCTTCCGGCGAAGCTGACTGAGGGAGTGTGCGTGCAAACACCATCCATCCGAAAAAACCATATAAGCAAAGGAGCTGTGAATTTTCACAGCTCCTTCTTCTATTTTATATCAGCTCTTCACCCCACCGCCCGGTTAACCTCCTCGGGGGTTTTGAAGGTGGGGACCACCTGATGCATCACCTTGCGGACTTGCGCATCATCCGTGATGGCATCACGCAGCATGGACAGCTTTTCCTCCAGCTGGGCCATGGTGACGGGCTCTTCCTTCTCGATGAAAATCAGGTCGTTGTCCGTTTTCTCCAGCAAATCGGACTTGACCAGCAGCTCCTCGTACAGCTTTTCGCCGGGGCGAAGGCCGGTCTCAATGATTTCAATGCCCTGCACGCCGCTGAGCTGAATCATGTTCCGGGCCAGATCGTAAATCTTCACCGGCTTGCCCATATCCAGCACAAACAGCTCACCGTTCTGCGCCATGGCACCGCTGACCAGCACCAGCTGGCTGGCCTCGGGGATGGTCATAAAGTAGCGGATGATGCGCTTGTCCGTCAGCGTTACAGGGCCGCCGGCGGCAATCTGGCGCTTGAACAGCGGAATCACGCTGCCTGCACTGCCCAGCACATTGCCGAAGCGGGTAGCGCTGCACTGTACCTTGCCTCTGGTGGAATACGCCTGCATCACCATCTCGCACATGCGCTTGGTGGCACCCATGATGTTGGTGGGGTTCACCGCCTTGTCGGTGGAAACCATCATAAAGCGGCCGCAGCCGTATTCCTCACACAGCTGGATGACATTCAGCGTGCCGAAGATGTTGTTCTCCACCGCTTCAATGCAGTTCTTTTCCATCAGCGGCACATGCTTGTGAGCCGCGGCATTGATGCAGATATCGGGGCGGTATTCCTCAAACACCCTTGCCAGACCCTTCTTGTTGGTAATGGAGACAATCTCCACCCGGATATCCAGCTTGCCCCGGTAGGCAAAGGTCAGGCCCTGCTGCAGGTCATAGGCGCAGTTTTCGTAGATATCCACCACGATAATCTGCTTGGGGTTCATCTTGGCCAGCTGTCGGCACAGCTCGGAGCCGATGGAGCCGCCGCCGCCGGTAATCAGGATTTTTTTGCCCTGATAGTAGGCGCGGGTCTTGTCGTCAATCAGTTCCTTCTGCTCCCGCATCAGCAGATCCTCAATGTTGAATTCGCGCAGTTGGCGCTTTCTGCCGGGGATTTCCATGGCGGGGAAATCGAACACCTTGATGGCAAAGCCGGCCTTTTTGTAGTACTCCACCAGCTCCATCTTTCTCGTGCGGCTCATGGTGGGGATGGCGAAGACCACCTCCTGAATCTGGTGGCTGCGGAGGGTCTCAAAGGTGGCATCGTTTTCATCCAGCACGGATACGCCGTGGATGTCGCGGCCCACCTTTTGGGGATCGTTGTCGATAAAGCAGCGGGGAATGTACTTGGCCTGAGGGTTCTGCCACAGGTCCTCTGCCAGCCCGATGCCCACAGAGCCGGCACCGATGATGGCAATCTTGATTTTGGAATTGTTGGGGTCGGCCTCGGTGCGCACGCGGCCGCCGGTGAACACCTTCAGCATCAGCCGCATCACCCGGCCCAGCAAGTCATCCCGGTTGCCGCACTTGTAGGCATAGCGGTACACCATGCGGATGGCCAGCGCGCCCAACAGGTTGATACAGCTGAAGGCCAGAATGCGGACCACGGCAATGTGGGGGATTTTGATCAGGTAGCTGAGCATCAGGTACAGCATAAAGGCACAGCCATCAGCCAACAGCATCAGGATGTAGCACTGGATGCCGCCGTAGCGCCAAATCTGCCGGTAGATGTGCATACCAATGCGCATGCCGAAAATACACACCGCCGCCAGAGCGCTGTGGGTCAGCACGGCGTACATGCTCATTTTGCCGCCGCCGCGATAGTACACAAACAGCACCATCACCACTGCCGCGAAAATCAGCGCATCAAACAAGCCCAGCGACAGCTTGACGCTGAACTTTTTTCCTTTTTGCCGTGGACGCTTGGTATTCAAGGGCATCCGCTCCTTCCCGAAGGGGAATTTATGGTTGATCCTGCTTCCGCCGCTCCA
Organism: Clostridia bacterium; assembly: GCA_030526225.1. Taxonomy (GTDB): domain Bacteria; phylum Bacillota; class Clostridia; order Christensenellales; family Aristaeellaceae; genus JAUNDF01. The sequence goes on from JAUNDF010000004.1 coordinate 34,886, forward strand.
GACGCTTGTAGAGCATATACGCGCCCACACCGATGACGGTGCCGAGGGTGTTGGAAATCAGGTCGTCAATTTCACACAAGCCCAGCTTGCACACCAGCTGCACCGCTTCCGTCAGGGCAGACAAGGCAAAACCGGAAAGAATCACCAGCCACCACTTCAGCCGCGGAAAGGCGTGGTGCATCAGATAGCCAAGGGGGACATACAGCAGGATGTTGAGGATAACCTCCTCCCGCAGCTCCGCATCCCCCTGCGCCCACGCCGCGTAGGACCAAAAGGGCGTCAGCTCCATGTGGTGATACATCCGCACCGGCCGTGACAGCATGGTCAGATAAATGTTGGCGAACAGGTACACCGCCAGCAAGAGGTAGTTGATAAAGCTGAGCAGCCGCGGATAGCGCCGAAGAAGGTGGGAAACCACCGGCAGTGCCAGCACCATGGCCAGCACCACGCCGCTGAAAAAGGTTACCTTATCCATGGCGCGTCACCATCCTTGGGCGGCCTGCTCCGCCGGATTGATGCAAAGCATCCGCTCCACGTAGGCCCGGGGATAATGCGCCAGCAGCTTCTCCCCTGCTTCCCGCTGGAGGAAGGGTCGCTGGGGCAGCACATGGGCATCGGAGGCGATGTAGTCAATCAATTCACCGCGCAGCCAGCGGCGGATGAGCAGCCTGTCCCCCAGCGTCCTTGGCTGGAGGATACTGCGGGCATTGACCTGCAGCTGCAGGGTTGAAAACCGCGCCTTCAGCTTCTATGCGGCACGAAAGCTGTGCAGACAGCGGTACCGCTCGCCGTGGGCGATGATGGGCTGATAGCCGGATTCCTCCAGCACCGCCAGCAGCGCTTCCATGTCCTTCATGGGGATGGAGGGCGAAAACTCTGCCAGCACCCGGTTGCTGTCCCCCAGCGTCATCAGCCGGCGGGAACGGGCATAGGGCACCATGGCAGGTGTGCACAGGATTTCCGCCCCCGGCACCAGCCGGATGGGATAGCCCATGGCACGGCAGTAGTCCTGTGCCTATGCCAAATGCGCCTGAAACAGCGCCCCGTCAAAGGGCTCCACCCCGGGGACCACATGGGGCGTGGCCATCAGCAGGCCGATACCCTGATGGTAAGCCGCATCCAGCAGCTGCTGCATATGTGCCCGGTCAGGCGCGCCGTCATCCACACCGTATACAAAGTGGGAATGGATATCCTGCAGCATCATTTGCGGCCCTTCTTGCGGCGGTGGTGATGCTCACCCGCACCGGCTGCATAGGCGTAGTAATCGTAATAAGACCTATTGTAGTAGCTCTTGCTCAGGAAGCTGTCGTAATCCACCATGGACAGCACCGTGCCCAGCAGCGGACAGCCGGTCTGCTCCAGCTGATTTTTGGCATGGACCAGCTCCCGGCGGGATACGGCGTTGTACTTGATGACCAGCACCGTGCCGTCGCAGGATTTGGCAATCTGCGCCGCATCGATGACCAAGC
>JAUNDF010000004.1:36364-59567 GCA_030526225.1 Clostridia bacterium
CGCATCCACAATCACATAATCCGCCTGCTCGGCCAAATAATCCAGCAGCTTTGTAAACCGGCGGGAATTGAGCAGAGGCAGGGGATTCCCCACGCAAACGCCCACCGGCACAATGAAGCCGTTGGGGACGTTGGTCTGGTAGATGATGTCCTCAATATCCGCGCGGCCGGCCAGATAATGGCTCAAGCCGTTTTCCACGCCGTGGAAATCAAACTTTGCCGCCAGAATGGACTTGCGAAGGTCCGCATCCACCATCACCGTTTTGTAGCCCAGCTTGGTCATGGTGCGCATCACATTCATGGCGGTGAAGGTTTTGCCCTCGTGGGCAATGCAGCTGGTAAACATAATCTTCTTGGTGCCGCTGCCCACAAAGGAGAGATTGGTGCACAGGGTGTTCACGGCCTCTTCAGCGTCATAAGGCAGCTTTTGCAGGTTGCCGATGGACATATTCAGCATTACTTTCTCTTCTCTCCCTTCTCATCCACCACAGGGATGGAGGCCAGATTGATGAGCCCGGTGTAGCGCATGATATCATCCGCGTTCTTGATTTTGTCATCCATCAGGAAGCGCACCGTCAGGATGCCGCACATCAGCAGCATGCCCACAATGGCACCCAGTGCCGCGTTGCGCACCTTGCTGGGGCCGATGGGTGAAGAGGGCACCAGCGCCCGGGACATGATGCTGGGCTTGTCGGTGGCCGTGTTGGTGGAGATATAATCACTGGCCACCTCTGCATAGCAATTGGCAATGGCCGCCGCCTCCTATGCGGAGTTGGAGGTGACGGAAATATCCAGCATGCGGGTGTTGGTGGCGTTGGTCACGGAAATCATGCCGCGAAGGCCGGAATAGCTGTAGGGCAGCTTCAGCTTCTGCAAGACCTGCTCGGCAACCTCCCACATATCAAACACCTTGATATAGTCCCCCGTCAGCGCCGTACCAATCTGCAGGTCGGACATGTTGATGACCGACTCCTTGTTGCTCAGCACATAGATGGTGGACTTGGCCCGGTACTGGGGCTTCATAAACCAGTTGGTGTACCCGAAGGCCAGCAGCGCACCCAGCAGGGTAAAGGCCAGAATGGATTTCCACCCGTCCAGCAGGCGGTAAAACAGCTCCACCAGATCAATGGTGTCCGCATCGGCCATATCAGGCCCCTGCACTTCATTGATGGCCGGGGGATTGCCTTCCTTGGGCAGATAGGGTGTCTGTCTTCTCTCCGACATAGGCATGCTCCTGTTCATCCTGTTGGTCGTTGTGGTGAATTACAATGTATCCGGCACAGCGGCGCCCTCTTCCTCGGGCATGGGGGCGCTGACCATGGCCATGAAGGCCTGATAGTCCTGAATCTGCTGGGCCATTTCGCCCGGCAGCACCAGCTCCACCCGGTCCTCCAGAATGGCCTCGCCCTCCAGGGCGTACCACTTGACGTTGATGTACTCCTCGTAGGCTTCCATGGCGGCCTTGGCTTCCTCTTCGGTGCCGAAGACAAGGGCCTCCGCTTCATCCAGGGTTCTCACCGTTGCCTCTGTGCGGCGAATCAGCGAACCGTTGGCCCGGAGGGTAAAGCCGAAGAGCACGATGACCTTCTGCCCCTCTTCATAGGGGGTGATGCTGTCAATCCACACCCGGACATTGCCCATGGAGGGCTCGTAGTTGAAGGCCTCCACGGGAATCAGCTCGTCCACGGTGATGTCCTCGTTTTCCAGCATCTCGGTCAGGATGACCTCCTCGCCCTTTTCATTGACGGCGTTGAAGTATTCCTGCGGGCTGGCCGCTTCCTCCAGACGGATGATTTCACGGCCGGAGCCCACATAGGCGATGTCCTCTTCATCCTCACGCAGGATAAAGCCGGTGCCATCCTTTTCGTTGTCGTTGCTGATAACCACCTTTTTCACATCGCCGATGGTAATGCTGGGCAGGTCCTCGCCAAGGGCGGGTACGCACAGCATCATCACTGCCATCAGCACCGTCATCAGAAGCGCGGCAAGCTTTTTCATGGATACTCCCTCGTTTCCTTGTATCAGTCAATGGGTTTGTAGAATACATCCAGCACCAGCTGCGCCAGCGCCTGTTCATCACAATAGAAGACCCGGAAGCCGTTTTTCACAGCAGATGTGCCGGGGATTGTCACATACACCTGCTCGTAGTCTCTGGCCACCCACGCATCGTTGGTCAGCCGGCCGCGGCTGATGTCGGTGCACAGGCTGCTGCCCAGTGCTTCCGTCAGCTGGGGGATGGTGTTCTGGTTCTCGTCCATCCTTGCCTTCAGCCGGGTCATCAGTCCGCTGATGTACACCTGCTGGCGCTTCATGCGCTGGGGATTGCTGCCATCGCCCACGCCGCGTCTGCTGCGGACGAAGGCTTCGGCCTGCTTGCCTGTCAGCGTGACCACCGCGCCGGGGGTCAGGGTCGGGTCGGCGGCGGTCAGGTCATCCTCCACGGTGACCGTTACCCCGCCCACAAAATCGTTGATGACGGGAATGCTGTCCAGATTCACGGACAGAGTATTTCGGATGGGGACATTCAGCAGACGGCTGACCGCCTCGGCCGTCAGCGCATTGCTCTCCAGTTTGCCGTCACCAAAGGCATGGGCCAGACAAATCTGTGCCTCCCTGGTGCCGCGGCGGACACCGGTCACGCTGAGCACGGTGATGGGCACCACCGTATCGCGGTCGAGTTCAATCTGCGTAACCCGCTTCTGTTCATGGTCCACCACCAGCAGCCGCAGAAAGTCTGCCTGACCGCCGCTGCGATGGTCCGCGGATGTCACATTGCCGCTCTGGTCGATGCCCAGCATCAGCAGCGTATCCAGCCGCCCCCGCTGGGCATATTGCCGTCCGTTTACGGTGATGGTATCCCGCCGGGTATAGGGGCCTGTATATTCTCCCCGCGTTTCCGGGGTGATATCCGGCTCGCGGTGCCACAACACAGCCGTCAACAGCAGCGCTGTAATCACCGCCGCCAACAGCACAACCACCGCGGGTTTTTGATCTCGTCGCCGCTTCATGGGGCCGGTCGCCTCACTTTATCACACTGTTCATCTATGGAAGATATACGAGCATGGTTCTTCTGCCCATATATCATGGTTAATTATACCACCATCCACCATTTTCCGCAACAATAACATGATGATTACATAAGAATATGGCGGATTTCAGAATCAATGAAACCCCTTTATTATTGTACCCGGTTTTCCTGTCAGCGAAACCTCATCCGGCCGCTTTTGCTCCTTCCGTCGGCTTCGCCGCCACCTCCCTCGAGGAGGGAGGCTCAGTTGGTTTGCCAAATAAAAAAGCTCCCTCGCCGAGGGAGCTGGCACGACGAAGTCGTGACTGAGGGAGTACCGCTGTGAAGTTTTATTCACTGAAAATCAGCAATCCGTCTTTGCCGCGCAGACATTTTACCCCACAATCAGCTGGCGGCAGCAGCAGTCCACCAGCACCGACAGCGCATCGGCGTAGGCGGCGCCGGTCTGGTCGACCAAAAGCAGGCTGTGGAACATGATGCGGATGATGCCCACCGCCGTTTCCCGGGGGATGGACAGGGTGATGCCGGCCTTCTCCATCAGGTTGAGGATAAGCTCGTCATCGTTTTTGTACTGCTTTTCCAGCAGCTCCGGGGGCAGCTTGCGCAGCAGCACCGGGGCATCCTCCCGCATAAAGCGGTGCAGGGACTGGCCGGCGGTCAGCCGCAGTGCCTCCTTAAGCATCATACCGGCGCGCTGCTTTGGGTCAGCAGAGGCACAGCCCTCAAGCACCGCCCGAGCGTGGCTCTCAATCTCCTCGTGCCATGCCTCCAGCATATCCAGAAACAGATGCTCCTTGGATTCATAAAAGCCGTAGAACGCCCCCTTCGAGATACCGGCCTCCGCAGCCAGCATGTCCACGGTGGTGCGCTTCATGCCAATGGTCTGGGCATATTTGCGCGCGGCAGAAATCAGGGCTTGCCGGATGCTTGCTTTCTCTTTTTCAGAAAAGGCAGCTGCCATCGAGAACCCCTCCCATCAATCGTTGGGCAGATACAGGCTGGCACTCTGGCCAAGGCGGATGCCCTGAGCATTGTACAGCCTGACATGGACGGTGTAATAGGCGGCATTCTGCTTCTGGATGCCCAGGGAGGAAATCTCCGTCACCTGACCGGAAAGCACGGTGCTGCTGTCCGTATCCAATGTGAAGCTGACCGTGCTGCCCACCTCCAGCTTCTTCAGGTCCATTTCGTCCACATCGGCCACCAGCTCCAGCTCATCGGTCAGGTACAGGCGGCACAGCAGCTGACCCTTCCCCACCGGCTGACCGGCTGCGGCGGCCACATTGGCCACCACCGCGGCCTCGGGGGCGGTAATTTCGGGCTTTACGGACAGGTCACTGCAGCCGGGCAGCACGGAGAACAGCTTCTCCCCTGCCTTCACCTGCTGCCCGGGGCGCACGAAGCATTCCGTTACCAGCCCGGTGCCTTGAATGGCCACCGGCTCCCGGCGCACCACGGTGCCCTTGCCCACGTTGGTGCTGTTGCCCTTGTTCACGGAGCGGTACATGGTCAGCTGTTCGCCCTTTTCAAATTCGCCCTCCAGAATCTCCACCACATAGTTGTCACCCTTGACGGAAATCACGCGGCCGGTGCCCTTTTCCTTGCCGCTCTTGGTGGATTCAAAGTACAGCGTTTCGCCCACATGGAGGTACTTGTTGTCCTCCTCGTTGAAGGCACCCTGAATGGAGCAGTTCACCCGCATCAGCCGGGCAGGCTCCATGGAGGCGGTCATGCCGTAGGTGGCGGTAACGGCGGCGGCATCCTCACCGGCGGCGGCAAACATGGCGGTGATTTTGCCATCCTCGGGGGCAAGCACATCGGTGGTCATCAGGGTAAACAGCACGTCCCCTTCCGCCACCGCATCGCCCGCTTCCACGTCAAAGGGCAGCAGAGTACCGGCGGCAGGGGCAGTGATATCCACATACTCCGTCGCCCGGATGGTGCCGTTGGTAATGGAGCAGTTGGTCAGGTCGGTTTCGCCCAGAGCGGGCACGGCAGTCACCATCAGCATGGCGGCGGCCATCAGCGCAGTCAGTCTCTTCATCGTTACCACTTCTTTCATCATATTTGTGATTGTTTCAACAGGATTCATTCCACGGATTTCAGCGCTTCCACCATGTCAATCTTTTTGACCTTGCGGGTCAACAGCCACTCGATGGCCCAGGCAAACACGATGGAAATCACGCATGCCTTGATGATGGACAGGGGCTTGAAGCAGGTGGTGAACACCATGTTCTCCATCTCGCACAGCTTCAGGATGATGGATGTCAGCAGCATGCCGGGATACACGGAAAGCGCCGTGGCAATCAGGGAGATGATTTCCTGCTCCCGCATCATCAGCCGGCGGATTTCCTTCTGGTGATAGCCCAGCACCTTCAGCGTGGCATAATCCCGGGTGCGCTCGGTGAAGTTCATCAGGCCCATGTTATAGCAGATGATAAAGGCCAGCAGCAGCGCCACGCCGGAGAGGATGGAGAAGATGAGGGTGGTGGAATCCATAATGCCGGCGGTCTGTCGGCGCTGGTTTTCCGGATACTTCAGGTCGGTGACCTCGTCCATTTCCTCCAGCACGTGAACAGTGTTTTCATCAATGCCGCTGATGAGCAAGGCCGTGGGTGCAAAGCCGCCCTTGCGCAATGCCTTATAGGCCGTTTCACTCATGTAAATGCCCTGTCCGATGTTCGTTTCGGCAAAGCAGACCACGGGCAGGCGCACCGGCTCGTCATCCCCGGTGAAGTACACGGTCAGGGTATCGCCAAGGCCGATGTCCAGCAGCTTGCCCAGCTTCCGGCTGATGCAGGCGCCGCTTTCCGGCAGCTGCAGCACCGACTGGTTTTCGCCCAGATGCAGGCTTGTCTGCCCCGCAGGGACCACCGTCAGCGTGCAGGAACGGATGCCGCTTTTGCCCATGGCCGATACGCCCTTTTCCATGATGCCCTCCACCGCTGCGGCAGGGATGCGCACGCGGTAGCTGTGCAGGGTATCGGCGGTGGTGTCCAGCTCGGCCCGGACATCGTAGACCAGCGTTTTGGTGTAATGATCGGCAATCATTTGTGGGATGGAATCCTGCAGGCTGAAGGAGCATACAATCAGCATGTTGCAGAAGAACACGCCCACCAGCGACAGGAACGACCGCCCCTTGTTGCGGAAAATATTGCGGATGACCATCTTGCCATTGAAGGACAGCCGCTGCCACAGCCCCTTCCATCTTTCCAGCAGGATGCGGCTGCCGCTCTTGGGGGGCTTGGGCCGCAGAAGCTCAGCGGTGGTTTCCCGCGCCGCCTTGCGGTACACAATCCAGCAGACCAGCACCGACAGCACCACCGTGGCCGCGCAGGCCACCCAGCTGACGGGGGAGATGGGCGCGCGAAGCATCCATGGCATGCGTGAGTTGTGCATCAGCATGGCCCAGATGGCATCGGGCAGGGTGAACTGCGCCGCAATTAATCCGGCCACAGAGCCCACCATGGAGGGCACCAGCGCGTAGGCCAGATAGTGATTGCGGATGGTCTTCGCCGGGAAGCCCAGTGCCTTCAGGGTGCCCATCTGAATGCGCTGGTTTTCCACCATGCGGGTCAGGGTGGATACCACAATCATGATGGCCACGGCATAGGACAGCACCGGGAACAGGTAGCTCATGGATTTGAACATGCGCACAAAGTTATGGGCTGTAGCGGTGCCGCTGTTGGTGTTGACCTCAATCACCGCCGCGCCGGGGAGCAGGTCCGTCAGCGCCGCCTTCACATCTGCCTGATTCGCGCCGTCCTCCAGCGTAATCAGCAGCTCGTTGACCGGCAGGGATGTCATGGCATCGCGGTTGACAATGACAAAGCCGAACCGCGCAGGCTATGGGGAAACATCCCGGCTGGTAACGATGTATTCCGGGGACAGCACCAGCCCCCGCACGGTGAAGGATGTATCACCCGTGGGCAGCCGCAGCTTGATGCGGTCCCCCACCTTCAGCCCCTGGGCCTTAGCAAACTGCTCCTCCAGCAGGATGCCCCGCACATCGCCGGCGGCAAGGGACTCGCCCGCATGAATCAGCGGGATGTTGATTTCCGCCGGGCCCTCATAGGCCAGCATCTGCACCTGCACCGGATCTGTATCGGTGCCAAGGTCGGGGCAATCCACCCGCAGATTGGTGCGGCAAATCATCTGCCCCACCCCGGGGAGATGCTGCACCTTCCGCTGGGCCGCATTGCTGAAGGATGCATCCTTCACCCAAAAATCGGCAATGTTGTTCTGCGTAAAATACGTATCGTAGGACAGCGCCATGGTGCGCCAGTTGGCATCCAGCCCGGCAAAGACCCATGTGCCGAGGAAGCACAGCATCAGCATGGCAAAAAACTGCATGGCGCTGTGCTTCATGTCGCGCATCAGCTTCCGGGTCAGGATGCCGCGTTTGCGCCCGCCCCGCTTTTGCTTTACCATGTTACCTCCTCCACCCGCGCCGGATGCTCATTGAGGGTCACGCTTTCCACCTGACCGTTTTTCATGCGGATGACCCGGTTGCCCAGCTGGGCAATGCTGGCATTGTGGGTGATGATGACCACCGTGGTGTGATAATCCCGGCAGAGGTTGGTCAACAGCTCCAGCACCTGCTCGCCTGTTTTGCTGTCCAGTGCGCCGGTGGGCTCATCGCACAGCAGCAGGGAGGGATTTTTGCACAGCGCCCGGGCGATGGATACGCGCTGCTGCTCGCCGCCGGACAGCTGCGCCGGGAAGTTGCCCATCCGGTGACCAAGCCCCACCTGCTCCATCACCTCTTTTGGGTTAAGGGCATTGGGGCAAACCTGCTGGGCCAGCTCCACATTTTCAAGGGCGGTCAGGTTGGGCATCAGGTTATAAAACTGGAACACAAAGCCCACATCCAGCCGGCGGTAATCGGTCAGCTGGTGGCCGTTCATGGCGGTGACCTCCTTGCTGCCCACGGTGATTTTGCCGTTTGTGGCCTTGTCCATGCCGCCCAGCAGGTTGAGGATGGTGGTTTTGCCTGCGCCGCTGGGGCCCAGCACCACGCAGAACTCGCCCTGCTCAATCTCAAAGCTGACATGGTCCGCAGCATGGATCACCGTATCGCCGCTTTTGTAATCCTTGCTGACCTCTTCAAAACGGATATAGCTCATGGTATTCCTCCGTTACGGTATGACTGATTTTGTTCTTTCGGTCATATGGTAGCATCAAAAAAAGGGCCTGTCAACGCTGGACAGGCCCTTGATGGCAAAATTTACCGTTTCTTCATATTCGGTTCACAGGACAAAAGCACCATCACACAGCGTTCTGAATCATGATGGCCATAATTTCGTTCAGCGTAACCAGCTGCAGCGCCAGCATGCCGATGCCGTAGAAGCGGTAGTAATCCTTTTGGGCGGCAAAGCAGCTGTTCTCCATGGCGATGAACACCAGCGGCAGCAGGGGAATGAAGTACCGGCCCTGCACACCGTCAATGGCGGCTGCGCCCATGGGAGTCCACGCGATAAGCATGGTGCCCATGGTGGCCAGCACCACCAGTGCGGCAATGGTCAGGAAGCTCCAGCGGCGCACAGGCTTCAGGGGTGTTTCGCCCTTGCTCGTCACCGCAGAAAGCAGCACAAGGAACAGCATAAAGTACACATAGCCCGGGAAAATCTGCAATGACAGGCCACTCAGCTCCCGGCCCACTGCGCTGTCAATATACCAGAAGGCGCCCCGGGGCACCAGCGTGTTGATGACCAGCATCACCGTCTGCACCGGATGGCTCAATACCCAGCCCATGGAGTAGTAGGGGGTTGTTCCGGCGGCACTGTCGCTCACCTGCTTGGTCAGCCAGCTCAGCTGCACCGCCACGGTCACCGCCGCCGCCAGCGCCGCCGTTGCGGCGATGAACAGCCACTTGCGCCCGTTGGAGCCAAAGCGCTCTTTGGGAATCAGCACCAGAAGAAGCAGCAAAAGGAAGTACACCGCCTTAGCCGGAGCCATCAGCACCGATACCGCCATGATGGCCGCCAGCTCTCCCCTGCCCGCCTTGCCCTGTCTTTCCATGGCACGGACCGCCAAGGCAATCAGCAGAAAGGACATGCCGATGACAAACCCGTCCCCCGACAGGCTGGATGCCTGCTGCATGGCCATGGGGGTGACCGCGGCCAGCATCAGGGGCGTTTTGCCCCGGGGAATGATGCGGATGGCCATGGCCGTGAGGGTAATGTACAGGGCGAGATTGAGCAAATCTCCCAGCAGATAAATCCACATGCGGTTCAGATGAAGGGCAAAGGCCAGCAGGGTGGCCAGCACCTGAGGCAGGTACATCACCGGATAGGACTGGCACACCCAGGGGCAGTCAGTCTTGTCGCCGGTGAGTGTTTCCCCCGCAAGGCCGGTAAGATAGGTGTGCAGAGCTTCGCCGGTGTTTTCGTGGGGTGTCAGCCCCTCAAGGGAGAGATAGTTAGCGTCCACCTGTCCCCCTGTCAGCCCGGAGGCGATGGCCACCGCGTTTTTATAATGGGCCGTTTCGTCAGGGGCAGACATAGGGGTAATGGCAAAGGCATAGCACAGCCCGATAGCCGCCGCCATCAGGATGAACAGCTGATGGCGCTTGATTTTGTGGCAAAGGATGACCGCACAAAGGCCAATCAGCATCACGCCCCAGATGGCCAGCTCCACCAGCATGGCCGTTTTCTGCACTGGATTATATCCGGCCAGCCGCCGGGTTTTCATCAGCATCATGCCCAACAGCACCGCTGCCGTCAGAATGGCGGCGGTCAGCCGGCCGTATTTTTGCTTGTATGTCGCGAATGTCAATGGCATTTCCTCCATGGATTGATTACGATACAATCATACCCGCGCACCGCAGGGATGTCAAGGAAAAGGGGCCGCGAAGCATCCTCCGCGGCCCTGTGTATTACTGTACCTTTTCCACCCTGACCTCGTCCTCCCGCAGGACAAGCCGTGCGGTATCCCCAAGGGAAATATGGCCCAGCAGGACCTCCTCGGAGAGCATATCCTCCACCACCCGCTGGATGGTGCGGCGCAGGGGACGGGCACCGAACTTGGCATCGTAGCCGTCCTTGGCCAGCTTGGCGGCCACCTCGTCCTCCCACTGGAGGGTGATTTCCCGCTCCTCCAGCCGGCCTGCCACCTGACGGAGCATCATGTCGGCAATGCGGCGGATGTCCTCCTCGCCCAGAGCGTGGAACACAATCAGCTCATCAAGACGGTTGATGAATTCGGGGCGGAACAGCTCCTTCACTTCCTTCATCACCGATTCCTTCATGGTTTCGTAGCTGGCGCTGTCGGTGACGCTCTTGGCCCCAAAGCCAAGGGAGCGCTTGTCATAGGCGGCGTGGGCACCGGCGTTGGAGGTCATGACGATGATGGTGTTTTTGAAGCTGACTACCCGGCCGGTGTTGTCCGTCAGCCGTCAGTCCTCCAGAATCTGCAGGAGGATGTTGAACACATCCGGATGGGCCTTTTCCACCTCATCCAGCAGGACCACGCTGTAGGGCTTGCGGCGCACGGCCTCCGTCAGCTGACCGCCCTCCTCATAGCCCACATAGCCGGGGGGAGAGCCCACCAGCCGGGAGGTGGTGTGCTTTTCCATGTATTCGCTCATGTCCATGCGGATGACGGCGTCCTCATCCCCGAACATGGCCTCGCCAAGGGCACGGCACAGCTCGGTTTTGCCCACACCCGTGGGGCCAAGGAAGATAAAGCTGCCGATGGGGCGCTTGGGGTCCTTCAGGCCCGCTCTGGCGCGGCGGATGGCACGGGCCACAGCACTGACCGCCTCATCCTGCCCGATGACCCGGCTGTGCAGAGTATCCTCCAGATGCAGCAGCCGGTCGGCTTCGGTCTCGGTCATCTTCTGCACCGGAATGCCGGTCCAGCTGGATACAATCTGCGCGATGTCCTCGGCGGTCACCTCGTCTGCGGTCTTGCTCTGCTGCTGTTCCCATGCCGCCTTTCTTTCTTCGATGACGGACCGCAGCGCGCGCTCCCGGTCGCGGTTGGCGGCAGCCTGCTCAAAGTCCTGACGGGCAATGGCCTCCTTCTTCAGGGTGCAGACCTCCTCCAGCTCCTGCTCTTCCTTGCGCAGGTCGGGCGGCGGCGTGAACGCCTGAATGCGCACCCGGCTGGCAGCCTCGTCCATCAGGTCAACGGCCTTGTCGGGCAGGAAGCGGTCGGTGATGTACCGGCTGGACAGCTGCACCGCGGCACTAAGAGCTTCGTCGGTGATGTGCACCTTGTGGTGCGCCTCATAGCGGTCCCGCAGGCCGCGCAGGATATCCAGCGCCTCCTCCGTTGTCGGTTCACCCACGGTGACCGGCTGGAAGCGCCGCTCCAGTGCCGCATCCTTCTCGATGTGCTTGCGGTACTCATCCAGTGTGGTGGCACCGATGCACTGGATTTCGCCCCGTGCCAGGGCAGGCTTCAGGATATTGGCCGCATCCATGCTGCCCTCTGCCTGACCGGCACCCACGATGTTGTGCAGCTCGTCAATAAACAGCAGCACGTCACCGGCCTTGCGCATTTCGTCAATCACGTTTTTCAGCCGCTCTTCAAACTCGCCGCGGTACTTGCTGCCGGCAATCATGCTGCCCATATCCAGGGACAGCACCCGCTTATCGGAGAGCATATCGGGGATGTTGCCCTGGGCGATGCGCAGTGCAAGCCCCTCGGCCACGGCGCTTTTGCCCACGCCCGGCTCGCCGATGAGCACCGGATTGTTCTTCGTGCGGCGGATGAGAATCTGAATCATCCGGCGGATTTCCGTATCGCGGCCGATGACCGGATCCAGCTTGCCCTCCCTTGCGGCGGCGGTCAGGTCACGGGTGTACTTTTCCAGCGTTGCACTCTCCTGCTTCGGCTTTTCCGCCTGCGGGGTCACCTTGTCCTGCACCCGCTGGCGGCGGGCATGCTCGCTGTCGGTGCGGATTTTCTGCTGCAGCACCTCTGCCGCCTGCTTGAAATCCACCCCCATGCGATGGAGAATGTTGGCCGCCACGCTGTCATCATTGCGCAGGATGGCCATCCACAAATGCTCCGGGGTAATGTAGGGGTGCAGCGCCCTGCGGCTTTCCAGAATGGCCGTTTCCATCAGCCGCTTGGCCCCGGGGGACAGCTCAAACCGGCCCGGCTGCACATTCACCCGCGCTTCCCGCCGCGTAAACTGCAGCATGGCCACCACCTGCTCGTAATCCAGCTTGTCCTTGAGTACCTCGGGCAGGTTTTCCGTTTCCTTGATCAGCCCCAGCAGGATATGCTCCGAGCCCACATAGGCCTGATTGAAATCCGCGGCCGCCAGCTGGGCCACGGAGAGCACCCGCTGGGCCGCCTGATTCAGTTTGCCGAACAATGCCATGTATATTTTAGCTCCTTCAGTCTCAATTTCATGTCGGGCAGGCTTATTCGCCCAAGATTGCCCGGATTCTCTTCGCGCGTTCTTCATTCAGGGCGGCACCGGTCAGGTATGCCTCGGCATCATCCCGGAGGCAGGCATCCTGCATATCCTCCAGCAGGGTATCCAGCAGGCGCGGCTGCACATGCACCAGCCCCATGGCGGCACCCAGCCGGACATCGCTCCACACCCGGAAGAACTCCGGCAGGGGCATCAGTCTTGCATATTTCATGGTACCCCAGGCGCGGTAGATGGTGTCCTCCAGCTCTGCCGGATGCTCCAGAAGCGTTTTCTCCCGCAGGGCGTTTTCCATTTCCGTCAGCTGCTGCGCCACCGCTTCCACCGTGGCAATGTTCTCCTGCTCCGTGCGGCCCAGCGTTACCTGATTGGACACCTGATACAGGTTGCCCAGCGCCTCGCTGCCCTCGCCGTACACGCCGCGGATGTTTAAGCCCACCTTCGCCACAATCTGGCCCACATCACCCATCTGCTTGCAGCGGGTCAGCATGGGCAGGTGCATCAGCAGCGATGCCCGCATGCCTGTGCCGGTGTTGGTGGGGCAGGCGGTCAGGTAGCCCAGCTGGCTGTCAAAGGCAAAGTTCACCTGCCGGGACAGCGCATCCTCCACCATAAACACCCGGTCGGCGGCCTTCCGCAGGGACATGCCCTCCGTCACCGCCTGAATGCGCAGGTGGTCCTCCTCGTTCATCATAATGGCCAGCGTGTTCTTAAAATCAATCAGCACCGCCGCCGCATCCGTGTGGGCCATCAGGTCCTTGCTGATCAGGTGATGCTCCTTCATGGCCTGCATGCGGTCCTGCGTCATATCCTGCAGGCGGAAAAACTCAAAGCCCCTGTCCGCGCCGGAAAGCTTCAGCGCGTTAGCCGTGCGGGCAATGCACATGGTGGCATGGTCGGGATGATCCGCCGTGTCAAAGGGCAGGTCCTCAAAATTCCGTGCCAGCCGCACCCGGGATGACAGCACCGTATTTCCGTTCATCATCAGTCATCCTCCTCCCGGGCCAGCTGCCGCAGCTGATCGCGCAGCAGGGCGGCCGTTTCAAAATCCTCTCGGGCCACGGCGGCCTCCATCTGCCGCGTCAGCTCCTCCTGACGGGTGCGCAGCTGCTGGGCCTCCTGGGTATCCAGGGGCTTGCGGCCCGCGTGGGTCACCCGGCCGTGAATCCGCAGGAGCATGGGCTGCAGCTGCTCCCGGAATGCCTCGTAGCACTTGGGGCAGCCCAGCCGACCCGTTTTGTTGAACCGGCTGAGGGTCATCTGACAGCGGGGGCACACGATTTCCGGCACGGGCGCCGTTTTTTCCTCCGCACCGCCGGTGATGGCCGTGAGGATGGAGGACAGCAGCGTTTTGATATCGCCGTTCTGCAAATCCATATTCATCTTCGCCATGCAGTCGGCGCACAGATGGCGGGTGGTCACCTCATCCCCCACCAGCACGGAGATGGTGTAGGTTGCTTCTTTTTGTCTGCATTCTTCACATAACATCCGGGAAAGTCCTCCCCTATTACTTCATTTCTCTGTTCTGCCTTGCAATCACGCTGAGCATGGATTTCATGGTCTTGGCGCGCACGGCATCCTTCATGGCATCCGGCACGGGGATGCTCAATGCCTGGGCCGACACAGCGGCGCGCATCAGCTGACCCTCGGACTGGGTCACCATCCCCGTTTCCATCAGCTGGCTGATGAGCCGCACGGCCTCCTGCTCGGTGATGCTGTCGCCGATGCGTTCGTTCATCAGGTACAGCAGATGCTGCCCCGGCTCCTGCACCACCCGCACGATGCGGATATATCCCCCGCCCCCGCGGCGCGATTCCGTCACATAGCCGTGGTCAGGGGTAAAGCGGGTGGCCAGAACATAGTTAATCTGGCTGGGTGCACAGCCGAAGTACGCCGCCAGCTCGTTGCGCTTCAGCTCTACCTCCGGCGCATCCTGTGTCAGCAATTCCTTGATAAACTGCTCAATGGTATCGCTCATTCGCATGATGTGTCACCTTCGTTCCGGTTGTTTGACTTACTTTGACTATGCATATTATATCACCGCCGCCCCGAAAAGGCAAGGGTAAAGAAAACAGCCCTCCCGACAAGGGAAGGCTGCAGTTTTACTCTATCGTCCTGACGCATGTTGTCACCAGAAACCCCACAAAGGCGGATTCAATCATAATCACCATGGAGTTCCTTGTGGCAAGGAAGGACAGGAACATGTTGCCGGTGGCCACCTGCATGTACTGGCAGAATACCACCAGCGCGATGGTCACCGCGGGAATCCACAGCAGACCGCCGAAGCGTTCCCGCCGCCGGACTGCACCGGACAGGGGCAGCACCAGTGCCAGCGCCGCGCCCAGCAACACGCCGCCGATGACCCAGGAAAAAAAGCCCAGCTCCGATACGGCACCGGCCAAAAGGTTCAAAGCCAGCACCATCAGCAGCGGCACGGCAATGACCGTCAGTTTTCGCAAGAACATTCCATTTCCTCCAGCAGCCGCTTTTCCTTTTGGGTGATGGCGGCCTTTTCAAACAAGTCGGGGCGATGCTCCTTTGTGGCCTGGAGCGACTTCAGCCTGCGCCACTGGGCGATTTTTGCGTGATTGCCGCTCAGCAGCACCTCCGGCACCTCCATGCCGTTCCACTCCCGGGGACGGGTATACTGGGGATACTCCAGCAGTCCATCGGAGAAGGATTCCTCCTCGGGGCTGTCCTCGCTGCCCAGAACGCCGGGGATAAACCTGGCCACGCAGTCGGTCAGCACCATGGCCGCCAGCTCGCCGCCGGTGAGGATATAATCGCCGATGGAGATTTCCTCATCGATGCAGGTATCCAGCGCCCGCTGGTCCACGCCCTCGTAGTGGCCGCACAGGAGAATCAGCTCCTCCTCTTTGGCCAGTTCCCGGGCCTTTGCCGTGGTCAGCGTGCTGCCACGGGGACCCATATAGATGCGGCGGCCGTGGAAGTCATCCCCCATGGCATGCTGCATGGCATCGTAAATGGGCTGTGCCAGCATCACCATGCCTGCCCCGCCGCCGAAGGGGTAATCATCCGTGTTCTTGTGCTTCAGGGTGGAGAAGGGACGGATGTCGATGCACTCCACCTCAATCAGCCCCTGCGCCCGGGCGCGGCCCAGAATGCTGGAATTCATCACGCTTTCAAACATCTCCGGGAAGATGGTGAGAATCTTAATTTTCAAATACAGCCACCTCTTCAAGGGCCTTCGATACTACGTCCATGCGCTTTTCAGCCACATGCACGGCGGGGAACACCGCCTTCAGGGCGGGGGCCATCATGCTGCCCTTGGGGGTGGAAAATACGTACACATCCACGGGGCCATGCTGCAGCACGTCCTTCACCACGCCGATTTCTTTGCCGGTTTCATCAATGGCGGCGCAGCCAATCAGGTCGGAGATGTACACCTCGTCCTCCTCCAGGGCGGCGGCATGGGCACGGTCGATGTACAGCTGGGTGCCGCGGAACTTTTCCACATCATCGGGGTTCTGGCAGCCCTCGAGAATCATGTACACAAAGCCGTCATGGATGCGGGTGCACTTGAAGGATACGGGCGCATAGGTGCTCCCGGATTTTATATAAAGCTGCTTCCAGGTGCGGAAAGCATCCACATCGGCGGCGTAGGGCTTTACCTTGGCCTCGCCCTTTACGCCCTGGGGGCGCAGCACTTCACCAATCATCATGTATTCGAGCATACGGAAAAACCTCTCTGTTCATCAGCTTCAGGCGCAAGAAAGAAAAAGGCGGGATCTGTTGATCCCGCCCGATGTTCCTTTTACTGGATTTCCACAAATACAGGCTTGCTGTTCTTTGCGGTAGCAGCCTTTACGACAGCACGGATGGCCTTGGCAATGCGGCCCTGTTTGCCGATTACCTTGCCCATGTCTTCTTCAGCCACATGCAGTTCAAGGATAACCGCTTCCGGTCCCTCTGTTTCATTGACGACGACCTGGTCGGGATGATCCACCAGCTCCTTCGCCAAGAACGTTACAAGTTCTTGCATGGACGCTTCCTTTCTGCCTACAGTGGACAAGCAGTCGAAAATTACTTTTCGATAACGCCGGTCTTCTTCAGCAGGACGCGAACGGTATCGGTGGGCTGTGCGCCAACACCCAGCCAGTACTTGGCGCGCTCGCCGTCAACCTTGATGTCGGCGGGCTCGGTCATGGGATTGTAGTAGCCGATCTCCTCGATGAAGCGGCCGTCACGGGGGCTGTGGATATCAGCAACAACAACACGATAGAAGGGCTTCTTCTTCATACCCATTCTCTTCAGACGAATCTTAACAGACATTGTGGTTCCTCCTAAAATCTTTGCTTGATAAAATCTATATGGAAACTGCGGTGTTTCGCAGGTCCACGCGTGTTACATACCGGGGAAGCGCATGCGCATTCTGCCGCGGCCCTTTATGTTGGTCATCTGCTTCATCATCTTCTTGGCCTGCTCGAACTGATTGATGAGCTGATTGACATCCTGCACGGTGGTACCGCTGCCGGCGGCGATGCGCTTGCGGCGGCTGGCGTTGAGGATGCCGGGGTTGCGGCGTTCCTTGGGGGTCATGGAGCGAATGATGGCTTCGGGCTTTTTCATGGCGTTGTCATCGATGTCGATGTCCTTGCCGGAAAGGCCGGGGAGCATGCTCATCATGCTCTTGATGCCGCCCATCTTTTTCATGGACTGCATCTGGTCCAGGAAGTCCTCCAGATCCAGATCGGCGGTCTTGACCTTGCGGGCCAGCTTCTCGGTGTCCTTGTCATCAAAGGCTTCCACAGCCTTGTCAATCAGGGTCAGCACGTCGCCGCGGCCCAGAATGCGGCTGGCCATACGGTCGGGATGGAAGGGCTCGATGTCGGTCAGCTTTTCGCCGATGCCGCTGAACTTGATGGGCTTGCCGGTGACAGCGCGCACACTCAATGCGGCACCGCCGCGGGTATCGCCGTCCAGCTTGGTAAGGATAACGCCATCCACCTCAAGCTTGTCGTTGAAGGCCTTGGCCACGTTCACGGCATCCTGACCGGTCATGGCGTCCACCACCAGCAGGATTTCCTGAGGCTTTACGGTTTCCTTCACCCGGGCCAGCTCGTCCATCAGATCGGTATCGATGTGCAGGCGGCCGGCGGTATCGATAATCAGCACATCGCGGCCGTAGTAGCGGGCGTAATCGATGGCTTCCTTCGCGGTCTTTACCGGGTCCTGGGTGCCCTTTTCAAACACAGGCACGCCCACCTGCTCACCCACCACCTGCAGCTGCTTGATGGCAGCGGGACGGTAGATATCGCAGGCAGCCAGCATGGGCTTTTTGCCCTGCTTGGTCAGGTAGCCGGCCAGCTTGCCGGCCATGGTGGTTTTACCGGCACCCTGCAGGCCGCACAGCATATAAATGGTGGGCACGCTGGGGGACCAGGTCAGCTTGGCATTGGTGCCGCCCATCAGCTGGGTCATCTCGTCATTGACGATTTTCAGCACCTGCTGCGCGGGGGTCAGGGAGGAAAGCACCTCCTGGCCGACACACTTCTCGGTGACCTTTTTGATGAAGTCCTTGGCGACGGCATAGTTTACGTCAGCTTCCAGCAGGGCCATACGGATATCCCGCATGCCTTCCTTCACGACAGCCTCGGTCAGCTTGCCGTGGCCGGTCATTTTGCGAAGCGCACCCTGCAGCTTCTCACTCAAGCCTTCAAATGCCATTGTTGTCCTCCCGGTCAAACCGGATCAGTGCATCGATCAAGGCGGCCGCATCGTCGTAGCGCTTTTCCCCAAGCGCCTCGCGGCACCGGGTCAGGCCCTCTTCCATGCGGGCAAACCTTGTCGCCATGCCCAGCTTCCGTTCATAGTCAAACAGCTTCTGCGCCGTGCGCGTCAGCATATCGTGAACGCCCTGTCGGCTGATGCCGGCCTCCTGCGCAATCTCTCCCATGGAGAGGTCCTCTTCACAGTGGAGCCGCAGTACCTCCTGCTGCTTATCCGTCAGCAGGCCGCCGTAAAAATCCATCAGCCAGGAAAGCTCGATTTTCTTTTCAACCTCTTCCTGTGCCACAGACATTCACCTCTTCGCGTCAAGTGATTTTCATTGACGCTCTACCATTATACAAAATATCGGGGATTTGTCAAGTATTTTTCCATGACAAGATGATGTCAGATTACCTCATCGACATTTTCTTCTGCAGCAGCTGGTAGAAGCTGTCGTGGGTGGTTTTCACCATCTTGACGGTGCGCGTATCCAGGCGGCAGCGGACGGAATCCCCGGCCTTCAGCTGATGATGCACCAGCCCGTCGGTGACCATTTGGGGATGCATGCCGTGGGCATCCTCCCCTTCCATGCTGACGATGACGGTGATTTCCTTGTCCCCGGGCACCACCATGGGGGCACACAGGGCGGAATGGGCGCAGATGGGCGTGATGACCAGCTCCCGGCTTTCCGGCAGGAGGATGGGACCGCCGGCGGACAGGTTGTAGGCCGTGGAGCCGGTAGCAGTAGCCACCAGAATGCCGTCACCCGCAAAGGCCATGATGGGGCTGCCCTCCACCGCCACTTCAATGCGCAGCGTGCGGGTGTAGCCGCAGCGGTGGATGACCGTTTCGTTCAGGCCGAAGAAGGTCTCGCCGCCGTTCAGGCTGCCGCAAAGCATCACCCGCTTTTCCAGATGGTGATGGTTCTGCTCAATCAGCTTCAGGTGCTGGCGAAGGTCCTCCGGCTCGCACTCGGTCAGGTAGCCCAGATGGCCCCGGTTCACCGCCCAGAAGGGCACATCCAGGTCACACAAGGCGCGGATGGCCCGCAGCACCGTGCCGTCACCGCCGATGGTCAGCACAATGTCCGTATCCCGGGGCGGCGTTGTGCCGTCCTCGTACACGGCGCAGTCATGCCCTGCGGCCCGAAGCTCTGCCTCGGCCTCGGCAAGGAACGCCATGGCACTGCCGCTTGTGCGGTTGGGGTAAATCAGAAACTTCATATGCTGCACCCTTCCTTACACCAGTCCGTCGCGCGCCAGCATCTGGGCCAGACCATTATCGTTGTTGTGGGGGGCCATGGGCAGGCTGCCGTCCTTCAATGCATCGGGGGCGCTGTCCATCAGGTAGCCGTGACCCACGGCACGGAGCATGGGCAGATCGTTGTACTGGTCGCCAAAGGCCCATGCGTTTTCCAAATCAAGACCCCGCAGGCGGCAGAAGGCGGCGGCGCCGGTGCCCTTGGTGATTCCCTTGGGCATCACCTCAATGTTCAGCCGGCCGGAGCGCACAATGTCCAGCTCCGGGAAGGTCTCCGCCAGCCGGTGCCACATTTCCTCGCTGTGCTCCTCCCGGCAGATGACCAGAATCTTGTTGATGCCGCCGCTCATGGTGCGAAGGTCGCATGCCCGTGCCTTGGCCCGGACGATGGCCTCCTCCTCCAAAAGCTTCGGGTCGGTTTTGTCCCGCACCATCCAGTCGTTCAGCTGGAAGGCGTTCCAGCAGGCGTCAAGGCCGCTGTTGTCGATGTAGTCCGTCACCCTGACCGCCAGCTCCATGGGGAAGGTCTCGCTGTGGATGGTGTTGCGGTTTTCATCCAATATCTGGGAGCCGCCGTGGGCAATAATCGGCTGACGGATGCCCAAATCATCCAGAATGGGAAAAATGCCCCCGGGGCTTCTGGCCGAAACCACCACAAAGGGAATCTCCTGTGCCAGCAGGCGGCGCACCGCATCCCGGGTGACATCCGTCAGCTGATGGTCATCGTTGAGCAGGGTACCGTCCACATCGCTGAAAATTACTTTATTCATCAAACTCTACCTCTTCATTGTTGATGGCTGCTGCGATGGCCTTCTTCGCCGTCTCCCAGCCGTAGCCCCGCCGGGCCAGCATGGCCGCCAGCCGCGCCGCCGTTTTGCGGGGTTCCTCGTCCTTCTTTGCCCGAAGCAGTCCTTTTTTGACCAGCGTGATGGCTGATTGCAGCTGCTCGTCCTCGTCCAGCGCCTCGATGGCCAGCTGGGTCTGCTCCTCGCTGATGCCCTTTCTGCGCAGCTCCTGTCGGATGCGCTGGGGACCCAGCCGGTGCCGTGCCCGGATTTCAGCCCACTGCAGGGCGAATTCCTCGTCATTGAGCAGCTTCTCTTTGCGGAGCTTGTACAGCACCATGTCGCAGGTGCAGGGGCGATAGCCCGCGCGAATCAGCTTGTCATAGATTTCCTTGGCGGAGCAGGGTCTTGCGGCCAGATAGCCCACCGCCCTGTCCAATGCAAAGCGGTACTGGCGCACCATCAGCCACTGGTCGTACTCCTCCAAATCGAACTCCGTGCCCTCGGTCATGGGTCGCTCCCGCATGATGGCCGAGGGGATTTTCACCGTCTCCGAGTCGTTGACGGTAAGATAAAAGGTGCGCTTTTCCTTGCGGACCGCGGTGATTACATCCATCCGGGCAGCTCCTTCCCAAAGGCCCAGCGGATGACATCCACATTCAGCAGACCCATGCGGCCCGCTCTCGCCTCAGAGGCACCGCCGTTGAGGGAGATAACCCGGTCACCGCTCTGCGCATCAAAGAAGGCGCCGTCCACACAGCCGTAGGCAAAGCCCTGATGGCCGATGAAGGTGCGGCCCGGGAGCGCCTCATCGTGATAAATCACCAGCCCCAGACCGTAGTGCATCCCCGGGGAGGCTTCGCCGTAATCACTGCGGATGCGCATCATTTCCCCGATGACATCCGCCGGAAGATAGCGAACACCGTCCAGCTCGCCGCCGGAGGCAATCAGCCGAAGCATCCGGCCCACAGAGGCGATGTCCGCATACATGGCCCCGGCACTGTGGCCGAAATGGCGCAGGGGGTCGGGGGCCGTCATGGGCTGTCTGCCCAAAGCCGTCATTTTGATGCCGGGGGCTTTCCGTCTTGCCAGTACCCGGGTGATTTCCATGATGCTCTCCTCCGCAAGGCTTGCGGCAGACAGCGTGGCCCGAAGCTCCAGCGGGCGGAACAGCAGTTCATCAAAGGCATCGCACAGGGGCAGCCCTGTGGCCTGCTCAATGATGCAGCCCGCCAGCCCGAAGCCGAAGTTACAGTAGCGGAAGGCCTCCCCCGGTCGGGCAAACACAGCCCCGGGGGCATGCAGTACATCCAGATAGGTGCCGCCGGATGCAAGCACACGGTCATAAGCCGGGGTGTCGCAAAGGCCGGAGCGGTGGCTCAGGAGCATCTCCAGGGTGATGCCGTCCAGCAGAGAATCCTGTGCCGGAAGGAGCGCGTTGATTTCATCGGTCAGTGCCAGCTTCTCCTGCCCGCACAGCTTCAGCACCACCAGCGTGGTGGCCATTTTTGTCAGGGATGCCACGCGGTACATGGTGTCATCCCCGGCGCGGTGGTTGTCATTGCCCCGGACGGACAAATGCAGCACCGCCTCATCCTCCCCGCGGCCGAGAAGCACTGAGCCGCCCTGCACGTGGTGGCGGGTGAAAATGCGCTCCAGCTGCTTTGCCTGTGTCACCGGATGACCGGCAATCTCCGTCACCAGCTTTCCCCGCACCGAGGGCGCCAAAAGCGGCAATGCCGCACGGTACAGCAGTGTTTTTACGGGTGTGGTGGGCATAGGGTTTCCTCCTTGGGGGCATGATAGACATGGGTAAACATCACCTGACCGCCGCAGCACAGTACCGCAAGGGCCAGGGTCAGGGTCAGCGCGATGGCCAGCGCCTGTTGAGATAAACCTGCCGCAAAAACAGCGCCCTGTACACACATGGACACTGCCGGCAATGCCAGCCAGCCGTACTGCTTTTCTGCGGCGGAAAGCAGGCAGTTCGTCATCAGCATTGCAAAAATCACATACGCTGCCGCAGGATAGCCCAGAAAGGATGCATCCGGGCAAAGGAGCAGATAGCCGAAGGCACAGCCCGCCGATACCGTCACGGGCATGACCAGCGCCTTTTTGTCCACACATCTGCAGCGGCGAACGGTCCAAATCAGCAATGATGCCAGCACCAGTCCGGCGCTGATCAGCTGGCTGATGCGCTCCCCGGAGGCGGCAGTCATCAGGCTGTCCATGCGCAGTCCCTCGATGACCATGCGGCCGCAGCCGTAGCACATCAGGTAGGTCAGCAGGGTATCGCCGCGGTGCTGTCTGCGCTTGCGGGTCAGCCACAGCAGCAGGAAGGTCATCAAATCCCACAGGGATTCATAAAAGAAGGTGGCCATGTGCCAGCTGCCGTCCACCGGCACACTCACCGGGAAAAACTGCAGTGCGGGCGATAACACGGGCAGACCGTATGCTTCGCCGTTGAAGAAGTTCCCCCACCGGCCGATGGCCTGTGCCAGCGCCACCCCGGGGGCGATGATGTCCAGCAGCTGCAGCAGGGAAAGCCGCCGGATGCGGGCAAACACCGCCGCGGCCAGCGCGCCGCCAATCAAGCCGCCATAGATGGCCAGACCGCCCTCCCATATGCGGAGGATTGCCGCCGGGTTGGCCGCATAGCTTTCCCAGCTGAAGGCCACATAATACAGCCTTGCCCCAAGGATGCCTGCCGGAATGCACCACAGCGCCAGATCAATCACCGTGTCCTTTTTCAGGCCAAGGCGCTTTTCCTCCCGGGCAGCCAGCAGGATGGCCAACGCCATGCCCAGCACAATCAGCACGGCATACCATTTCAGAAATCCAAACAGGTACCGGCTCTGCGGCACAGCCCATCCCTCCCCCGAATTCTTATCAGTTATTATACCCACTGGGCTTGGGCTGTGTCAAACAGAAACGGGAAAAACCCTCTCAGTCAGTGTGTAGGTTTACAATTGATGTGAGACCGCAAGGTATACAAAAAAGCGATTGAGTC
>JAUNDF010000071.1 GCA_030526225.1 Clostridia bacterium
AAGCCGTCGCACACCAGTACGTCCGCCTGGTCGCCGGTGATGTCCCGGGCCTCCACATTGCCAATGAAGTGATAGCCCGCCTGCTCCATCAGCGGATAGACCGCCTTCACCAGCGCGTTGCCCTTCTCGGATTCCGCGCCAATGTTAATCAGGCCCACCCGGGGCTTTTCCAGCCCCATCACGCCCTTCATATACGCGTCGCCCATCACGCCGAACTGCTGCAGGTATTCCGGCTTGCAGTCCACATTCGCGCCGCAGTCAATCAGCAGGAAATAGCCCTTGCCGTTGGGCATCAGGGGTGCCAGCGCGGGGCGCTCCACACCGGGAATGCGGCCGAGGCGGAACATGCCGCCTGCCAGCACGGCACCGGTGGAGCCGGCGGATACAAAGCCGTCCACTTCCTTATCGCGCAGCTGCAGCATGCCGATGACGGTGGCGGAGTTCTTCTTCTGGCGCACGCCCATGACGGGGCTTTCGTCATTGGTGATGACCTCGGGTGCATCCACCAGGGTGATGCGGCCGCGAACGTCGTCACAGCCGGTCAGCAGGGGCTCCACCTGGGCCAGATCGCCGGCCAGGGTCACCTTCAGCTCGGGATAGCGGCGCAGGGCCTCCAGCGCACCCTCTACCGGTGCCTTCGGGGCGTTGTCACCGCCCATGGCATCTACAAAAATATGCAAAGCAATTGCTCCCTTCTGCAATGGAATCCATCATTCCGGATCAAAATAGCATCATATATTGTAACAAATATAACGGCACATTGCAACTGCGGCGGGCAGCATCCCGAAGGGAAATGATTTATTTGTGGACGAACGGGGGAAACCATGGTATAATAACAGATAACCGCCGGAGTGCGGGCTTCATTTGACATTGATTTTTAGGAGGATTTACACCATGACTTTTGAAACCGTGAAGAAGATGATGGCTTCCCAGCTGAAGGTTGACGAAGCTTCCATTACCCTGGAATCCCGCCTGATTGAGGACCTGAACGCTGACTCTGCCAACGTTATGGTCATGATCATGGACCTGGAGGACACCTTCGGCATTATGGTGGAGGATGACCAGATCATGAAGCTGAAGACCGTCGGCGACGTGGTCAATTACATCGACGCCCACAAGTAATTTTTTCATTCGCGCAAGGCAGGCGGCTGTCTTGCGCGAATCTCTTTCATGCGTTTTCACGCG
The DNA here is from genome assembly GCA_030526225.1 of Clostridia bacterium. Lineage (GTDB taxonomy): Bacteria > Bacillota > Clostridia > Christensenellales > Aristaeellaceae > JAUNDF01. The sequence goes on from JAUNDF010000071.1 coordinate 1,186, forward strand.
GGGGACTCCCCCATCGACATGCGTGAACGGACCTGAGGAGACCGCCCGAACCGTGCCGGTATCTTCAGGTCCGTTCGCCGGAACAGGAGCAACAAATGGAAAAACTGATGAAGGCACTGGGGTACACCTTCCGTGACCCCATGCTGCTGCGGCGGGCGCTGACCCATCCTTCCGTGTGCAAGGATGACAACCAACGGCTGGAATTTTTGGGTGATGCGGTGCTGCAGTACCTGATGAGCGACATCCTCTATGCCGAGTATCCCCGGGACCGGGAGGGCAGCCTGACCCATCTGCGGGCGCTGCTGGTGTGCGAGGCGGCATTAAGTCAGGTGGCCAAGGGACTGGGTGTGGGCGAAGCACTGCTGATGGACAAGGGCGAGGAAATGACCGGCGGCCGCACCAAGCCCAGTGTGCTGTGCGATGCCATGGAGGCCATTCTGGCCGCCGTGTATCTGGATGGCGGGCTGGAGGAGGCGCGGAAAATCATCAAGCGTCACTGGCCCAAGCCCGATCAGGTCAGCCGCCCCATGCAGGACAGCAAGGGCGCACTGCAGGAGTATCTCCAGCGGGACAGCGGCGATGCCCCCACCTACGCGCTGGTCAGTCAGGACGGTCCGCCCCATGACCGGATTTTTACCGCCAGCGTATCCCGCTACGGGGTGGAGCTGGCAAGGGGCACCGGCAAGAGCAAAAAGCAGGCCGAGCAGGCCGCGGCCCTGACGGCGCTGGAAATGCTGAAAAACAGCGCGAAATAACATCCGCCGGGAAGGACCAAAAGGGCTGTGCATGGTGTTTGCCCGATTGATGTTCACTCAGGCATGGCTTCCGGCTGTGCCTGATATTTTTATCGGAGGAATGAAAACATGGCGTGGAATTTTGTCTTTTTCTTCAACAGCATTCTGCTGGGCGTGGGTCTGGCCATGGATGCCTTTTCCGTCTCTCTGGCCAACGGCCTGAATGAGCCGCGCATGAAGCGTACCAAAATGTGCGGCATTGCCGGTACATTTGCCTTCTTTCAGGCATTTATGCCCATGCTGGGCTGGGTTTGCGTGCACACCATCGTGCAGTACTTCCGCGCCTTTGAGCAGTTTATCCCGTGGATTGCGCTGGCGCTGCTGCTGTTCATCGGCGGCAAGATGCTCATCGAGGGCATCCGCGGCGGGGATGAAGAGGAGGAAGCCGCCGGTGTGGGCTTTGCCGCGCTGATGGTGCAGGGCGTAGCCACCTCCATCGATGCCCTGTCCGTGGGCTTTACCATTGCCGAATACGATGTGCTGAAGGCCGCCGTCTGCGCCCTGATTATTGCGGCGGTCACCTTTGCCATCAGCATGGCCGGTCTTGTCATCGGCAAAAAGTTCGGCACAAAGCTGGCCGGAAAGGCATCTATCCTTGGCGGCGCGATTCTGATTTTTATCGGCTTTGAAATCTGGATTACCGGCGTGTTCTTCTGAGTGGTGTGGAGCATGAAAAGAAAAAAGAGAATCAAAACAAGACGGTTCCCCACGGAGCTGGCATGGTTCCTGGGGCTTGTGATCCTGGCCCTTGGCACGGCCATGATGGAAAAGGCCGCCTTCGGCATGTCCATGGTGGTGGCCCCGGCGTATCTGCTGCACCTGAAGATTTCGAAATTCATTCCGGCGTACACCTTCGGCATGTCGGAATACATGCTGCAGGCGGTGCTGCTGCTGGCGCTGGTTGCGATTACCCGCAAGGTGAAGAAGGGGTATTTCTTCTCCTTTGTCACCGCCATGATTTACGGCTTTTTGCTGGATACGTGGATGAAGGCCCCCATGTTCTCCTTTCAGGCAACCATGTTCAGCAGGGTCTGCTGCTACATCCTTGGCATGGGCGTGTGCGCCGTGGGGGTGGCGTTTCTGTTCCGCACCTACATTTCCCCCGAAGCCTATGAGCTGTTCGTAAAGGAGCTGGCGCAGAAGCTGCACCTGCCCGCGGGCAAAATGAAAATGATTTACGACTGCACCAGCTGCGTCATCGCCATCGCGCTGTCCTTTGCCTTCTTCGGGAAATTGGTGGGTGTCCACTGGGGCACGATTGTCTGCGCGCTGGTCAACGGCTGGCTGATTGAGGATGCAGGCAAATGGATGGACAAGCATTTCATCTTCTATGATGCGCTGAAGCTGCGCGGCCTGTTTGACAGCTGATGCAGCCAAAAGGAGCGGTTCATGGGTAAAAAATACGGATGGATTGCGGTGCTGGCGCTGGTGCTGGACCGCATCACCAAACTGGCGGCTGTGCAGATGACGTCTCCGGTGACCATCATCCCGGGGGTGGTGGGGCTGCGGTATGTGCGCAACACCGGCATGGCCTTCAGCCTGCTGGCGGGCCATCCGTGGCTGCTGGCGGCAGGCTCGGTCATCATTCTGCTGGCGGGCGGCTATGCCTTTACAAGAAAGCACCACGGCCCGCTGGCCTGCACGGCGGCCATGCTGATTCTGGGCGGCGCGGCCGGCAATCTGATTGACAGAATTTTTCTGGGCTATGTGGTGGATATGGTGGAGGTGCTGTTTGTGCGCTTTGCCATTTTCAATCTGGCGGATGCCTGCCTGACGGTGGGCTGTCTGCTGATGGCCCTTTCCCTGCTGACACAAAGCGAAGAATGGAGCGATACACCCCATGAATGAACAGGAAATCCTGACGGCCCCCGACTGGACAGAGGACATGGCAGAGGACATGGAGGAAGCGGCTGATTCGGTTATCACCTGCACCGCGGACGGCCGCCGGCTGGATGTGCTTTTGGCATAGGTTTCCGGGCTGACACGCTCCCGCATCGCCAAACTGATGGAGGAGGGGTTGTGCACCGTATCCGGCAAGGCAGAGAAAAAGGCCGGAGCAAAGCCCAGGGCCGGTGCGGAGGTTGTCCTGACCGTGCCTGCGCCCAAGGCTGCCATTCCCCAGCCGGAAAACATTCCGCTTGAAATTTTATACGAGGATAATGACCTTGCCGTGGTGGTCAAGCCCTGCGGCATGGTGGTGCATCCCGCCGCCGGCAACGAGGACGGCACGCTGGTCAACGCGCTGCTGTATCATCTGGATTCCCTTGGGGGCATTGGCGGCGAAAAGCGCCCCGGCATCGTCCACCGGCTGGACAAGGATACCTCCGGTCTGCTGCTGGTGGCCAAGAATGATGCCGCCCAGCTGGACCTTTCCCGCCAGCTGCAGGAGCGCACGGTGGAGAAGCATTATCTGGCGCTGGTGGAGGGTACCTTCCGGGAAAAGAGCGGCTTTGTGGACCAGCCCATCGCCCGGGACAAGAATGACCGCAAGAAGATGGCCATCCACCCCGACGGCCGTCCCTCCCAGACGGAGTGGACCGTGCTGGCCGAGGGCCGCGGCTGCAGCCTGATGGATGTGCACATCCTCACCGGCCGCACCCATCAAATCCGCGTGCACATGCGCCATCTGGGGCATCCTGTCTGCGGCGACCCCATCTATGGCCATCCCAAGGGCGTCAAGGTTCCCCGCCTGATGCTCCACGCGCACACACTGACCTTCACCCACCCGGTCACCGGTCAGCGGATGACCTTCACCGCCCCCGTGCCGGAGGAGTTCCGCAAGGGACTGAAGGGCAACGGGGTGGCGTTTGGGGAAGAATAAAAAATATGTGAGATGAATTGTGAGGGAAAGCCCTCTCAGTCTTCGCTTCGCTCAGACAGCTCTCCCCAAGGGCGAGCCTTTTAGACGGTTTAACGAACTGAAAGGCTCCCACTTTGGGGGAGCTGTCAGCTTTAGCTGACTGAGAGGGCTTTTCGCATACAAAAAACCGCCGTGCGTCTGCACAGCGGTTAAAAATCAGGAATATCAGTCCAGCGGACGAATCAGGATGATGGGGGTCATTTCATCGCCCTGGCCGGAGGGGTTGTCCTTCATGGCGTCCTGAATCTGGTCATCGGTCAGGGGGAAGGAATCACACTTGCCCAGCTGATTCTGGTCGATGTCGTTGGCATCCATGATGACCACGGGGATGCCGGTCTTTTCGGCCATCTCGTTGGCCAGCTCCACGGGATTGTCGGGGTTGAGCAGGGCCATTTCCTTGTACAGGTCAAAGCTGGAGCGGAAGTAGAAGCCGTCGATGCCGGCCACGCCGTGACCGCAGATTTTGTAGAACAGGCCATGTACGCCGAAGGGGCGGGTGATGGCGGATACAAAGGCGGCAAACAGTACCCGGGGCAGGCCGCAGATGTCAATAACCAGCTGCAGCTTGTAGGGCTCGTGCATGCCAACGCCGGTGGAGTTGATGCCGGCAAAGGGCGCCAGCTTGCGGGCCCAGAAGCCCACCTTCACCTGATCCTTGGTGCGGACATTTTTGGTGCACATGGCCATGACCTTGGCGGTGATGGAGCATACATCACCCTCCCTGGCGATGGGCAGCACATACTTGCGGATCAGCTCGCACTGGTCCTCGCCCACCTGCACAAAATGGGTGTGGATGGCATAGCGGTCATAACGGCGGCCGTCACGGCCGGTCAGGGTGCCGCGGTCGAAATATTCTACGCCGTTTTCTTCCCGGCGCTGAGATTCAAGGTTGCGGGAATCAGAAGACATGGGTGTTTCCTCCCTGTAAAAAATCATCCTCATTGTACAACGCTTTGGTGCTTCTGTCAATTTCCATCAATGGCCATGGACGGCAATCAATGCAGCTGATGGCCATGCGGATGGTCAGTTCTCCCATTTTTCAAGGAAGGATTCCTTCACGTAGCCCTCTGCCGAATCGGTTTTCACATGCACCCAGCCCGGCTCCTGACAGTCGGGGAGCACCATCAGCAGCTGATGCTTGTACAGGCGCATGATGATATCTGCCACGCCGTTGGGCTGGGCGCGCAGGTTCAGGCTGCTGTCATCGGCAATGCCCTCCACGCTGGCGTACCATGCGCCCTCGGGCAGGGGCTGGGTAACGGGCATCAGGGTGGGCCGGGGCGTGGGCGTTGCGGCGGGAGCAGGGGTGGCGGCCAGCCTCGGGTCGGTGGTGGGCAGCGGACGGCTGCCGGCGGGGGCAACCATCAGCTCCATGCCGGGATAATAGAAGGCGAGAATCTCCGTGAAGGTCTTGCCGTACTTGCCGGCCATCTGCTGGGCGCCCCGCTGGCTCATGCCCACGCCGTGACCGTAGCGGCGGCTCTCCAGCACAAATTCGCCGGACTCCTCTTTCACCGTCACCAGCTCGTTGCCCGCGCCGTACACGGAAAGGCCAAGGGCGTTGACACCGTCGGGGAACAAATCAACGGTGACCGTGGCCGCATCCGAAGCGGCGGTATAGGGGCCGAATTCCATCACCGGCGCAGGGACGGTGCCGTCCGGTGCGGGGGTGGCGGCCAGCTGGGTGCCGGTGCGGCCGGACCAGCGGAAGGTCACCTTCATTCTGGTATACAGGCGGCTGGGGGCCTTGTACCGGGGCTCTGTCAGCTCCACGGAGAGGATTTCATCCACCCGCAGTCCTCTGCTGTCGGGCAGGAAGCCCGCGGCCTTCATCTGTTTGGTGATGCCTTTGGCCAGCAGCTGCACAAAGGCATCCGGCAGATTGGTGCCGTCCTTGCGAAGCCTTGCCCGAAGCACCACGCTGTCGGGGTTTTCGTAATCGTAGGGGTCATCCGTCATCTGATAGTAATTCCAGTTGCCCGGGGCATTCCACAGATTGTCCACGGTTTCCGTCTGACCGCCGTTGGAGGCGGAATAGTAGCAGTTGGCCAGCTTGCCCTGCCAGAAGCCCACCACACCGGCGGTTTCCTCCACGGCGCGGATGGCGTTGACATTGTCCTCGCTGATGCCCCGGAACACCTGATGCTGGGTGGTGTCGGTCATGTCAAATTCCGCGTCGGGGTTGATGGCGGCCATGGCATAGGTCCGGGCACAAACGGCCTGTGCCTTCAGCGCCTCCAGGGGGAAGGAATCGCTCATCTCGTAGGGCACCACGCCCATCAGGTATTCCTCCAGCCCGAGGGTCAGCACCGGCTGCAGCATGCCGCCCTGCACCGTCAGCTCCAGGTCACCGGGGTACACATTGCCGTTGTCGGTAAAGGTCAGCCCCTGCAGACTGCCAAGATTGGCTTCATTCTGCTGCAGTGTCAGGCCGGAACCGGCGCACAGGCTGAGGCTGTGGTAGAACAGATACAGCTGATTGTCCCGCACCTGCACCGTCAGCTTGGTGGCCGGCGGCACGGCGATTGTTGTGCCCTGCGCCGTGGTCAGGGTATACGCGCCGCAAAGGTACAGGTCGGCCCTGTCCGTCAGCGCCAGCCGCTTCAGGGCGATGCGCACGGTGGGCGCGGCAGTCTGCCCGGCCTGTTCGCCAAGGCACATCACCGGCAGCAGGCACACAAGGACGCAGAGCATCAGCAGGATTTTTCGCATCACAGCCTCCACAATCATCGGAAATGATGGTATATTGATGATACCATGATAGCAAACATAGCCCCCGTGCGTCAACCGCACCGATTGTAACAACAAGGAGGCACCTTATGCGCATCGAGCACACTGCCCTGTATGTCCGCGATCTTGAAGCCGCCCGGACATTCTTCGTCACCTATCTGCAGGCTGTCTGCGGTGACAAATACCACAATCCCCGCACCGGCTTTCAGTCGTACTTTCTGTCCTTTGACGGCGGCGCCCGGCTTGAAATCATGACCCGCCCCGACCTTGCTTTGGGCAGCAGCCAACCCTGCACCGGCTATGCCCATCTGGCGTTTTCCCTCGGCAGCCGTGAGGCCGTGGATGCATTAACCGCCCGGCTGGCGGCTGATGGGTACACCATCCTCTCCGGTCCCCGCACCACCGGTGACGGATATTACGAAAGCTGTGTGGAGATTATGGAAGGCAGCTGGCTGGAGCTGACGGTGTAAGCCCGTCCCTCCGGCCTTTTTTCACCGCTCCATTCCTGCACATTGTATCCTCCCTCCGATTGTGCTATAATATCCCGGTTCAATATATAATGAAGATTCCGGGCGAAGGCCCTTGGGGATACAGGAGGCACTATGGCGGATTTGGTTGTAATCGGTGCGGGACACGCCGGCTGTGAAGCCGCGCTGGCGGCGGCCCGCATGGGGATTGATACGGTTCTGCTGACCCTGAATATGGACGGCGTGGCCCTGATGGCCTGCAACCCTGTCATCGGCGGCTCGGCCAAGGGCCATCTGGTGCGGGAGCTGGATGCACTGGGCGGCGAGATGGGCCGGGCCATTGACGATACCTTCCTGCAGAGCAGGATGCTCAACACCAGCAAGGGCCCCGCGGTGCATTCCCTGCGCGCCCAGGCGGACAAGCAGGCGTATCAGAACCGCATGCGCCGGGCATTGATGACTCAGCCCCGGCTGGTCATCCGTCAGGGCGAGGTGAAATCCATCGAGACGGAGAACGGCCGCGTTTGTGCCGTGACCACCGCCACGGGCCAGCGCATCACCTGTCAGGCGGCGGTGGTGGCATCGGGTGTGTATCTGGAAAGCCGCATCATCATCGGCGAACACAGCCACGCCGGCGGTCCCCAGGGGCTGCAAAACGCCACGGGGCTGTCCGCCTGTCTGGAAAATCTGGGCTTTGAACTGCGCCGGTTTAAAACAGGCACCCCTGCCCGCATTGACGAGCGCACCATTGATTTTGACGAGATGGCCCCGCAGGAGGGCGATGACCCGGTGGTGCCCTTCTCCTTCCTCACCGACAGGGAGCTGCACAACCGCCGCCGCTGTTACCTGACCTGGACCAACGAGGAGACCCACCGCATCATCCGGGACAACCTTCACCGTGCGCCCATGTATTCCGGGGCGATTCACGGGGTGGGCCCCCGCTACTGCCCCTCCATTGAGGATAAGATTGTCCGCTTTGCCGAAAAGGACCGGCATCAGATTTTCCTTGAGCCGGAGGGCATGGAGAGCCTTGAGTGGTATGTGCAGGGCATGTCCTCCTCTCTGCCGGAGGATGTGCAGTGGCAGATGTACCGCTCCATTCCCGGCCTGCGCCGTGCCGAGCTGACCCGGCTGGCCTACGCCATCGAGTATGACTGCATCGACAGCCGCGAGCTGCGCCCCACGCTGGAAAGCCTGCGCATCGGCGGCTTGTATTTCGCCGGACAGATCAACGGCACCAGCGGCTACGAGGAAGCCGCCTGTCAGGGTCTGCTGGCGGGCATGAACGCCGCGCTTTCCCTGCAGGGCAAGCCCCCGGTGGTGCTGACCCGGGACATGGCGTACATCGGCGTGCTCACCGATGACCTGACCACCAAGGGCACCGACGAGCCTTATCGCATGATGACCAGCCGCGCTGAGCATCGCCTCCATCTGCGGCAGGACAATGCAGACATCCGCCTGACGGAAATCGGCTTCAACGCCGGTCTGGCCGGTGAGGAGCGCATGGAGCGCCTGCGCCGCAAGCTTTCCGGCACATCGCAGCTGCGCAGTGTGCTGGCATCCACCACCCTCTCCGACACACCGGAGCGTGCCGCGTGGATGGAGGAACACGGCCAGCCTGCTACCCATGACGGCATCCGGGCCGAGGAGCTGCTCCGCCGCCCCGACATCACCCTGCAGGACATCAGCCGCCTGCTGCCCGAAGCCGCCGACTACCCCCGGGATGTGCAGGAGCAGGTGCAGATTGCCGTGAAGTACGAGGGCTATCTGGAGAAGGAGCAGGCGCACATCCGCAAGGCCCGCGCGCTGGAGGAGACATTGCTGGACGAGGACATCCCCTACGACCGGATTGACACCCTGCGCCTGGAGGCACGGCAGAAGCTGCTGCGGCAAAAGCCCCGCTCCCTTGCCGCCGCCGGACGGATTCCTGGCGTATCCCCCGCGGACATTGCCGTGCTGATGGTATGGCTGGAGAAGCGGGCACAGGAGCAGAAAGCATAAGCGGGGGCGGCAGTTGCACCCATCCCCCAAACATGATATACTGATTCTATTACGATTGTGTTTTCAGGAGGAATTATTCCATGCATGATGAAAAGAAACCCGGCCTGTTTGCCCGGCTGAAGGCCAGCCTCAGCAAAACCCGCGGCAACCTGACCGAAAAGGTAGACGATCTGGTGCGGGAAAACCGCAAGGTGGATGACGATTTCTATGACGAGCTGGAGGAGATTCTCATTCTGGCCGACTGCGGCGCCAAGGCCACGGATGTCATCATCACCGAGCTGCGCCGCCGGGTGAAGGCCCAGGGCATCACCGATACCGGCTATGCCCGCGAGGAACTGAAGAAGATTATGATTGAGCAGATGGACGTGCCCCGTCCTCCGCTGAAGTGGCCCATGGTGATGATGGTGGTGGGCGTAAACGGCGTTGGCAAGACCACCACCATCGGCAAGCTGGCTCTGCGCTTCCAGTCCATCGGCCGCAAGATTATCCTTTGCGCCGGCGATACCTTCCGTGCCGCCGCTGCCGAGCAGCTGACCGTGTGGGCCGAGCGTGCCCGTGTGCCGATTGTCAAGCATGACGAGGGTGCCGATCCTGCCGCTGTGGTGTTTGACGGCATCAAGGCCGCCAAGGCACAGGATGCGGACCTGCTGATTGTGGATACCGCCGGCCGTCTGCACAACAAGAAGAACCTGATGGACGAGCTGAACAAGATGCGCCGCATTGTGGACCGCGATTTCCCCGAGGCTGATGTGCGCTGCATTCTGGTGCTGGATGCCACCACCGGCCAGAACGGTCTGGCTCAGGCAAAGGCCTTCAAGGAGGTCTGCGAAATTGGCGGCATCATCCTCACCAAGCTGGACGGCACCGCCAAGGGCGGCATCGCTCTGGCCATCCGTCAGGAGCTGGAGGTGCCCGTGTGGTACATCGGTGTCGGCGAAGGCATCGACGACCTGCAGCCCTTCGTCGCCAAGGACTTCGTGGAAGCGCTGTTCTAAGGAGAAGCCTTAATGCCGCGAAGGTTTCCAAAGGGCGAGGGACTTCGTCCCCTGTACAGCCCTTTGGTCGCCGTGAGGCGAAACATCACATATGATTCCGAAATAACGGAGGCTATCAAGCAATGCCATCCTTAATGCCCTATAAATCTTCCCTTGATTATGCCTACGCCCCCGGCGTGTTCCCCTCCATGGAATGCATGCTCAACCGCCCGCAGGATGTTCGCCGGCTGCTGCTGCACTCCAAGGCTGAGGGCACCGAGGGTGCCATGAAGCTGACCGAGCTGGCGGAGAAGCTGCACATCCGCATCGAGATTGCGGACAAGGCTCTTGCCCGCATCAGCCAGAAGGAAAACTGCTTTGCCGCCGCCGTGTTCTCCAAATTCGACGATGCGCTGGATGACGCAAAGCCCCACATCGTGCTGCACAATCCGTCGGATTGCGGCAACGTGGGCACCATCCTGCGCACGGCGCTGGGCTTTGGCATTGAGGATGTGGCGATGGTCCGTCCCTGCGTGGATGTATTCGATCCCCGGGTGGTGCGCGCCAGCATGGGCAGCATGTTCCAGCTGCGGCTGCATGTATATGACAGCTTTGATGAATATGAGCAGGACCACGCCGGTCACAAGCTGTACCCCTTCATGCTGGATGGCTCCCGCAGCCTCCCGGATGTGCTGGCAGACCCCCGCCCCGAAAAATGGACGCTGGTATTCGGCAACGAGGGCAGCGGCCTCCCCGCTGAGTTTGCCCAAAAGGGCCAGCCGGTGCGGATTCCCTCCAACACCCGCATTGACTCCCTCAACCTCTCCATCGCCGCGGCGATTGGGATTTATGAATTCACCAGATAAAGCAATACTCCCCGACCTTCTGCTGGACTGTTCCCCAAGTTGTAGACAGAAAAAGAAACACCTTGTGTAGAATAAGT
>JAUNDF010000072.1 GCA_030526225.1 Clostridia bacterium
CTACAAACGGTCATCCTATCGTTGTTGCGCCTGTATCGACCTCTTCTGACCAGGTTAAGCCAAAGAAGAATGAGACTTCACAAAACGTAAATACCACTGTACCGCCTGTATAGGTTACAACGCAAGAAATGCTTGATGCGTCTCCCAATCTATACAAAGCGTTATTCATTTTGGCTCTATTAATCGTTGCTATCTTCTTAGGAGGCATATTCGGCATCAGTATTTTCAGTGTCCTAAACTTCTATACAACCATGCTAACAGGCTTTATTCTTATTGGGTTGGAGATAGGATATATAGTTTACACAATAAAAATAAAGAAGCTGATGAGTGATGACGGTGTTCAAGATTTAGAAAAATGCAAAAATCTCACAGCCAAGAAAGAAAGTATGTTCTTGGATTTCATGATTTTCGGCGTTGTTGCAGTAATCGTTTCCTTGGGCACAGATGTTTTAACAGCTATGCTCGTGTTCTCCATCGCAGCATTAGGTGTTTTGCTTGATTCAATCATCAATGGATACAAGAAATGCACATCCAGAATCTCCTGCTTGATTGCAATGGCTATTGTCGCAGCTATGTTGATTGGATTTGCGCCAACAGGTGTTGGTACTTGTCAAAGTTGCGGTAGATAGAGAAATTTGGTTACGAGGTTTGACCAAGTTGGTAAATCGCATACATGGTGTACTCAATGCTGGAATGATTATTGGAATATTATGAGCCCTTGAGTACGATTAACTTTCAACATAAACAACAATTTCCCGCTATCCTCGTTGCAGGGTAGCGGGTTCTTATTATATAGACATGAGTTGGATATACTTATATATAGTCGGCCTGCTCAATTCGCATACTCTCGCCAGTTCACTGACATTCATCTGCCCTGACATATAGGCGGGATAATGCTTGATGAAGGTGGGCGGGATATCCTCCTTTTTGATAACAGGGCGACCCAGCTTTTTGCCCTTGCTCCTGGCATTGGCAAGCCCTGAGCGAACCCGCGCACGAATCATGGAAAGCTCCAGCTCGGAGAAGATGCCCGCCATCTGCAAGAAGGCTTGACTCATTGGGTCCATCTCGCCGTTGCGGCAGTCGATGGTGACACTGCCAAGAATCACAAGGCGAAGATGCTTGGCTTTGATGATGTCGATGATATCGCAAAGCATCTTTGTGGACCTTGCCAAGCGGCTGACCTCTGTGACCACCAGACTTGAGCCGCCTTCCATATGAGCCAAGAGCGCGTTGAGCTTTTCTTTGTCTTTGTCGCCATGCTCACGCTCTTCAATGATAATCTCCGCGCCAGCCGCTTCCAGCTCTTTTGTTTGGCGCTTGATGTCCTGCCCGCCCTTCTCCTCTGAGAGAGAGCAGCGAGCATATCCGTAAATAACAGCCATTCTTTTTGCCTCCTGTAAAAACAAACCTCAATCAGCGGTTTTACACTTTTCGTCTCTTGGAATACCTGATTTTGCTGGGTTCTGCTTGCTGTGTTTGGTGTCAAGCAAAACAGATGTTTGATTTGCCGCGTTTTCGGGAAACTGCTTTGCATGGCTTGTGTGTTGCCATTCTGATGAAAACACCTTGAAGTTGTGTGCGAGTTCCCGCGTGCCCTTCGAGAGCGGTGCGGCGCTGGGCTTGCAGCCTGTGGGAGACTGCAAGCCCGATTGTCTCAGGCTTTGCCGCTGAGGATGAAGGCGACTGCCTTCTCTGCTTTGCCCGCCGCGCTGACGATGAACTTTTTGTCATCGCGCAGGGCGCTGAGCCAGTTCTGAATATACGCCACATTGTTTTTGAAGCTGGCGGGCGTTTCAAGTCCTGTGTGATGGACAAGAGCAGAAGCACCGATTTCGGCGACCAGCTCTTCTTTGCTGTAGTTCTCAGAGCCATAGAATGCGGGAGCGCTCAGGCGGTTTAGGCGGGAAGCGTGGCCTGTTGAATGGGTCAGCTCATGAAAGGCGGTGCTGTAATACTCTGCCATTTCGGTAAACTGTTCTTTCAGGGGAAGCACCACAGAATCGGTGGAAGGCTGATAGAAAGCGCGGTCTCCTGCCTGATGGCTCAGCGTGATGCCCTGAGCACTCACATAATCAACGATGATGCGCTCGGCGGTTTCGTCAGGCGTGAAGGTCTGCGCGGTCTGTTCTGCGGCGAATCGGGGCTTGATGCCTTCGCACTGGTCGATGTGGAACACATTGAAGTAACGCAGGAAGGGGATTTGCTCAGGCTTGCCATTGTCACCGATGACAGGCGCGCCGCTTTCGTCTTTCTTCTCGACCCACTTCCAAAAGACAACCATGGAAGCCTTCTCGCCCTTGCGGACCTTGCCGCCTTCCTTCTCGCACTCTTTGAAGGTGAGATACTCGCCAGCCTTGCCGCCCAACAGCATCTGATTGAGGAAGCTGTAAGGCTTGCCGGTGGTGTGGCTGATAGCGCCGCTGCTGCGTCCTGTCCAGCCCTTGTGCCAAGGGATGATTCCCTGCTCCATCTGTTCAATGATTCGGTCGGTGATGGCTGCGTAGATATCAAACATTGTTCTTGCTCCTTTTCTCTCTTGCGGGAGCAAGGTCAATGTGGTAGAATGACCTTGCTCCCTGTTGGTCTTTGGTCGGATTCAGTGGGAAGCGTTTGCCCGAATGCTGTGGTAGGTGTTCGGGCTTTTACTTTACGGAGAAGCGGCGGCTCTGCACTGTGGTCATGAAGGGGTCGAGGGCATCGCCCAGCAGTTTCTTCAGCTCCTTGGTGTTGCAGCGCTGAGAGACCACATTCTGATAGCGGACCACATAAGAACCAGCGGTCATGGTCTCTTCATCGCCCATGTAAGCCTTGATTTCATCGGCGATGAGGTCAGCTTCGGCGGTCAGGTCCTCAATCATCTTGCGGAGCTCCATCAGCTCGGACACCTTGGAAACCATGTTAGAGTTAGCAGCACACATTTTTGAAATCCTCCTTTTGTTCTGTGGAGCTTTATCAGCTCCTCCTTACATTAGATATTATATACTAATTCGTATATTTTGTCAATGGGGAAATATACATTTTTCTTTATTTTTTCAAAAGATTCTTGACGATAAATACTTTTTAGTATATACTCTTGCGTGAAGGAGGTGTTCAAAATGGGCATGGTTGAAAAAATCAGAATCGCCATGGTAAAGCGTGGCAATATTTCCGAGGCAGCTTTGGCGCGTCAGGTTGGAGTCACCCCGCAGAACTTCAATCACAAGATGAAGCGCGACAATTTTACCGAAGCAGATTTGCGCGAAATCGCGGGGGCGCTGGGCTACGAACTGGAAATCAATTTTGTTGACCCCGAAACAGGCGAAAAAGTCTGAAACGAAAAAAAGGGAGCAACCACATTGTGATCGCTCCAAGGGGGGCGGCATTTCGGGATTTTACCGCGCACAGATGCCCCATACGCTTTTTGCAGCCCAATCCAGCCACTAAGAGTATTTGGGATTTGGGATAACGGGTCCCATCGACTCGCTTACTTGAAAATTGACTTGAGCATATTTGTGATTTGGTTCTTTGCATTGTTAAGGCTTGCTTTGTCAAATTCCAGCGCGTAGGGATTCTCTTTGAGATACTTTGTGATAGCTGTATCTACCATTGCTGGGATTTCCTAAACAATCTTCTCGTACATATCCTGTGCAGCAGCATCAGCATAATCACAGAGCTTCTGGTCATGAGAAGGATGACCGTTCGTCATTCCTTCAAGCTGAATCGCCTGTCTTAACATAGATTTTCTTGCGTGACCAACATTCATTATAATTCCTCCTAATCGTCGGGCTCTTCGTGCCCTAATATATACATGTAAACAAGGTAGCGGATGATGCTTGCAACAGTCTTGTCTTCTCGCTTGGCTATCTTGTATAGTTTTTCCCTTTGGTCTTCTGCGACTAAACCACCAACATATTTCATTCAGGTCATCCCTCCTTTCTATTATTACTTGAAAATAGTGCTATACTGTATAGTGGGATTTGACCAAAATTTTTTGTTGAACTTGCTGTTTTCTGCAAATATGCGATGGGTGCTGGTGACGATAGGGACGGAAAATACGGAAGCCGAACGGTATTTGCGGGCTGCTGTGCAGCCTGCAAAGCTCGCTTCGGGTTCCTAAAAGGGCTGAAGCGCTTGCGCTTCGGCCCACAAGATATTCCCCTTGAAGTTTAGAAAGGTAATATACAAGCAAGAAATATTATGTTTCTAAACCTGAAGGGGGAAAGGATATATTGCAGAGAAAAAGCTGCTGCTCTTTGATGCTATCCTCATTGACGCAGATGATAGGTCCAGAGATGTAGATACTATTTGCCTTTTGGTTGAAAATAAACCCTCGATAATAGATTGGAGGCGGCAAGATGAATGATAACCGCACCCGCTTGCTCCGCATCGAGCAATTGCTGAACACTTTGACAGATGGGGACCACCCGCTGAACGCAAACCAGCTTGTTGAGATGCTTTATGATAAATACAACATCGAAACTGAGCGGAAAGCAATCTATCGAGATGTCACCGGATTGACTGATGCTGGCATTGAGATTGAGCGCACTCCTGACGGCTTCGCGCGGATTGAACGCACTTTTGAGCTGCAAGAGCTGAAGCTGATTGTGGATGCTGTGCTGTCATCCAAGTTCCTGCCAGAAAAGGATACTCATGTGCTCTTGGATAAAATCAAGACGCTCTGCTCTGTCCATGAGGCGCAGGAGCTTCAGCGGCAGATGGTTGTTTCCAATCGAGTGAAGAACATGAACACGAAGGTGTTTTACTCTCTTGATGTGCTCAACCGCGCCATTAACGAAAACAAGCAAGTATCTTTCTCTTATTTCAGCTACAACGCTGACAAGCAAGTGGAAATGCGCAATCGCGGCAAGGAATACATCCGCAGCCCTTTCATGCTCTTGTATGAGGATGATTGCTACTATTGCCTGATGTATGACCAGCGCATGAAGAAAGTGATTCCTTATCGCGTAGACCGCATGAAGTATGCAAAGGTCATCGAAGACAGTGAGCGCGATGGGATAGATGTCTTTGCTGCCATGGACAAGAGGATGTACACCCAATTCACTTTTGGAATGTTTGGCGGCGAGGTTAAGCGTGTGAGCATGCGCTGCAATGTTAAGCTGATGAATGTGTTCATCGACAAGTTTGGCAAAGAGGTGTGGACCAACCGCGTTGATAAGGACCATTTCACCGCCACCGTTCCCGTTGCCGTAAGTCCTCAGTTCTTTGGCTGGGTCTGCGGATTGGGTGAACAAGTGGAGATTACTGCGCCCGAAGATGTGAAGAATGAGTTTGTTCGATACATCGAAAATATTGCAAGCATGTATAAAAAAGCAGAGGACTAAATCATCCTCTGCAAACGATTTGCAGACCCACATTGGACCCACATGATAATTTGACTGTTGGAAAAGACAGAATGAGGAGAAAAACTGTGGGTCCAAATATAATTCAACAATATCTTTATTATCAAGGGGTTGACCGCACTGGGCTTCCTGGGAGCTTGCGGGGGGTGAAGTTGCGGAGCAACGAACCAGCCGTTGGGCAACAACCCCATGGTCGGCGCTACCGTTGCTGTGGCTGTGGCTGTTTCTCAGGCTCTGGCCAAGTAATTTTCAAAAAATGAGGCATCCGAAGCAATTCGGATGCCTTTTTTGTGTGCCTGATTTTTCACTGCGTGAACTCCCTCATTCCCCGCTGCGCTCAGACAGCTCTCCCAAAGGACGAGCCTTTACCTTGTTTAACAAGTAAAAAAGGCTCCCACTCTGGGGGAGCTGTCAGCTTTAACTGACTGAGAGGGCGCTTCCCTCATTCCCCGCGGAAGCACCAGTAGACCTTTTCCGGGCAGATGGTCATGCCCAGGTTTTCCTGCAGGGCAAGGGACGCATCGTTGCCGCAGATGACGTGGCAGTAGGGGGTGCGGCTGGCCTGCAGATGATGGCGAATCATGAAGATTTCCAAAGCGCGGCCGTAGCCTTTGCGGCGGAAATCGGGGAGAATCTCCAGCAGGCCCATGCTGCCCTCCAGATGCTCGCCGATAAAGCCGATGCAGTCATCCGCAGCATAGGCGAGGAACAGCTTGCCCTCGCGGATGACCTCTGCCAGCTCCTCGGTGTCCAGCAGCTTGTAGCGGGCTGATACGAAGGGCAAATCATCGGGGCGGGCGGGGGTGATGGTCAGCCTGTCATCAGCCGCGGGCATGTCGGGCCGGAGCCAGACCGCCTGCAGGCAGGGCGTATTGCGGGTCAGGTGATACACCTGTCCGGCATGGTCGACAATGGCAGGGTCATAGCAGGTGAACACGGTGACCGGCTCATCGGGGTGGGCATCCATCATGCGGATGCCTGCCCCGGATGTGGCAGAGGCCAGCATGTATACGCCGCTGACGGTATCCTGCAGGAACACGCCGGAAGCATCCGCCGAAAGAATGCGGGCGGTGCCGCGGGCGATAACATCCAGCAGGGCGCAGTACAGGGGCTTGTTGGTATCAAGAAAATCAAATGTATGCATGGTGATGCTCCTTGCGGCGGGGTTACGGATGCCGCTGAAATACAAATTCGGTGGGGGAGGACAGGTCATCCCGGCAGCGGAAGCCCAGCCGGTCGAAGCCCTTGATGTCCTCCGGGTCGGTGATTTGATGCTCGGCCATGTACCGGACCATCTCGCCCCGGGCCATCTTGGCGTAGGTGCCCTTGGTCACCAGCTTCCCGCCGGACAGCTCGCAGAAGGTGATGGTGATGAACCTGTCTGCCGGGGTGATGTGCTTCTCGACGCACTTGGCATATTCCTTGCTGGCCAGGTTGATGATGGTGCCGCTGTCATCCCGCACGGCGCGGTACAGGCGGCTGCCCCAGAAATCGTACAGGTTCGGGGCATCGCCAACGGCCAGCCCGGACTGCATCTCCAGCCGGTAGGGGGTCACGCCGTCCATGGCGGATAACACGCCGTAGAAGGCGGACAGAATCCGCAGATGCGATTGAATGTAGGCGAACTGCTGTGCTTCAAACACGGCGGGGGCCATGTACTGATAGGCGATGCCCTCGTAGGCCAGCACCGCTGGGGTCAGCCGGGCACGGAGGTCCATCTCCTGCAATCGGGTGATGTTCTGGGCGGCAATCTTGTCATTGCATTTCCATAATGCCTTCAGCTCCGCAGGGGATTTTCCCTGCAGGGCGGCAAGCACCCGGGCGGTTTCATCAAGGTACACCGGCAAGCCGATGGGCTGCATGGTGTCGGTATCGGTTTTCATTTTCTTGGCGGGGGAGAGGATGATTTTCATACGCGTGTATCCTTTTGGTGGAATAAAAGCGGCAGAATGGGCCGCAATAATTGCAACAACGCCATTTTAGCACCGATTGGGCCAATCAACAAGGGAGATGGCTGTATACCTTCCGGGGAAAATGTGCTATAATACCCATAAGCAGCACGCTGCTTTCAGGAGATGATACGCGTCCCAAAGCGGACGGAGGATACGCATATGTCAGAAATCAAGACCAACGAAAAGCACGGCCTGTGGCAGAACGCCATGAAGCTGGTGAAGGGCACATCCACCGAGCAGCTGATGGAGGATTTTACTGCCGAGATGACGCTGGTGGCAGAGGGCCTCTGCGAGGACCAGAGCACATTGCGCCGGGAGGTGGACGGCCTTCGCCGGGAGCTGGATGAGCAGGTGCAGTCCCTGCGCAGCGAGGTGCAGGTGCAGGAAACATCCGCCCGGGAAAATCAGCGGGATCTGGACCGGCGGCTGGATGACATTTCCGCCCGGCTGACGGCGCTGGAGAAGGCGGTCAAGACCCAGAAGGATGAAAAGAGCAGCAAGGACACCAAGCTGTCCGTCATTCTGACAAGGGCCACGTGGCTGGTGGGTATTCTGGCCGGGTCGTGGATTATTGTCACCATCCTCAACATGATCAAGTGAGGTGACGGGTATGAAGACCTACGCGGAAATCGTGGAAGGGTACAAGAAACGGCAGCGGGATACGCTGGTGGATACCATCGCCACCGGGCTGACATACATGGATGAGGTGGCGGTGGAAACAGGGCTTTTGGAGGAAACCGGCCTGATGACCGAGCTGACTGAAAGCCTGACGGGGGCGCTGCCCTTTGTCATCATTGCCGCCACGGAGGGCTCCAAGGTGATATTGGGCAAAAAGCCCGGCGCCACCGGCGTGAAGGACGGTGCCTTCCGCATGCTGAAAACAGGGGCGGCCATGGGCGTTGGGGCCACGGTGGCGGGAGCCGCCGGGTTCTGGGCAGCGCTGCCGGTGACCATGGGGGTCCGGGCGCTGTTTGATACCTACCGCAGCAAGGCGCTCACCGGCATGCGCATCAAAAGCCGCACCGACCGCCTCCATGAGCTGAAGCTGCAGCTGGAGCGGCGCAAAAACGGAGAGCCTGAGCCGCAGGTTACGGCTCTGCCCCCGGATGCCATTGCGGTGGCCGGGGAAGCATAAATACGATTACGGAGGAATTTGTTATGAAGCAGGTTTATCACACCGACAACGCACCCGCCGCCATCGGCCCTTATTCTCAGGCCGCAGGCGGCAGCGGACTGGTTTTTGTTTCCGGTCAGCTGCCCATCAACCCTGCCACGGGTGAGCTGGTTTCCGGCTCCATGGCCGAGCAGACACGGCAGTGCATGAACAACATCAAGAACATTCTGGCCGCCGCCGGATGCACCCTGGAGGATGTGGTGAAGACCTCCATCTTCCTGAAGGATATCGGCGATTTTGCCGAGGTCAACGCGGCCTATGCGGAATTCTTCCCCGGGGAAGCTCCCGCACGTGCCTGTGTGCAGGTGGCGGTGCTGCCCAAGGATGGCCGCATCGAAATCGAAGCCATTGCCGTGAAGTAATCATTCGGGTGGGACAGGGCGAACAGCGTCCCACCCGGTTTTTGGCGTTTCGGCAAAGAAAGAACAGACAGAAGACAGAGGCAGCAGGATGAATCAGGCATTCCTTGACAGCATCCGGTCACAGACGCTGGACCGGATTTACACAGATGTGCAGGAACAGAAACGTGTGATGGTCACGGGGACGACGGATGCTTCGTCGGCCCTGATTGCCGCGCAGTTGGTGACCCGGCTGGGCAAGCGTGTGCTGGTGGTCACAGCCAATGACCTGAAGGCCGGCAAGACCGCCGAGGACGCCCGCCAGTTTGTGGGCCTTCGGGCAGCATGCCTGCCCGGCGGCGAGCTGGACCTGACCCGCTCCACCTCCTCCCACGAGAGCGCGTGGCGGCGGCTGGAAACCTTGACCCAGGTGGTGATGGGGGAAACGCGGCTGCTGGTGACCAGCATGGATGCGCTGCAGCAGCGCATGGGCAATGCGGAGCTGTTCCGGGCATCGGTGGTGCGCTTTGCCCCCGGGGATCAGGTGGATCCGGTGGAATTAATCGGGCAGCTGGTGCAGATGGGCTATGAGCGCGTCCCCATGGTAGAGGGCAAAGGTCAATGTGCTCTGCGCGGCGACATTCTGGACTGCTATCCCCCGTCTTCCCAGTCGGGGTTGCGCATTGAGTTTTTCGGTGATGAGGTGGATACGGTCCGCTCCTTTGACTGCATCTCCCAGCGCACGCTGGAGCAGCTGGACCGTGCACTGATTCCCCCTGCCTGCGAGGTACTGCTGGACGAGGACGAATCCCAGCAGGCGGCTGACCGCATGCGCCGGGCACTGCAAAAGGGTCGCCGTCAGGTGGATATCATGGGCAGCGCCTTTGATGACCTGCCGCCCCTGCCGGATGATGATGACGAGCTGGAGGCCATCTTTGACAAGAAGGTGGCCCCGAAGGTGAAGCAGAAGGATATTTCCGTCACCCGTCAGATGGAGCTGGACCGCCGCTTTGCCGCCCTGATGCAGGATGCGGACACGCTGGAAAGCGGTGTGCCCTTCCGCAGGATGCGCACCTGGCTGACGGTGATGACAAAGGAGCACAGCGCCCTGACGGACTGGTTCCGCGCCGATGCGGTGGTGCTGGTGCAGCCCGATGCATTGCGCGACCGTGCGGATGAGCGCATGAAGGGCTTTGCCGCGGATCTGGAAAGTGCCATGGAACGCGGCGAGGCGGTGGAGGAGCAATCCGGCCTGATGATGGACTGGGCCGGCTGCCTTGATTGCCTGCAGAACATGAGCATGGTGATGACCTCGTAGCTCCTGCGCGGCATGGGCGGCCTGACGGCTGAGGATGTCATCAACATGGAGGGCGTGGGCGTACAGGGCTACCACAACCAGATGCGCCAGCTGGCCAACGACTGCCGCCGCTGGTGCGAACAGGGGCAGGGTGTGGTGCTGCTCTCCGGCGGCGTATCCCGCGGCAAGCGTCTGCGCGATGCGCTGGGCGAAAATGACACCGCCGCGGAATTTGTGGAGGATAATCCCGCCGTCAAGCCCGGGAAGATTATCATCACCCCCGGCACGCTGAGCAAGGGCTTTGTGTGGCCAGGGGCGGGGCTGGTCATCATCAGCGATACGGAAATCTACGGCGAGGGCTTCCGCAAGGGCAAAAAGCGGGCCAGCGCCGGTGAACGCATCGCCGTGTTTACCGACCTGCACGTGGGCGATTATGTGGTGCATGAGGACCACGGCGTGGGCATCTATCAGGGTACCACCCGCATCCAGAGCGAGGGCGTGTTCCGGGATTACCTGCTCATCCAGTACAACGGCTCGGACAAGCTGTATGTGCCTGTATAGCAGCTGGAGCGGGTGCAGCGCTACATCGGCAACCCCAACCAGCCCCCGAAGCTGAACAAGCTGGGCGGCGGCGAATGGCAGCGGCAGAAGGGCAAGGTTAAGGCACAGCTGAAGGAGCTGGCCTTCGATTTGACCAAGCTGTATGCCGCCAGAAGCGAAAACACCGGCTATGCCTTCCCGCCTGATGGCCAGTGGCAGCGTGATTTCGAGGATGCCTTCCCCTATGAATTGACCGACGATCAGGACCAGTCCGTGCGGGAAATCAAGGCCGATATGGAATCGGACCGCAACATGGACCGTCTGCTGTGCGGCGATGTGGGCTACGGCAAAACCGAGGTAAGCCTGCGGGCTGCCTTCAAGGCGGTGGACGGCGGCCGTCAGGTGGCCATTCTGGCCCCCACCACGGTGCTGGCCCAGCAGCACTACAACACCGTCCTCAAGCGCTTTCAGGATTTTCCGGTGAGGGTGGATGTGCTCAGCCGCTTCCGCACCCCCAAGGAGCAGAAGGAGATTCTCAGCAGGCTGGAGGCCGGTGAAATCGATATACTGGTGGGCACCCATAAGATGCTGGCCAAGAACGTGAAGTTCAAGAACCTTGGCCTTTTGATTGTGGACGAGGAGCAGCGCTTCGGCGTGGCCCACAAGGAGACCATCAAGAACATGAAGCATCAGATGGACGTGCTGACCTTGTCCGCCACGCCCATCCCCCGCACACTGCACATGTCCATGACCGGCATCCGGGACATGTCCGTGCTGGAAACGCCGCCGGAGATGCGCCTGCCGGTGCAGACCCATGTGGTGGATTACTCCGATGCGCTGGTGCGCGATGCGATTTTGCGGGAGCTGAGCCGGGGTGGTCAGGTGTACTTCCTGTACAACCACGTCAATTCCATTGAGAAATACTATGCACGGCTGAAGGCGCTGGTGCCCGAGGCCCGTATTGGTGTGGCTCACGGCAAAATGCGGGAGCACGGGCTGGAGGACGTGATGATGGACTTCTACGGCGGCAGCTATGATGTG
>JAUNDF010000073.1 GCA_030526225.1 Clostridia bacterium
ATCTGCAGGATGCTGGGGAGAATCATCAGCACCAGTGGCTGAGCGCATGGGTCAGGCTGTGGAAGACTTCGAGAAGACCCTCACCGAGGAACAGCGCGGCTACCTGAAGGAATCCGCTGCTATCCAGAAGGTAATCGACCTGATGAAGGCTGACGCTGTTGTCACCGAGAAGAAGGCCGAAGAAAAGACCGACGCTGAATAATCCTTTTCCCTGAGAATCGAATATTCAATCAGTCGTTAGCGACAATAAGGGCGGGGAACAGACCGGCGCGGATTACTGCGGCGTACTGTTCCTCGCATCTGTTTCAAACCGTTTTATCCTGAGAGGAGGCATGGCAATGACTTTGGTACCGATGGTCGTGGAACAGACCAGCCATGGCGAACGTTCCTTTGATATTTATTCCCGCCTGCTGAAGGACCGCATTGTGTTCCTGGGCGGCGAGATTGACGATAATGTGGCCAATCTGGTGGTGGCTCAGCTGCTGTTCCTGGAAATGGAAGACCCCGATGCGGATATCTCCCTGTACATCAACAGCCCCGGCGGCTCCGTAACCGCAGGCATGGCGATTTACGACACCATGCAGTACATCAAGCCTCAGGTCCGCACGGTGTGCATCGGTATGGCCGCCTCCATGGGTGCATTCCTGCTGATGGCCGGCCAGAAAGACAAGCGTCTTGCTCTGCCCAATGCCGAGGTGATGATTCATCAGCCTCTGGGCGGCGCACAGGGTCAGGCAACGGATGTGGCCATCCGCGCTGAATGGCTGATGCGCACCAAGACCAAGATGATTGGTATGATGGCTGATATGACCGGCCAGAGTGTGGAAAAGGTGCAGGCTGATTGCGAGCGTGACTATTTCATGACCGCACAGGAAGCGCTGGATTACCACATCATCGACGAAATCTATCAGTCCCGGTAAGGCTTATCAGAAGCAACAAAGAAGGTGAAAAGACAATGGCAAAAGATGAAATGCCGCCCCGCGGCAAGGGTACCCTGCACCGCTGCTCCTTCTGCGGCAAAACGCAGGACCAGACCAGCCGCCTGATTGCAGGCCCCAATGTGTTTATCTGCAGTGAATGTGTGGAACTGTGTGCCGACATTATCGCAGAGGAAGACCAGCTCACCGCGCAGCCCGAACCCATGATGGATTTGCCCTCTCCCCGGGAGATGAAAAAGGTTCTGGATGACTATGTGGTCGGTCAGGAGCATGCCAAGCGCGCCCTGTCCGTTGCTGTGTACAATCATTACAAGCGGATTTCCGATACAAAGACCGGCGATGATGTGGAACTGCAGAAGAGCAACATCCTGCTGGTCGGCCCCACCGGCTGCGGCAAAACCTTCCTGGCACAGACGCTGGCCAGAACGCTGAAGGTTCCCTTTGCCATTGCCGATGCCACCAGCGTAACCGAGGCCGGCTATGTGGGCGAGGACGTGGAAAACATCCTTCTGCGCCTGATTCAGGCTGCCGATTACGATATTGAGAAGGCCCAGCGCGGCATCATTTACATCGATGAAATCGACAAGGTCGCGCGCAAGAGCGATAACCCCTCCATCACCCGTGATGTCAGCGGCGAAGGCGTACAGCAGGCGCTGCTGAAGATTCTGGAGGGCACCATTGCCAGCGTACCGCCCCAGGGCGGCAGAAAGCATCCCCATCAGGAAATGCTGCAGATTGATACCACCAACATCCTCTTCATCTGCGGCGGCGCCTTTGACGGTATCGTGCCCATCATCGAAAGCCGCATCGGCAAAAAGCTGCTGGGCTTCGGTGCCGAGCTGCAGAGCAAGCGCGACCCCAATTCCTCCAAGGCACTGAAGGATATCCGCCCCGAGGATCTGACCAAGTATGGTCTGATTCCCGAGTTTGTCGGCCGTTTGCCCATTGTGGTCACGCTGGATCAGCTGGACGAGGATGCGCTGGTGCAGATTCTCACCGAGCCGAAGAACGCACTGTGCAAGCAGTATCAGAAGCTGCTGGCCATGGATGACATCACCCTGTCCTTCGAACCGGAGGCTGTCCGTGCCATTGCCCATCAGGCAATCGAGCGCCGCTGCGGTGCCCGCGGTCTGCGTGCCATCATCGAGGACATTATGCTCGATACCATGTTCGAGCTTCCCGGTCAGGACGATGTGACCGGCTGCATCATTGATGAAGAGGCAGTCAACGGCAAGGCACCCAAGCTGACCCGCACACCGGTGAAAAAAGCACACCGTGCAAAGAAAACGGAAACAGAAGAATAAGCTTTCATGCGGTCCGGATTGCCGGGCCGCTTTTTGTGTGATGCGGGTTTGCTTGTTCCCCTTGCCAAATCCCTTTTGCATGGCTATACTATACACTGTACATTTTTAGCTGTATGCGTATTGGCGCCCGGGTCAGGGTGCCTTCGGGAGGATATTATGCCAAGAAGAAAAACGATGACTTTGCCGGTGCTGGCACTGCGGGGGCTGATGGTTTTCCCGCACATGGTGCTGCACTTCGATGTGGGCCGCCCCAAGTCTGTTGCTGCGCTGGAGCAGGCCATGATGACCAACCAGCAGATTTTCCTTGTTGCCCAAAAGGACATGGAGGTGGAGGATCCCGGCAGGGATGACCTGTATCAGGTGGGCACCGTTGCCGCCATCAAGCAGGTGATGAATCTCCCCGGCGATTCCCTGCGTGTGCTGGTGGAGGGTGTTCAGCGTGCTGTGCTGACCAAGATGCCCCAGCAGGAGCCCTACATGACCGGCGGCCTGACCCTCGTGTATGATGACGAGGATGATTCGGACATGGAGACTCAGGGCCTTGTCCGTGCTGTGCGGGAGTATTTCGAGGAGTATGTCAAAACCAGCCAGCGCGTGACTCAGGAAACCGTGGAGAGCGTGCTGGATGTCACTGACGGCGGCTCCCTGTCCGACCTGATTGCAGCCAACGTGCTGACCAATCTGGAGGACCGCCAGCAGATTCTTTCTGCGGTGGATGTCAAGGACCGCATGGAAAAGCTTTGCGGCATTCTGGCACGGGAAACCGAGCTGGTCGGCGTGGAAAAGCAGGTTCAGGCCAGAATCAAGAAGCAGATTGAAAAGAATCAAAAGGATTATTACCTGCGCGAGCAGATTAAGGCCATCCAGACCGAACTGGGCGATACGGAAGCCAATGACGTGGAAGAGCTTCGTGATAAGATGGAGAAAACGCCGCTCAACGAGGAAGCCCGTCAGAAGTGCGAAAAGGAGATTGAACGCCTCAGCCGCATGGCACCCGGCACGCCCGAAATCGGTGTCAGCCGCACCTACATTGAATGGATTCTCGACCTGCCCTGGGGCAAGACCACCGAGGATAATCTGGACCTGAAGCGCGCCCGCAAGATTCTCGCCGAGGACCACTACGGTCTGGAAAAGGTGAAGGAGCGCATTGTGGAGTACCTCGCTGTCCTGAAAATGAAAAAGGACATGCGCGGCCCCATCCTGTGCTTTGTGGGCCCGCCCGGTGTGGGCAAAACCTCCATCGTCAAGTGCATCGCCAGAGCCGTAGGCCGCGAATTTGTGCAGATGAGTCTTGGCGGCGTTCGTGACGAAGCCGAAATCCGCGGTCATCGCCGCACCTACATCGGTGCCATTCCCGGCCGTATCGTGGCCAGCCTGAAGCAGGCCGGAACCATGAACCCGGTGTTCCTGTTCGATGAAATCGACAAGATGAGCAACGATTTCCGCGGCGACCCTGCCTCCGCCATGCTGGAGGTGCTGGATTCCGCACAGAACAACGCCTTCCGCGACCACTACATGGAGCTGCCCATTGACCTGAGCAAGGTGATGTTCATCACCACCGCCAACTCTGTCGATACCATTCCCGCGCCGCTGCTGGACCGCATGGAAGTGATTGAAGTTCCTTCTTATACCGAGGAGGAAAAGCTTCAGATTGCCAAGCGCCATCTGCTGCCCCGTCAGGTTGCGGAGCACGGCCTGCAGCCCGGCAGCGTGAAGATTGCCGACAAGGTTATGCGCAGCCTGATTGAAGGCTACACCCGCGAGGCCGGTGTCCGTACACTTGAAAGAACCGTGGCCAAGGTGGTCCGCAAGAGCGTTGTCACCATGCTGGATGACGGTGTTGAAAAGGTCAATGTCACCCCCACCGTGCTGAAGGAGTATCTGGGCGCTGCACGCTTCACCCGCGAAATGCCCGAGAAGGAACCTCGCGTCGGTGTGGTCAACGGTCTGGCGTATACCACCGTCGGCGGCGAACTGCTGGAAATCGAGTGCGCCACCATGCCCGGCAAGGGCAGCCTGCAGCTGACCGGTCAGTTGGGTGATGTGATGAAGGAATCTGCCGAGGCAGCCTTCAGCTGGGTCCGTGCCCATAGCACCATGCTGGGTCTGAAGGATGATTTCTACAAGGACCGCGACATTCACATTCATGTTCCTGAAGGCGCTGTGCCCAAGGATGGCCCTTCCGCCGGCGTGACCATGACCACTGCGCTGGTCAGCACGCTGACCGGCATCCCTGTCCGTCAGGATGTGGCCATGACCGGTGAAATCACCCTGCGCGGCCGTGTGCTGCCCATCGGCGGCCTGAAGGAAAAATCTCTGGCAGCCTTCCGTGCCGGCATCAAGACGCTGGTGATTCCCAAGGAGAATGAAAAAGATCTGGAGGACATCCCGCCCCATGTGCTGGATACCTTCACCGTGGTAAGGGCAGAGCAGATTGAAGATGTGCTGAAGACTGCCCTTTCCAGGATGCCCGCAGAGGAGAAATAAATGGAAATCAAAAAAGCTGAATTTGTAACCTCCATGGCTGATTACGGCAACTTTGCCGGCAAGGGCCTGAAGCAGATTGCGGTGGCAGGGAAGAGCAATGTTGGCAAAAGCAGCCTCATCAACAGCCTGTGCCGCCGCAACAAGCTGGCCAAAACCAGCGCCACCCCCGGAAAAACCAAGCTGCTGAATGTGTTTTTGCTCAATGACGAATTCCATCTGGTGGATTTGCCCGGCTATGGCTTTGCCAAGGTGGATAAAAAGGAAAAGGCCCGCTGGGGCAAAATGATGCAGGACTACTTTGAAAAATCCGAAGAGCTGCAGCATGTGTTCTGTCTGGTGGATATTCGCCACGAGCCTACCGAGGATGACAAGAATATGAATGCCTTCCTGCGCCAGATGGGCATTCCGTTCACCGTCATTGCCACCAAGGCTGACAAAATCAGCCGCGGTGCCCGGATGAAGCACATTGCGCCCATCTGCAGAGCGCTGTATGTGCAGCCCTGGGAGATTATCTGCTATTCCAGCGAAGACGGCGCCGGCCGTGACCAGCTGCTGGCCAAAATCGAAGAGGTGCTTCAGGAAGAAGTGCCGGAAGCGGCAGAAGCAACAGAAGAATAAAAACTAAGTGCCCGAAGGGGAGATTGCGATGAGTTTGAAGCTGTTTTCAAAATCGCAATCTTCTCCTTCGGGTACTTGCATATATTTCAAAACGGTAGTATAATCATCATCCGTGAGCGGAAAAACATCAAAATACGCTCACGCAAATGACCTGCCGGACCTTGAAACGGGTGCGCTGAGCCTGCATTGTGGCGGCAAGCGGCTGCTTTCTGGTGACGGAGGACATGATAGACGGCATTTTCTTCCTTATTACCTGCTTTTTTGGTAAACGGTGGAGGAAAGTGGCTGCCTGAATAAAAAAGTATCATATTAAGGTGGAGGGAATATCCAATGG
Source organism: Clostridia bacterium (assembly GCA_030526225.1). Classification (GTDB taxonomy): domain Bacteria; phylum Bacillota; class Clostridia; order Christensenellales; family Aristaeellaceae; genus JAUNDF01. The sequence continues at coordinate 5,682 of JAUNDF010000073.1, forward strand.
TGCTTTCCAAATGCCCGCGGTGTGATTTGAATTATATTACCGAGCAGGAGAAATACTGCAAGGTCTGCCTTCGCGAGATGAAGGGCGACATTCCCAAGGAAGAAGTGGAAATCTGCAATGTCTGCAATCAGGCTCCCGCTCTGCCCGGCAAGGAAGTTTGCTTCCTGTGCCTGAAGGAGCTGGAGGAAGAGCGCGAGGAGAACGGCGGCAAGGATGTGGATGACCGCTCTGCTGCTTCCGATATCGAGCCCGAAGCTGATCTGGACGAAATCATGATTTCCCGCGAGGACGAAAACATTCCCAAGGAAATCAAGGATGAGTTTGCCAGCATCGAAAGCATGCGCGAGGATGAGGATCAGGATTCCGACGAGGAAGAAGAGGAAATCTAATCCAGTATTGCCGGAAAGGATTCATCTATGAAATTGTTTGCCATCGGTGACCTGCATCTTCCCGGGGGAGATGAAAAGCCCATGAACGTGTTCGGCGATCATTGGGATCATCACTTTGCCCGCATTTGTGAGGATTGGCAGGCCAGGGTCGCAGCAGACGATGTGGTCCTGATTCCCGGCGATATTACATGGGCTATGCACATGGACAAGGCCACGGTGGATTTGCAGGCAATTGGCAGTCTGCCGGGGAAGAAAATCATGATTCGCGGCAATCATGATTACTGGTGGAGCAGCATCAACCGCGTCCGCCTTGCCTGTCCCGAAGGATTGTATGCATTGCAGAATGATGCCATGGACCTTGGCAGCATGATTGTGTGCGGTTCCAGAGGGTGGAGCATCCCCACCAAGGATACACCCCTTGGGCCGGAGGATGTCAAAATCCTCAACCGCGAACTGATTCGCATGGAGCTTTCCCTGCAGGCGGCAAAAAAGCTGCAGCAGAAAAACAATGCCCCGCTGGTGGTCATGATGCATTTTCCGCCCCTGTATGACCAGGAACGGCAGACAGCGTTTACCGCACTGATGGAGCAGTATGGTGCTGCCCATGTCATCTACGGTCATCTGCATGGCATCGGCATCAAGGTCGGCTACACAGGGGAATGGCAAGGGACGAATTACCACCTGACTTCCTGCGATGCGCTTGATTTCAAGCTGAAAGAGATTGCCCTGTGACAAAAGAAAAATAATTTTTCGCCTTTGTTTTTCGCAAATGCGAACAGAAAAACAAGAACGTGCGTTCGGACAAGAAGCGATCCGAATGACACGTTCTTTTTGTATGCCTTGAAACACAAGGGAAATCGATGGATCTGCAAACTTGCAATATGTTACAAAAGTATGAAATTGAACACTGAAATATGCGAACACAGAAAGATGCATGGAACAAGCGTTCCCCTTGAAGCAAATATAAAAGTGCATTATTATGGTGAATGTGACCTATAAAGTGGTGCAAAAGTGAGTGGAGGTGGTGACATGCGTGAGGATTTGCCCGTGGCAGGCAAAACGCATGATGAATTTGTTGCCGCTCTCCGCGAGGAAAATGAGATTGAACAGCTCAAGGATCAGGAACTGAAAAAGAAGTACAGCAACACCTTTATCGGCACCTTCAGCCACTCGCTGGACAGCAAGGGCAGAATCATTGTGCCCATTGCCTTCCGTGAAGGGTTGGGGGAGACCTTCTGCATCGGTCCATCCTTCAACTTTAAGTCCATTGTGCTGTATCCCGAGCTTGTCTGGATTAAGACCCGGGAAAAGTATGAGAAGCTGGGTTCCTTCAACAGCACGCTGATGGAATATCTGGAAATGTTCGATGCCTTCAGCTATCGCGGGCAGGAATGTGATGCCCAGGGCCGTGTGCTGCTGCCGGTAAAAATCCGCCAGATGATTTTGGGCAACGAAAAAGAAGTGGAGATTGCTGGCGCCAAGGACTGTGTCCGCGTGGTGGCCCGTCCCAACTTCGACAAGCAGGTGGAAAGCTTTATGGACCGCCTGCCGGATATCCTCGCTACACTTAACCAGCTTGGTTAACATCATTTTTGACAAATTACACGCAAAGGAGGCGGCATCAGGATGCAGACGAATATGCAGTATCCCCAGCAATACCGGAATATTGAATTTGCCAGAAGCTCTGCCCCGAAAAACAACAACCATCTGAATGTCGCCCTGGATGACAAGCGCATGGGCGATGATCCCCGGTTCTATGGCCGCGGCGCCAGCACGCTGTACAAGAACACCGTGTCTTACCGGGAAATCTATCAGCCTGTGTGCGAACGCAACACCTCCACCCGCCGCCGGATTATGACGGAAAAGGGCATTGCCGACCCTTGGGGCAAAATCCTGATTTTGGTGTTTGCCGTGATTCTCTTCTCCTTCTTCCTGCAGAGTGCTGCCGGATGGGTGAAGGCCCGCAGCGAAGTGGACGGTCTCAGCCGCGATGTCATCAGCGCAGAAAACACCATCGCATCCCTGACGGAGACCCTTCATTACAAGGAAGGCCGCATCAATGTCGGCTACGAAGCCGCACAGAACGGCATGGTTTCTGCAAAAAGCGCAAATGTAATCTATCTGACCGCACCCGAAACCGCTGTTCCCACATGGACACAGACGGCACAGGGCGGCGAGCAGCTGGCCATGATGATGGGAGACTGATGTTCAGCCTCCCTTTTTGTTCCGCTCTGCATTTGCCATGCAAACCAACGCAGACTTGACGAAAAGCAGCGTATCGCGTAAAATATACGGTGATGAATTATACATACATCGCCTGAAACTCTACCATTTTGGTGAATTATAGAGGAGAAGCTACATGAAGCTTTCTGAATTGATTGTCAATATGCCCTATCTTGTGGAAACAAGGGGCGATATGAATACAAAGGTGACCGCTATCACCAGCAACAGCCGTGATGTTGTCACCGACGGCCTGTTTTTCTGCATTTCCGGTGCGCGTTTCGATGCACACAAGTTTGCCCCGCAGGCAATTGAAAACGGCTGCATCGCTCTTGTGGTGGAGCGCTTCCTGGAGCTGGATGTACCGCAGATTCTGGTATCCTCCGGCCGTGCGGCCATGGCACGTATGGCGGCTGCTTTCTACGGCAACCCCGCGGAAAAGATGAAGTTGATTGGCATCACCGGCACCAAGGGCAAAACCACCACCAGCTATATGGTCAAGGCCATCTGCGAACAGGCCGGTTACAAGTGCGGCCTCATCGGCACCACCGGCAACATGATTGGTGAACGCCGCGTCAAGAGTAATCTGACAACGCCCGATCCCATTGATTTGCAGCAGACCTTGGCTGAAATGGCTGCTGAAGGCGTGCAGGTGGTCAGCATGGAAGTCAGCGCACACGCCATTGATATGCACCGTCTGGATGGCATGCAGTTCGAAGTGGGCTGCTACACCAACCTCAGTCAGGATCATCTCGATTATTTCCATACCATGGAGCAGTATTTTGAAACGAAAAAGCGCTTCTTCACCGGGAGCATGGTTCAGAATGCCGCCATCAACACCGATGATGATACTGCGGACAGCATCCTGCAGGATCTGAATGTTCCCCATGTGACCTTCGGTATCTGCAACGAAAGCGATTTGTTTGCCCGCGATATTGAGATTTCCGAAAACGGTGTCTCCTTTGAAATGCAGCTGCAGGGCATGCATCCCATTGCCGTGCAGATGAAAATGACGGGCATGTTCAACGTTTACAACGCACTTGCCGCTGCCAGCTGCGCCATGACGCTGGGCATCTCTGCCGATGATATCAAGCTGGGTCTGGAAAGTGTCAAATCTGTGCCCGGCCGCATCGAAATGCTGGAAACCAAAACGCCGTACCGCGTATTTCTGGATTACAGCCATTCTCCCGATGCGCTGGAGAATATCCTCAAAACCGTGCGCGAGTTCTGCCGCGGCCGCGTGATTCTGCTCTTTGGCTGCGGCGGTGACCGCGATCAGGGCAAGCGGCCCATCATGGGCAGCATCGGCGGCCGGCTGGCTGACCTTTGCATCCTGACCTCTGATAACCCCCGCACTGAGGATCCCATGAAGATTCTGGCGGCCATTGAGGAGGGCATCAAACCCACCGGCAAGCCCTACACGGTTATTGAAAACCGCCGTGATGCAATCCGTCATGCACTGACCATTGCACGGGAGAGCGATATCGTGATTCTTGCCGGAAAGGGTCACGAGACGTATCAGGAAATCATGGGTGTCAAGCGCCCGTTTGATGAAAAGGTCGTCGTAAAAGAACTGCTTGAGGAAATGAAAAATCAATAAACCCGGCGGTTTCGCAAGTTGATAACGGCGAGGATACTGGACAGATTCCCGGTGGAAGGACAGTAGCCCGCCGTTTATGATTGGGAGGTTTCATAATGCATAGAATGATCATGTCCCTGTTGCTGTCTCTGTTTCTGGTGCTGATTTCCGGCAAGAAAATCATCGCCATGCTTCGCAAACTGCACTTCGGCCAGACCATCTATGATCTGGCACCGGAGGCACACAAGTCCAAGCAGGGTACACCGATTATGGGCGGCCTGATGGTTGCGGGTGCCGTGCTGATTTGCGCCCTTCTGCTGCACCCTCGTCAGTGGAACGGCAAGTGGGACTTTATGCTGGCCCTGCTGGCTGTCTCCTTCCTGTCCATGCTGGTAGGCTTTGCAGATGACTTCACCAAGGCTGTGCTCAAGCGCAGCATGGGCCTGACCGGCTGGCAGAAGATTTTCGGTCAGGTGTTTGTTGCCACAGCCTTTACCCTGTATTGCTATTTCAACCCCTATGTGGGCAGCAAAATCGTGGTACCGCTGCTGAATGTGGAATGGGACCTGGGCATCTGGTACATTCCGCTGATGATTCTGACCATCATCTTTATGGTCAACAGCGCCAATCTGCAGGATGGTCTGGATGGTCTGCTGTCCTCCGTGTCCTCTGTCGGCAGTGCCGGCTGGGGCCTGATGGCGCTGTTCTTCCTGCAGGCAGTCAGCCTGAAGTATGACAGCAGACTGGACGGCAACTATTATTCTATTGCTATTTTTGCCATGGCGCTTTGCGGTGCCGAAATGGGCTTTATGCGCTTTAACCATTATCCGGCCAAGGTGTTCATGGGCGATACCGGCTCCATGTTCGTCGGCGGTGCCATGGTGGGCATGGCCCTGCTGCTGCGTCAGCCCCTGATGCTGCTCCTGATTAACTTCACCATGGTGATGTCTTCTGCCAGCGTGATTATTCAGCGCACCTATTTCAAGCTGACCCACGGCAAGCGCATCTTCAAGATGTCTCCGATTCATCATCATTTTGAGCTTTGCGGATATACGGAAACAGAGATTTGTACCCTGTATGCCACCGTTACCGCAGTCCTGTCTCTGATTGCAATTCTGTCCCTGAACGGCCTGCGCCTTGTATAAGCAGCTGTTCATTGATTGGTAAGGAGTGTTCCTCATGCAGGTGAATGGCAAAAAGGTTCTTGTGGTGGGCATGGCCCGCAGCGGCATTGCCGTTGCACAGCTTCTGAAAAAACACGGCGCTGTTGTGACGGTCAATGACAACAAAACGGCGGAGGAGCTGGGCGAAACACTGGCCCCGCTTCGGGACTATGACATCAATTATGCGCTGGGCTGTCCTGCGGCAGAGGTGCTGGCAGGGCAGGATGTGCTGGTCATCAGCCCCGGCATTTCCGTCAACGCAGGCTTTGTGAAAACCGCGCGGGAAATGGGCATCCATGTTACCGGCGAACTGGAAATTGCTTATGAATTGAGCAAGGGACAGATGGCTGCCATCACCGGCACCAACGGCAAAACCACCACCACCACCCTGCTGGGTGAAATGATGAAGGCCGCCGGCCGCACCACCCATGTGGTGGGGAATATCGGCTATCCCTACAGTCAGGCCGGTCTGGAAAGCCGCGAGGG
>JAUNDF010000074.1:0-5624 GCA_030526225.1 Clostridia bacterium
GACTCAATCGCTTTTTTGTATACCTTGCGGTCTCACATCAATTGTAAACCTACATTATGCTCCATACAAGAAAAGGCAGGCGGTGGCGAACACAATGAAAATATGATATAATAACAAGGATTGTCATCAAGAAACAGAAAGAGAGGCCTTGAAGATGGAGCTTCAGCTGCTGCCGGATGAACGGTTGGACGACCTTCAGCTGGGCCACATGAAAATCATCCAGAAAACAAAGGGCTTTCGCTTTGGCATGGACGCTGTTTTGCTGTCCGACTTTGCCGCCATCAAACCCTATCATACAGTGGCGGATTTCGGCACAGGTACATGCATCCTGCCGCTGCTGCTGTTGGGCAGGGAAAAGGGAAGCCGCTTTTACGCCATAGAGCTGCAGCCGCAGATTGCCGACATGGCACAGCGGACAGTCGCAATGAACCAATTGGAGGACAAAATCAGCGTTCATGCGGTCAGCGTGGAGCAGTGTCATCAGGTGATTGCGCCGGGAAGTCTCGACGATATCATTTGCAATCCGCCCTACGGGATGCCCGGCACCACATTGCTCAATCCTATGGAGGAACGCTCCGTGGCCCGCCATCAGACGGAGGAGGGCTTGCTTGGCTGGTTTAAGCAGGCGCACCGTCTGCTGAAGGGAAAGGGACGGCTGTTTATGATTTATCCTGCGCCCCGGATGCTGGAAGTGATGAATCTGCTGACCCGGGCGCATTTGGAACCTAAGCGCATCAGGGCCATTCATCCGTATGCACATAAGGCGGCCAATCTGGTGATGATTGAAGCCATGAAGGATGCCCGCCCCATGCTGACCATTGATCCGCCGCTGATTGTCTATCATCCCGACGGCAGCATGACGGACGAACTGAAACGAATTTACGGCAATGAATAAAGGAGACGGATTCATGGATGCAATCATCATCGGCGGAGGTGCTTCCGGGCTGGTGTGCGCCATTGAAGCGGCCAAACGCGGCAAAAAAGTATGCATCGTTGAACGCATGGACAGGGTCGGCAAAAAGATACTGGCTACCGGCAACGGACGCTGCAACCTGCTCAACCGCGGCAAATGGCAGTATCCCATGGGCAGGGAATTTGCCGCCAAGGTACTGAAGCAATGCGACGCAGCCGCACAGACCGCCTTTTGGAACGAACTGGGTGTGAACCTTCGGGAAGAAGATGGCGGCCGCGTTTATCCTGTCAGCGGTCAGGCCTCCACGGTGCTGGATGCCCTTCGCAACGCGCTGCAGCTTTTTGGGGTTGACATCATCACCGGCTTTGATGTCAAGGAAATCCACCCCGCTCAAAAGGGATATCAGGTTATCAGCGATCATCAGCAGCTCAATGCCGCGAAGGTTGTGGTGGCAGGCGGCGGGAAGGCTCAAAGCAAGCTGGGTAGCAACGGCAGTGCGCTCCGCATGCTTCAAGCCTGCGGTCATCACACCACAAAGGAAAAGCCGGTGTTGACCCAGCTGGTATGTGATACGAAGCCCATCGCCGGACTCAGCGGTATCCGGGTTAAAGCCACGGTCAGTGTGGTATCCGGCAATCAGGTGAAATACACGGAAGCAGGAGAGGTCTTGTTCACGGATTACGGCCTCAGCGGTGTCTGCATCATGAACTGCTCCTGCTTTGCCCGTCCCGGCGATGTCATCCGCATTGACTATATCAAAGGCATGGGCTTCAGAGACAGGCAGGACATCATCCGTGAATTAAACAGAAGAAAGCAGCAATGGCAGGGACTGCCGCTGGAGCAACTGATGTGCGGCCTGTGCGTAAACAGACTTGCATCGGCCATCTGCAAGGCAGCCGGTGTTCGTATGAAGGACCGCACCATCGCATCCCTGAGGGACAGCGAAATCCGCCAGATTGCCTCAGTGATGGAATGCATGGAGCTGACCGTGAAGGACATTCGCGGGTTTGATTTTGCACAGGTCACCGGCGGCGGTGCAGACCCATGGGAGTTCGACCCGACCACCATGGAATCCGTGCTGAGTCCCGGGCTGTATGCTGCCGGATAGGTACTGGATGTTGCCGGTCTTTGCGGCGGGTATAATCTGATGTTTGCCACAGCAACAGGAATCATTGCAGGAAGGAATATATAAAGAATGGATATTATTGCAAAGCTCGCGCAGGAATTCAAAATTGCCCCCTGGCAGGCAGAGGCCGTGGTCAAGCTGATTGATGACGGCAACACCCTGCCCTTTATTGCCCGCTACCGCAAGGAGCAGCACGGATCTCTGGATGACCAGATGATTCGGGAAATTTCTGACAGACTGGCCCAACTGCGCTCCCTGGAGGAAAGACGGAACGAAATCTCCGAGAGCCTGAAAAAGCTGGAGGTCTGGACCGAGGAACTGCAGAAGGATCTTGATGCCGCAGAAACGGTTGGCCGTCTGGAGGATATCTATCGTCCCTTCCGTCCCAAGCGCAAGACCCGCGCTTCCGTGGCAAAGGAGAAGGGCCTTTCTCCGCTGGCAGATTTCCTGCTGGCACAAAACAGCGGAAAGACGGATGTGGAGGAATATGCCGCATCCTTTATTTCCGAAGAGAAGGGCGTTAAGGACACGGAGGAGGCACTGCAGGGTGCCATGGACATCATTGCCGAAACTGTCAGTGATGATCCTGCTGTTCGCGCAAAAATCAAGAACCAGTACAGCACCTTTGCCTCCATTACCACCGCTCAGGCGCAGGAGGGCGAATCTGTGTACGAGATGTACTACGATCACCGGGAACCCCTGCGCGCCATGCCCTCCCACCGCGTGCTGGCCATGAACCGCGGCGAAAAAGAGGGTTTCCTGAAGGTGAACCTTGAAGTCAACGATGCCTCTGCCGTCCGGCTGATTGAACAGCTGTATGTCAAGGAAGGCGATGCCACAACGCCTTATGTCAAGGCTGCTTGTGAGGATGCCTACAAGCGGCTGATTGTCCCTTCTGTCACCAACGAGCTGCGCGGGAACCTGACCGACCGGGCGCAGGCAGATGCCATCCGCGTGTTTGCCCTGAATCTGCGGCCTCTCTTGATGCAGCCGCCCGTCAAAGGGAAGACCGTCATCGGTCTTGACCCCGGCTACCGCCACGGCTGCAAAATTGCGGTGGTTGATTCCACCGGCTCTGTGCTGGATACGGCGGTCATTTATATCATGCCCGAAATGCATCGCGTAGAGCAGGCAAAGGAAACGGTCAAGCGGCTGATTCGCAAGCATGGCGTAACGGTGGCTGCCATCGGCAATGGCACCGCAGGCCGCGAAACGGAGCAGTTCTTTGCCGACATCATCCGTGAAATGGGCATGGACAGCGAGCTTTCCTATATGATTGTTTCCGAGGCAGGTGCTTCGGTGTATTCCTCCTCCAAGCTTGCGGCAGAGGAATTCCCCGACTTTGATGTCAACCTGCGCAGCGCTGTATCCATCGCCCGCCGTCTGCAGGACCCGCTGGCTGAGCTGGTAAAAATCGACCCCAAGGCCATCGGCGTGGGTCAGTATCAGCATGATCTGAAGGAAAAGGAACTGGATGCGGCACTTTCGGGCGTGGTGCTGGATTGCGTAAACGCTGTGGGTGTGGATGTCAACACCGCCAGCCCGTCTCTGCTGAGTCATGTGGCAGGTGTCAACAATACCATTGCCAAAAACATTGTGGCTTACCGGGAAGAAAACGGTCCCTTTACCACCCGTGCCCAGCTGAAAAAGGTGCCGAAAATCGGCCCCAAGGCGTTTGAACAGTGCGTGGGCTTCCTGCGGATTCCCGATGGCAAGGACCCCATTGAAAATACCGGCGTTCACCCTGAAAGCTATGCCGCCGCCAAGGCATTGCTGAAAAAGTTTGGTTTAAAGACAACCGATGCCGCAGCAGGCAAGCTGAAGGAAGCGCTGGAGGGTGTGGATGTTGCCGCCCTGGCTGCAGAACTGGAGGTGGGTGAGCCTACATTGCGGGATATCATCGCCGAATTGCAAAAGCCCGGCCGCGATCCCCGCGATGAACTGCCGCCGCCCCTGCTGCGCAAGGACGTGATGGACATTGCTGATCTGGTGCAGGGCATGGAACTGACCGGTACCGTTCGCAACGTCATCGACTTCGGCGCTTTTGTGGACATCGGTGTCCATCAGGATGGTCTGGTGCATGTCAGCCAGATGGCCAAGAAGAAGATTAACCACCCCTCTGAAATGGTTCGCGTAGGCGATGTGGTCACCGTGTGGGTCAAGGATGTGGATGTCAAGCGCAAGCGCATCGCACTGACCATGGTCAAGCCCGGCAACTGAAATCAATTGACAAATGAAAAAATGGTGCTACAATAACAACCGCAAACAGTAGGAAAGGAGATACAAACGATGCAAGTTCTGTTCCTTGTACTCAACAAAGAAGAATGCCTCGAGCCTATCCTGGAAGCCATGCTGGAGCAAGGCTTCCGCGGTGCAACCATTCTGGAAAGCACCGGTATGATGCGCGTGCTGGATGGCGATGACAATGTGGACCTGCCCATGATTGGTCTGCTGCGCCATTTCTACAGCCCCGAAAGAAAAACAAGCAAGACCATGTTCACCCTCATTGATGATGCCGACCACGACAAGCTGGTCAAAATCATTGATGAAAAGGTGGGCGGCCTGGATAAACCGGATACGGGTATTGTGTTCTCTATGCCTGTGTCCTATGTGAAAGGCATGGCGAAGAAGAAATGAATGCATTGTTCGCTTTGTCCCTGGCCATTGCCATGGGTCTTCTGCTCAGCCGCATTATCAAGTTGATTCATCTTCCCAATGTTACGGCATACCTGATTGCGGGCCTGATTATCGGCCCCAGCTGCCTGAACATTCTTACCGACACCTTCAACAAGGAATTTGCCATCATTTCCGATGTGGCGCTGGGCTTTATTGCGTATTCCATCGGCAGTGAATTTAAAATTTCCTACCTGAAGGAAATCGGCATCAAGCCCATTGTGATTACTTTCTTTGAGGGCTGCACAGCCTCTACGCTGGTCATCATTGCGCTGCTGCTGCTGGGTCAGCCCCTGCCTCTGGCACTGGCGCTGGGTGCCATCGCATCCGCAACCGCCCCTGCCGCAACGCTGATGGTTGTCCGTCAGTACAAGGCAAACGGCCCCGTCAGCCGCATGCTGCTGCCGGTTGTTGCCATGGACGATGCCCTGTGTCTGATGCTCTTTGCTATCCTCAGCGCAGTTGCCTCCACCCTCATCAGCGGCGCCGCACTGACGGTTCAGTCTCTGCTGCTCAAGCCGCTGCTTGAAATCGGCTGCTCTCTGGGCCTTGGCATTGCCATCGGCGCCCTGCTGGTATTCGTGCTGCCCTTCTTCCATTCCCGGGGCAACAAGCTGGCACTCAGCATTATGGCTGTGTTCATGGCTGTTGGTCTGAGCGGCATGTGGGGGCTCAGCTCTCTGCTGGTCTGCATGATGATTGGCGCAGTTATGGTCAACCTTTGCCCCAAGGCACAGGCACAGGCCATGCAGGAGCAGTGCGACCGTTTTACGCCGCCGCTGTTCCTCCTGTTCTTCGTGCTGTCCGGCTCCAACCTTGATTTGTCCATTCTGCCCTCCATCGGCGTGATTGGTATTGCCTATGTGGTGGTGCGTGCCTTGGGTAAGTGTTTGGGTGCAACCATCGGTGCAA
>JAUNDF010000074.1:5647-11509 GCA_030526225.1 Clostridia bacterium
GGGTCTGACCCTGATTCCTCAGGCCGGTGTGGCCATCGGTATGGCTCGACTGTCCCAGACTGCACTGCCTGAATATGGCAGCGTGATTAATGCGGTCATCCTGTCCGGCACCTTGATTTACGAACTGCTGGGCCCGGTCATCACCAAGATTGCGCTGACCAAGGCCGGCGAAATCAGAGCCGAAAAGGCGTAAGCATCAATAAGAAAAGCATTTTTTGCGGGAGTGCAAGCTGCATCAAAGCGGCCTGCACTCTTGTTTTTTACTTTTTTTCATGTTGAAACGGTGATATGCATTGAAAAATTGACGATTCAATGGTAAATTATAATTTGGTATCTTATGCGCAAAAGGAGGAAAAGCGTCAGTGGCAGATACAACATTTGTGGCAAAAATCGAGGCAATGCTGGAAAAGGTCCAGAAGGCCTCCCGATATACAGGCGGCGAAATGAATGCCGTACACAAACCCTGGGATGAAACGGAGCTGAAGTTTGCCTTCTGCTTCCCCGATACATACGAGGTGGGCATGTCTCATCTTGGCATGAAGATTCTTTATGCATTAATCAACAGCCGGGAGGAGTACCTCTGCGAGCGCGTATTCATGCCCTGGGTGGACATGAAGGCGCTGATGGAGGAAGAAAATGTCCCGCTCTTCTCCATGGAGAGCCGTCATTCTGTGGCTGATTTTGATGTGGTAGGCTTTACGCTCCAGTATGAAATGAGCTACACCAACATTCTGGCCATGATGAAGCTGGCTGGCATTCCACTGCTCAATGCAGACAGACAGCGGAACGATCCCGTCATTGTTGCCGGCGGTCCCTGTGCCTTTAATCCCGAACCCTTGGCTGATTTCATCGACTGCTTTATGCTCGGTGACGGTGAAGAGGTGGAGCTGGAGGTTTGCGACTGCATCCGAGACTGGAAAAAGACAGATGCTCCCCGTATGGAGCTGATGAAGAAGCTGGCGCAGATTCCCGGCGTGTATGTGCCCTGCCTGTATGACGTGACCTACAAGGAAGACGGCACCATCGCATCCTTTGCGCCCAATTGCCCCGAAGCACCCGAAAAGGTTGCAAAGCGCATTGTGACGGATTTGGACAAGGCATTCTTCCCGGAAAACATCGTTGTGCCCTATACCGATATCGTGCACGACAGAATCATGCTGGAAATCATGCGCGGCTGCACCCGCGGCTGCCGCTTCTGTGAAGCCGGTATGCTGTACCGCCCCGTCCGGGAGCGCTCTCTGGAGCATCTCATTGAACTGGCCAACAAGCTGGAAAGCTCCACCGGCTATGAGGAAATCAGCCTGTCAAGCCTTTCCAGCGGTGATTATACCTGTCTGCCGGAATTGATTCGTGCCCTGATGAAGGATTTTGACGGCAAGCATGTGTCCGTCTCTCTGCCCAGCCTGCGCATTGACAGCGTGCTGAAGGAATCGCTGGAGGAAACCCAGAAGGTCAGAAAGACAAGCCTCACCTTTGCCCCCGAAGCCGGCACTCAGCGTCTGCGCGATGTCATCAACAAGGGCGTTACCGAGGCTGACCTGATGGGCAAGATTACCGATGCCTTCACCGGCGGCTGGTCCAGCGTGAAGCTGTATTTCATGATTGGCCTGCCCACCGAGACCCGGCAGGATCTGGACGGCATTGCTGATTTGGCCAGAAAGTGCATCAACGCCTATTTTGCTGTGCCCAAGGGTCAGCGAGCCAAGGGACTGCGGGTAACCTGCAGTGCCTCCAGCTTTGTGCCCAAGCCCTTCACACCCTTCCAGTGGGAGCCGCAGGATACCCAGCAGATGATTAAGGACAAGCAGGCTTACCTGCGGGAGGTCCTGCGCATCAAGGGTGTTACCTTCCACTGGCACGAGCCTGAACTGAGCTATCTGGAAGCATGCTTCTCCCGCGGTGACCGCCGCATGGGCAAGGTGCTGCTCCGTGCGTTTGAAAAGGGATGTATCCTCGATGGCTGGACGGAACAGTTCAAGTTTGATACATGGATGGAATCCTTTGCCGAGTGCGGCATTTCGCCCGAATTCTACGCATATCGTACCCGCGAAAAGGATGAAATCCTGCCTTGGGACTTCATTGATGCCGGTGTAACCAAGGAATTCCTCTGGCGTGAAAAGCAGAAGGCTGAAAAGGCAGAGGTGACCAAGGATTGCCGCAAGGGCTGCAACGGCTGCGGCATTCAGCGTTATAAGGGGGTGTGCTCTTTTGCGAATCCTGGGTGTGTTTGAAAAAAGTGAACGGCTGCGCCATATCGGTCACCTTGACCTGATGCGCGCCATGCAGCGGGCCCTGCGCCGGTCCGGTCTGCCGGTGTCTTATTCCAAGGGCTTCAATCCCCATATCAATGTTACCTTTGCCTCTGCGCTTTCTGTGGGCGCTATCGGCAAGCGTGAAATCATGGATGTTTCCATGGAGGGTGAAGTAACAGCAGAGGAATTCCTGCAGGTGATGAACAAGTCCCTGCCGCCGGAGCTGCAGTTCTCCTTTGCCCGTGCGGTGGATGACCGCCATCCCGGCCTGATGGCCATGGTGGCCGCCTGCGATTATGATATTGAAATCATGGACGAGTCGGCAAAGGCATGGATGCCCGAGGCTGTCCGTCTTTTCGGTGAAGCCGGAGAGGTCATGGCTGACCGCAAGACCAAGAGCGGTATCAAGAGTGTGGACATCAAGCCCCTGGTCAAGGAGCTGACCATAGAAGGCGGCACGCTCCATGCAGTGATGGTGCAGACAGAAGCACAGGGCTGCAAGCCTGATATGCTGCTGACGGCGTTGACTGCCTTGGCCGGACAGGAAGAAAAGCCGCGCGTCATGGTAACCCGCAATGCGCTTTTGGGCTGTGATGAATCAGGCAGCCTTGTTCCGCTGGAGAATCTGTAATTAAGAAAGCATGAAAAGAGAAATATTGATTGCGCATTCGCCTGCCGAGGAAGTTGCTGTTTTTGAGGATGGCAGACTGTGCGAATATATGCGCCGGACAGAGGACAGCAGTGCTGAAATCATCTGTATCGGCAAAGTGGAACGAATTGTCAAGGGCATGAACGCTGCCTTTGTGGATATCGGGGAGAAGAAAAATGGTTTCCTGCCGCTGCAGGAAAAGAGCCAGTCCTTCTCTTCAAGTCAGCTGCAGAGCGGCAGTCCTGTGCTGGTGCAAATCAAGCGGGAAGCACACGGTGACAAAGGTGCGTTTCTGTCAAGGGACATCACCCTGTGCGGCACCTATGTGATTCTGATGCCCATGAACCGCTATGTGGGCATTTCCTCGCAGATTACCGGCAAGCGCCGGGATGAGCTGGCTGCTTTGGGCCGCAAGGCTTGCGGGGATACCTTTGGCGTTGTTATGCGCTCTGCAGCCGAGAATGCTCAGACGCAGGATATTCTTGATGAAATTGCACAGCTGCAGGAAAAGTGGCAGACCATTTTGAAACAATCAGCCACTGCCCATGTACCATCCGTGCTGATGGGCAAGGGAAGCCTTGCGGAGGATATTTACCGCAGCTATCTTGCCCGAGGCGGCGCAGAGCGCATAGTGACAGATACCGCACCTGATTTTGAGTGTGACTGCGAAACGGCACCGCTGCCTGCAGATGCATTTGATTATGTGCATCGGGAGCTGCGCGGTGCATTGCAGAGAAAAGTTCCTTTTCAGGGCGGCAGCAACATTGTCATCGATCAATGTGAGGCCATGACGGTGGTGGATGTCAATACCGCTTCCTTCACCGGACAGCAGGGGATTGAAGCCACTGCACTGCAGACCAATCTTGCTGCCTGCAGGGAAATTGTACGGCAGCTTCGTCTGCGCGCCATCAGCGGCATTATCATCATCGACTTTATTGACATGAAAAGTGATGAAGAGCGCCATCAGGTGCTGCAGTGCCTTGAAACCGAACTGGCCAATGACCGCACCAAGTGTGTGGTTCACGGCTTTACATCCCTTGGTCTTGTGGAAATGACGCGCAAGCGTTCTCGGAAATCCCTGACCGAGGAAATGACTGCGCCCTGCCACCACTGCGGCGGAACAGGAAAAGAACTATCCCTTTGAGGAGGAAAACCATGGCTGACAGAAAGCCTGTTGTAATCAGCGCTGAAGAAATGCAGCGCCAGAAGGATATTTGCGAAACCATTCGCGGCATGGAAAACCGCCCGAAGACCTATCATGTGGTGACCTTTGGCTGCCAGATGAATGCCCATGACAGCGAACACATTGCCGGCATGCTTCAGGATATGGGCATGACAGAATCTGTGGAGCGTGATGAAGCCGATTTTGTCATCTTCAACACCTGCTGTGTGCGCGACAATGCCGAGCGCCGTGCTCTGGGCAATGTGTCATGGCTGAAAACCGTGCGTAAGCGCAATCCCGGTTTGATGATTGCTGTCTGCGGCTGCATGGTTCAGCAGCCCGGCATGGCAGACAAAATCATGAAGCAGTACCGCTTTATCGACCTTGCCTTCGGTACCACCAATCTGTACAAGCTTCCTGAGCTGATGCTGGAGGCCATGAACAGAAAGAAAACGCTCATTGACATTGATGACCGGGATACCGTGCCCGAGGATATGCCTGTACAGCGTTTGCGCCATGATGCGGCTTATATCACCATCATGTACGGCTGCAACAACTTCTGCTCCTACTGCATCGTGCCCTATGTGCGCGGTCGGGAGCGCAGCAGAGAAATGAGTGCCATCATTGATGAAGCCATCCGCCTGAAGAATGACGGCGTAAAGGAAATCATGCTGCTGGGTCAGAATGTCAACAGCTACGGCAAGGGTCTTGAGGGCGATGTTTCCTTCGCCAAGCTGCTGAAGGCGCTGGACGAGGTGGGCATTCCCCGCATCCGGTTTATGACCTCCCATCCCAAGGATCTATCCGATGAGCTGATTGAAGTAATGGCAAACGCCAAGCACGTTTTGCCCCAGTTCCATCTGCCCGTACAGCACGGCAACGATGAAATCCTGCAGAAGATGAACCGCCACTACAACCGGGAGCAGTACATGAACCGTGTGGCAGCTCTTCGCAAGGCTGTTCCCGGCATCAGCCTGACCACTGACCTGATTGTCGGCTTCCCCGGAGAAACGGAAGAGCAGTTCCTCGACACCCTCTCCATTGTAGAGGAAGTGGGCTATGACTCTGCCTTTACCTTCATCTATTCTCCCAGAGAGGGCACCGCTGCCGCCCACATGGACAATCAGGTTCCGGCAGATGTCAGCTCTGAAAGAATCGGCCGGCTGATTAAGCTGCAGGAGGAGTGCCAGCACAAAACCATGCAGCGCTTTATCGGCAAGGAAGCCAATGTGCTGGTGGAGGGCATCAGCAAGCGCTCCGCAGATATGGTCAGCGGTAAGAGCGAGCATGGCCTGTCTGTGGCTTTTGCCGGCACGGAGCAGGACGTGGGTGAAATCATCCGCGTAAAGATTACAGAAATTCGCAGCAACACGCTCATCGGTGAGCGCGTGTAAGGAGAGAGCAATATGGATAAGGTGCTTCAGATTGCACAAGAGCTGGGCAACGCCATTCTGGAAAGCGAAATCTATCAGCGTATGCACATTGCCGAACTGCAGGCCACCAAGGATGAGGCTGCAGTCAAGGCCATGGCTGATTTTATGGAAGCCCGCAAAAAGGTGGAAGATATTCTCTCTGCCAACGATTTGTCCCGTGATGAACTGGCCATGGCCGGTCAGGCGCTGGAGGAAGCGGAGCAGCGCATGAATGAAACCCCTGCCGTGAAGGAAATGCAGCAGTCCCGCGCCGACTTCACCCAGATGATGGAGAATGTCAACAGCATCCTGAAGATGATTATCACAGGCGAAGTGAATGACGACAGCGCCAAGGGCGGCTGCTCCTCCTGCTCCGGCGGCTGTTCC
>JAUNDF010000132.1 GCA_030526225.1 Clostridia bacterium
GAATTATCGGGCCATGTGGGCAAAAGAGAAGCAGCGCCTGGAGGAAATGGATGTGGCCGCCATTCTGCCCATCTGCAACAACAATCGGCTTGTGGCTGTCACATTGATCTCCGCGCTGGATCACAGCAGGAAGAACAGAACGCTTTCTGCCAGAAGCGTGACTTTTCTGGAATCCACATCGGCGGTGTTTTCCATCGCGCTGAACAATGCGACCATGTATGAGGAACTGAAGTACAAGGCCCAGAGGGACCCGCTTACCAGCCTTTACAACCGACGGTTTTTCCGTGAAAATCTGGAAAAAGAGTTTGCGATGTCCAAAAATCATCAGATCTCGCTGATGATTATCAGCTTTGATGACTTCCACCTTTACAATGAGCTGTACGGCACCGGCGAGGGCGACCAGATCCTGAAAAAGTTTGCCCATGCGCTGGAGCATCTCGTGGGAGAACGGGGCACGGTGGCCCGATACAACGGCAAGGAATTTGTCGCCAGCTTTCCCATGTGTACCGCTTCTGTGGCACAGGAGTATGCGCTGAGGGCGCAGCAGTGGCTTCAGGCGCAGGTGGCAGACGCGGAGGGAAAGGTGAAAAAGCACCTGACGCTCTCCGCCGGAATCAGCGCCTATCCCACCGATGCCGCGTCAATTGACGAACTGTTCACCTATGCCAGCATGGCGTTGTTCACGGCGAAGAACAATGGCAAGAACAGGATCGTACTCTACTCCAGACAGACCGGGGCAAGCGGCTCGGCCGAAAGCTACAAAAACAAGCGGGCATTGGCGGATACCTGCGCTTCCACCATCTACGCGCTGACTGCGGCCATCGATGCCAAGGATCATTACACCTTCAATCACTCCAACAATGTGGCGGAGTTTGCGTCCATCCTTGCAAAGGAGCTGAAGCTGGATGCGGAGCATGTGGAGATCATCCGGCAGGCCGGGCTGCTGCATGACATTGGCAAGATCAGTACGCCGGAAGCGATTCTGACCAAGCAATCCCGGCTAACCCCGGAGGAATACGCCATCATTCAGCAGCATGTGGATGCTTCTATCTCCATGATCAAGTATCTGCCGTCCCTTGACTATGTAATTCCGTCGGTTCTTGGGCACCATGAGCGGTGGGATGGCAAGGGCTATCCCAGAGGGTTGGCAGGGAACCAGATCCCGCTGGGGGCACGCTGTCTGTGCCTTGTGGACTCCTTTGATGCCATGATGTCACGCCGGAGCTACAAGCAGCCAATGGCGGTGGAGGATGCCATTGCTGAGATTCGGAGAAATCTTGGCACCCAGTTTGATCCTCAGATTGGTCAGGTGTTCATTCAGCTGGTCGAAAACGGCACGATTTCGATACAGCGGTACAGTACACAGTAATTCCGTTTCTAAAGATGGACAATAACAACCGACTGTACAGTGATATGAAGAAATTTTTGGAGATCGACTTGCAGAGTTGTGCAGTTCTGAATCTGGCAAGCATGCAGATGTGACCTCCAAGTCTGCGCGTCAGATGCGCGATTTGCGCTTAAAGAACGGCCATCTAAGAGACAGTTACCCGGAATAATACCTTGCGTGGTTTCTATTTGTGTATTTCAGCGCCGTACAGGATGCGTTGCTGAAAGGCCTTGAGCAGAATCAGGAATGCCATACCCTGCTGCTGGACAACGACGATAAGAAGCGCGAACTGATGCAGGTATTCATGGGGGATGTGTATGAGCATTTACGCATTGATGGGTAAATAAATCGATCCCACCGCATTGTGGCTGGCACACGCAATGCGGTGGGATTTGTTATTCTTCCGATTGGATTATGATAC
>JAUNDF010000075.1 GCA_030526225.1 Clostridia bacterium
TACTCCCTTAGCAGGGGAGCCCCTTCGGCCTCTTGGGTACTTCTCCATGTCAAGCAAGTATGTAGTTGGAATGCGGAGAGAGAGGGATTCGAACCCCCGGTGCCTTTCGACATCACTGGTTTTCAAGACCAGCGCCTTCAACCGCTCGGCCATCTCTCCAGAATCGAACCAGCTTGATTATTATAGCAAAGGTGCGGCCATCCGTCAAGAGGGAAACGCAATTTCCCTGATTTTTCGCGAATTTTGTGGCCTGAGTGCGCTGCTTCAGCCGCCGATGAGGCTGCACAGGCGCAGCAGCGGCTTCACATCACCCTGCACACGGATGCCGCCGAACATCAGCGCCTTCACGGGATTCAGCTTGCCGGCAATCACATCGAGGATTGTCTGCTCCTTCATGCTGATGATGCAGGAGGGGATGACATCGGATTCGTCATGCACCTGCACCAGTCCGTTTTCAACGGCGATGAAGAAGGTGCGCCCGTCCTCCCGCACCACCTTGAACAGGTTGTCATGCACACTCAGCTGCTGCTGATAGGGCATGGCCAGGGCGGGCAGGTCCAGGAGAAAGGCATCCAGGGAAGGGTACTGCATGGGGGGAACCTCCTTGTGAGGGCTAAGAAAATCAGCCGCCGTGTATCACAGCGGCTGAGAAACATGCTGTTTACTTGCGCCGGGAGGGCTTGGGGTTGGCATCGGGATCGGCGGCCTGCTTCATGAAGGCAGAGGGGCTGATGCCGACGATGTTCTTGAACTGCTTGGAGAAGTGGTAGGGATCCTGCATGCCGACCTCCACACCTGCCTGACGGACGGTGTAGTTCTGCTCGCGCAGCAGCTCCTTGGCGCGCTCCATCTTGCAGTGGAGCACATAGCTGAGCGGAGGCATGCCGACTTCGCTGACGAAGCGCTTGCGGAAGGTCTCCATGGGCATGCGGGAGATGGCAGCCATCTCGGCCAGGGAGAAGTTATCCTTGTATTTGCCGGCGCGGAGGGTATCCACAACCTTGGCAATTTCGTGACTGAGCATGGCATCCATGGCCACGGGCTGACCCCAGTGGCTGGCCAGCATGCCGTACATCAGGTGCTGGAGCTGATAGGTGGCGTCAGCAGTGCCGGAGTGACGGACAACAACCTGCACAATCTGCTGGCCCAGATACATCTGGCTGGGCAGTGCGCCCTGCTTGAGGGGAGAATGGAGCAGCGCGCCCATCTTCCGCACAACCATGGGTGCCAGGGGACCCTCCAGGGCCAGCCACAGGCAGTGGCAGGGAGATGTTACGCGGAGAACGGTTTCCGTGCCGCCGGCGGGCAGGAACGTGGTTTGTCTTTCCTTGAAGGGGATGACGGTCTTTTGCCAGACCAGCTCGACCGTGCCTTCTTCCACGGCGAACCATACCCACTGGTCGTGGGGCTTGATGACGTACTCGCCGACCTCCAGCTGGCAGCTGCCTGCTGCGTCGATCCATGCGCCGCTGGCGCGGGTGAGACTGCCGGGCTTATGGGTACCTTCCACAATGAAACAATCGGGCTGACCTTCGATTTCCTGCAGCAAATATGAATTCATGGTGGCCTCCATTCGGGTGCTGTGGTAATGGGTTTGCTACGGGTGATGCTGCCCATCGGCGACATCACCCATTGATATTTTTACAATATCAATTATGTCCATTATATGAACCGGAATAAGCGGTGTCAATAGAAATATGCGATAATTTACTGTCAAAATGGAGAAATATGGTTGAAAATCCGGTATTATTAGTGAAATCTTATATGGCAAATAACCGTTTGCTGAATGTTTCGGGTCAATTTGTACATTATCGGATGTCAGATGCTTATTGCACAGAAAACCCATCCGGTCTCTGCAGATATGCATGGGGAAAACAGGAAGGATTTTTCATAAATTTCACAGCCCGGGAAGGGTTGCATTTCCATCAGCCATCCATTATAATAGTACAGATATCGAAGGAACTCCCGAACGATTGCTCCTCAACGGTGTCGATTCGTCCGGCGTTTTCTTCCATTATAAGGAGGATGTCCCATGCGGATGCTGTTCAAGGGCGGTATGGTCTACGATCACGGCAGTCTTTCCCCCATGGATATTCTTGTTGATTCCGGTCGAATTGTTGCCCGTGGCGAGCATCTTTCCGCGGAAGGCGCTGATCGTGTTTTTGAATTGGGCGGCATGGCTGTTTTTCCCGGCTTTGCGGATGTACATGTGCATTTGCGTGAGCCGGGCTTTTCTTATAAAGAAACGATTGCGTCCGGCACCCGGGCGGCGGCCCGCGGCGGTTATACCGCGGTGTGCGCCATGCCCAACCTGAACCCGGTGCCCGATTCCCCCGAACACCTGCAGGCGCAGCTGGACATCATCCGCCGTGATGCGGTCATCGATGTCAAGCCCTTTGCCTCCATCACCGTGGGGCAGAAGGGCGAGGGCGATCTGGTGGATATCGCGGCGCTGGCAGATGCTGCAGCCGGCTTTTCCGATGACGGCCGCGGCGTGAAGGAAGCATCCACCATGCGGGAGGCCATGGTGCAGGTGAAGGCGGCGGACAGCATCATCTCCGCCCACTGCGAGGACATGAGCCTGATTCCCAGGGGCGCGCCCATCCATGACGGCGCGTATGCAAAGGCCCACGGCATCCCCGGCATCCCCTCGGAGAGCGAATGGGGCCCCATCGCCCGGGATATTGAGCTGTGCCGGGAAACGGGCTGCCGGTACCATGTGTGCCACATCTCCTGCAAGGAATCGGTGGAGATCATCCGCAGGGCCAAGGCAGAGGGCGTGGACATCACCTGCGAAACAGGCCCCCACTATCTGCTGATGTGTCAGGATGATTTGCGGGACGAGGGCCGCTTCAAGATGAATCCGCCCCTGCGGGATGCATCCGACCGGGATGCGCTGCTGGCGGGCCTTATCGACGGCACCATCGACTGCATCGCCACCGACCATGCTCCCCATTCCGCCGAGGAAAAGGGCAAGGGCCTGATGGGCTCCGCCATGGGTGTGGTGGGCATCGAAACGGCCTTCCCCCTGCTGTATACCCATCTGGTGGAAACGGGCAGGGTGCCGATCTCTCGCGTGATTGATGCCCTGACCGATGCACCGAGGAAGCGCTTCCGGCTGGAGGGCGGCGGTCTTGATGTGGGCGACAGAGCATCCCTGACCGTGTTCGACCTGCATGCCGATGAAACCGTCAACCCCGATGATTTCCTGTCCCTGGGCCATGCCACGCCCTTTGAGGGCTGGCCGGTGCACGCCGTGTGCCGCCTGACCGTGCTGGGGGACGAAATTGTATATGACAACATGGAAGGAGAAAACGCATGAACTTCCGCATTACGGAAAACAAACAGCTGACAGCCCTCGTGTGGAGCATGGTGCTGGAGGGAGAAGCCTCCGGCGTGGTGCGCCCCGGCCAGTTTGTACAGGTGCAGCTGCCCGGCTTTTATCTGCGCCGCCCCATCTCCGTTTGCCAGTGGGATGATACCCACATCCGGCTGGTGTACAAGGTGGTGGGCGAAGGCACCGACAAGATGACCACCCTGAAGGCAGGCGAAACGCTGGATATCCTCACCGGGCTGGGCAACGGCTTTGATGTGGATGCCTGCGGTGACCGTCCCCTGCTGGTGGGCGGCGGTGTTGGCCTCCCGCCCATGATCGGTCTGTGTGAGGCGCTCATCAAGGCGGGCAAGCATCCCGTGATGGCTGCCGGCTTTGCCAAGGCAGACGAAATCTTCCTGCAGGAGGAAATCGAGAAGATGGGCGTGCCCTTCCTGCTGGCCACCATGGACGGCAGTGCCGGTGTGCAGGGCACCGTGATTGATGCCATCCGCGGCGCAGAATACGACAGCGTGTGCGCCTGCGGCCCCCTGCCCATGCTGAAGGCACTGTACGAGCATGCCGAGGTACCCGGTCAGTTCAGCTTTGAGGAGCGCATGGGCTGCGGCTTCGGCGCCTGCATGGGCTGCACGGTGAAAACAAAGAACGGCTACAAGCGCATCTGCAAGGAAGGTCCCGTGCTGGACCGGGAGGAGATTCTATGGTAAGAGATTTGTCGGTGACCCTGTCGGGCGTACAGCTGGATAACCCTGTCATCCCGGCCAGCGGTACCTATGGCTTCGGCCAGGAATTTACCCCCTATTATGATATCAACATCCTGGGTAGCCTGTCCTTTAAGGGCACCACCCGGGAGGCACGCTACGGCAACCCCACCCCCCGCATTGCCGAGTGCAAGGCCGGCATGCTCAACAGCGTGGGTCTGCAGAATCCCGGCGTGGATCACGTGGTGGCCCATGAGCTGCCCGAGCTGCGCAAGATTTTCCACAAGCCCATTGTGGCCAACATCTCCGGCTTTTCCGTGGCGGATTATGTGGAAGCGGTGGAAAAGCTGACAAACGAGGAGCAGGTGGCCATTCTGGAAATCAACATTTCCTGCCCCAATGTGCACAACGGCGGCATGGCCTTCGGCACCAGCCCCGAGGCCGCGGCTGAAGTAACCCGCGCGGTGAAGCAGGTGGCCACCAAGCCCGTGTACATGAAGCTCAGCCCCAATGTGACCGATATCGTGTCCATCGCCCGTGCCTGTGAGGACGCCGGTGCCGATGGCTTGAGCATGATCAACACCCTGCTGGGCATGCGCATTGACATCCGCCGCAGAAAGCCCGTTCTGGCCAATGTGGCCGGCGGCTATTCCGGCCCCGGCATCTTCCCGGTGGCGGTGCGGATGGTCTATCAGGTGACCGGCGCGGTGCAGATTCCCGTCATCGGCATGGGCGGCATTACCACCGCCGAGGATGTCATCGAGATGATGATGGCCGGTGCCAAGGCCGTGCAGGTAGGCGCCGCCAATCTGGCTGACCCCTACGCCTGCAAGCGCATCATCGAGGACCTGCCCCGGGTGATGGAGAAGCTGGGCATCGAAAAGCTCAGCGACATCCAGCGGGTATAACGAAGTCAACAATTCCAACAAACATATATCAGGAGGAACACAATCATGGCAAAGGACGTAATCATTGCACTGGATTTTGAAAGCAAGGAGAAGACCCTGGCATTCCTGGACCGCTTCACTGATGTCAAGCCCTTTGTGAAAATCGGCATGGAGCTGTTCTACGCCGAAGGCCCCGACGTGGTGCGGGCCATCAAGGAGCGCGGCCACAAGATTTTCCTGGACCTGAAGCTGCATGACATTCCCAACACGGTGAAGAAGGCCATGAAGGTGCTTTCCAGCCTGGATGTGGATATGACCAACCTGCATGCCGCCGGCACCATCGCCATGATGGAGGGCGCGCTTGAAGGTCTGACCCGCGAAGACGGCAGCCGTGCCATTCTGCTGGCTGTAACCCAGCTGACCTCTACCAGCGAGGAGCGCATGCAGCAGGAGCTGCTGATTAACGCCACCATGGAAGAGACCGTGAAGCAGTATGCCCGCAACGCCAAGGCCGCCGGTCTGCCCGGTGTGGTCTGCTCTCCCCTGGAGGCTGCTCTGGTGAAGGAAGCCTGCGGCGAGGACTTCCTCACCGTGACCCCCGGCATCCGCTTTGCTGATGGCGACAAGGGCGACCAGGTGCGCATCATGACCCCCGAAAAGGCCCGCGCCGCCAGCGACTACATTGTGGTGGGCCGTCCCATCACCGCCGCAGAGGATCCCGTGGCTGCCTACAACCGCTGCGTGAAGGAATTCCTGGGCTGAAATTGATTTGACAGATTGAGAGGAGCAACCAGTTATGAAGAAGAAGATTGCAAAGAACCTGCTGTCCATCGGTGCTGTTTTCCTGCGTCCCGACGATCCCTTCACCTGGGCCAGCGGCATCAAGTCCCCCATTTATTGCGACAACCGCCTGACCCTGACCGCCCCCGAAGTGCGCACCAACGTGGAAAAGGGCCTGATGGAGACCATCCAGAAGTACTACCCCGAAGCTGAAGTGCTGATGGGCACTTCCACCGCCGGTATCGCTCATGCCGCCATCACCGCCCACATGATGGGCCTGCCCATGGGCTATGTCCGCGGCGGCCACAAGGACCACGGCCGCGGCAACCAGATTGAGGGCAAGCTGGAAAAGGGCCAGAAGGTTGTTGTGGTGGAGGACCTGATTTCCACCGGCGGCTCCGTGCTGGAGGTTGTTGAGGTACTGCGCGAGGCCGGTGCCGAGGTGCTGGGCGTGGCTTCCATCTTCACCTATGGCATGCAGAAGGGCATCGACCGCATGGCCGCTGCCAATGTGGAAAACCACAGCCTGTCCAACTTCGACACCCTGTGCGAGGTGGCTGCTGAGGAAGGCTACATCAAGGCCGAGGACATCGACCGCCTGAAGAAGTTCCGCGCCAATCCCTCCGATGAGAGCTGGATGAACAAGTAATTCCCGATAATCCCGGCCCGGGCGAAGATGCCTGGGCCTTTTGATGAGAACGCTGAGGAGGAATAAACATGCGTCATTTGATTGATATCACTGATTTTTCCGTGGCGGAAATCGACAACCTGCTGGACCTGGCGGACAAGATGATTGAGCATCCGGAGGATTACCGGGATTGCCTGCACGGCCGCATTCTGGCCACGCTGTTCTTTGAGCCCAGCACCCGCACCCGCCTGTCCTTTGAGTCTGCCATGCAGTCTCTGGGCGGCAGCGTGCTGGGCTTCTCCTCGGCGGCTTCCTCCTCTACCGCCAAGGGCGAATCCCTGACGGATACCATCCGCACCGTCAGCTGCTACAGCGATGTCATCGCCATGCGCCATCCGGTGGACGGCGCGGCCATGGCCGGCAGCTTCCGCTCCCGTGTGCCGATTATCAACGCCGGTGACGGCGGTCATCTCCATCCCACCCAGACCCTGACGGACCTGATGACCATCCGCCGGGAAAAGGGCCGCCTGACCGACATGGTGGTGGGCGTGTGCGGCGACCTGAAGTACGGACGCACTGTGCACTCTCTCATTGGCGCCATGAGCCGCTACAAGGGTGTGAAGTTCGTGATGATTTCCCCCAAGGAGCTGAAGGTCCCCGAATGGGTCACGAGCGAGCTGACCAAGCTGGGCATCCCCTTCACCGAGGTAGAAAGCATGGAGGAAGCCATGCCCCAGCTGGATATCCTCTACATGACCCGTGTGCAGAAGGAGCGCTTTGACAGCGAAGAAACCTACCTGCGCCTGAAGGACGTGTACATCCTGACCCCTGACAAGCTGGCCAATGCCAAGGCTGACCTGTCCATCATGCATCCCCTGCCCCGCGTCAACGAGATTCACCCCGATGTGGATGACGATCCCCGCGCCGTGTACTTTGAGCAGGTGCGCTGCGGCCGCTTTGTGCGCATGGCCCTCATCAAGACGCTGGTGGAGGATGCCGCCTCCAACGGCAAGCCCAACGGTGTGCCTGCCCCTGAAGAAAACGAAATCCGCGGCACGGTCAAGTGCGGCAATCCCCGCTGCATCACCTGTCAGGAGGAAACGCTGCCGCAGATTTTCCGCCTGAAGGATGCCGATGAAAAGGTGTACCGCTGCGTCTACTGCGACTGGGAGCACAAGGCATGAAATCAATCGAGGTATTCTGGCAGGAATTCCGCGACCACGAGCTGGAAAGCCACTACATCCGCCGCAGCCGCCGCCGTCAGGAGCCACAATTAAAGGGCACCGTGTCCTTTGGCGAAACGGCGGAGGAATGCGATGCCATGGTGGAAAAGATTCTGCGGGGCGAATGCGGGGCGGTGATTACCTCCATGCAGGCATGGCAGGAAAGCGCCCGCCAGCTGCCCAATGTGGATGACTACCGCATCCTGCTGGATCACCGCGGCGAACCCCGGGCGGTGCTTCGCTCCACGGGGCTGCACATGGTTTCCCTGTGGCAGATGAAGGGCGAATACACCTACGCCGCCGACCACCCTGCCCCGGTGCCGGAGAAGAAAAAGGAAGCATCCGGCCGCAAGCGCAGGGAAGAAAAGCGGGATGAAAAAAAGGAGCAGCTGGAAAAGCAGCGGCTTCAGGCTGCCATGACCTCCAGCCTTGCGCTGTGGCAGGCAGCCGCCCGTCCCCGGCTGGTGCGCGAATGTACCCTGCGGGGCGTACCCTTCAGTATGGATATGCTGATGGTGGTGGATTTGTTCTCCGTGGCCTATGCGGAGGGAATGGACGCTGAAGAAGAATAAAAATATGGGGCTATGAAACACGCTTTCATAGCCCCGAGGAAGACCTCATCCGTCACGGCGTGAACGCCGTGATTTTTATTTTGTTTCTCCTTCCTCAAACCACGGTCCCTGACAGTGCGCCCACTGCCGGGCCTGATACCATGCGACATTCAAGCCTGCACCGTGGTCGCAGAAGACAGAATCGGGGGTGTCCTGAGCGAGGGGGTTGTAATTGGCCGCGTCAATCACCGGCTGGGGATTGCGGCAGGGGGCATAGTGGCTCATCCATACCCGCAGACTGCCCCGGCCATGGGTCATGGGGGCGAAGTCCTCCTGCCATTTGCTGAACTGCGCCCAGGGTGCTGTGCCGGTGAGGGTGAAGACATCCTCCAGATAGACCGGGGCTTCCGTTTCCGCCTGCACGGCAGAAAGGCTTCCGGCCACGGTGCCGTACAGCTCTGCCGGAGCGGTGACGGAGAAGGCGCATACAGGCTCCAGCAGTACGCTTTCCCCGAACATCAATGCATTGCGCATGGCGCGGCCCACGGCCTGACGGAAATCACCGCCCTCGGTGTGCTTCAGGTGGGCGCGGCCGCACAGCAGCTCCACCCGGACATCCGTCAGCTCGGCACCGGTGAGCACACCGGCGTAGGGGCGCTCGAAGATGTGGGTCTCAATCAGCCGCTGCCAGTTGAGCGCCAGCGTATCCACATGACACAGGGATTTGAAGGTGATGCCGCTGCCCGGCTCCCCGGGGACAAGGCGCAGCACCGCCTCGGCATAGTGCCGCAATGGCTCGTAATGGCCGATGCCCACGGTGGGGGCGGCCACGGTTTCCTTGTAGATGACACGGCAGGGGCCGAAGGACACCGGCATGCCCACCGCTTCCTCCATCAGCTGGGACAAAATCTCCAGCTGCAGCTTGCCCATCACCTGACAGGTGATGCCGCTGTCGTGCTGTACAAAATGCAGTGACGGCTCCTCCTCGGCCAGGGGGCGAAGCTGCTCCATCATGCGGAAGACGGGGAGCTTTGCTGTATCCCAAATCAGGTCGGAGGCCATCATGGGGGCGGTGAGGAAGCGGTTTTTCTCCTCACTGCCGTAGGTATCTCCGGGCACAAGCCCCGGCAGACCGGGGACGGCGATGATTTCACCGGCGGAGGCGGAATCCGTCAGGGTATATTTGTCCCCATGGTAGATGCGCAGTTCGTTCAGCTTGCTTTCGCCGCCGGGCAGCTGCCATACATCCCGGGGTGCGGCACGGCCGGACAGCAGCTTGAGGAACACAACGCGCGCGCCCTTGGCATCATGCTTGATGCGGAAGACCCGGGCGGTGCAGGGCTCATTTTCCCGCTGGTGATGATGGGTAACGGTGAGCCGGCTGAGCAGCTGCAGGAACTCGGCAATGCCGATGTCGTTCAGCGCAGAGCCGCTCATGATGGGGAAGCAGGCCCGGCACAGAATCTGCTCCTGCAGGCGCTCCAACCACAAATCAGCATCATAGCCGCCGTCAAACAACCGCTCCAGCAGCTCCTCATCCCGCTCGGCCACCTGCTCGCGCACATCCTCCGGCATATTAGTTTGCCCCATCCAGCTGCGGATATCCACAGCATCGCCGGAAAGACGGCGGCGGATGGATTCAATCACCGCCTCCTGATTGGCACCGGGGCGGTCAGTTTTGTTGATGAAAATAAAGGTGGGGATGCGGTAGCTCTCCAGCAGGGACCACACCGTTTCCGTGTGGCTCTGCACGCCCTCGGCGCAGCTGATGACCACCACGGCGAAATCCAGTACCGACAGGGTGCGCTCCATTTCGGTGGAAAAATCAGCATGGCCGGGGGTATCCAGCCAGCAGACGGAATCCCCTTCATAGTCGAAATGCGCCACACCGGAAAAGATGGTTACCCCGCGCTTTCGTTCAATGGGGTGGGTATCAAGGAAGGCATCCCCGTGGTCCACCCGGCCTACCTTTCGCGTGGCATGGGCGTGGTACAGCACCTGCTCGGACAGGGTGGTTTTGCCCGCGTCCACATGGGCCAGAATACCGATGTTCTTGTGCATGCAATCATCCTCCGGTTTCAATAAAATCAGTATAAACAAACGGACAGATTTTCGCAAGGCGAAAGCTTGCGGCCTGTGTGCCTTTTGTGTTACAATGTAACCAAGTATGGTATGGAAAGAGGATGACAATGGCAAAGCTTTATTTCCGCTACGGAGCCATGGGCTCCAGCAAAACCGCCAATGCGATTATGGTGCAGTACAACTATGTGGAGCGCGGCCAGAAGGTGCTGATGCTCAAGCCCATGCTGGATAACCGGGACGGCGCCCGCACGGTGCTCTCCCGCTGCGGCTTGTCCACCGAGTGCGTATTTATGGAAGAAATCGACACCGTGGATGTAAAGCAGTATGACTGCGTGATTGTGGATGAGGCCCAGTTCCTGACCAAGGCACAGGTGGAAAAGCTGGTGGAAATCGTGGACGTGATGAATGTCCCGGTGATTGCCTACGGATTGCGCACCGATTTTCAGGGGAATTTCTTTGAGGGCAGCCTGTGGCTGATGGCCTGGGCAGACACCATCGAGGAAATCAAGACCATCTGCTGGTGCGGCAAGAAGGCCATCTGCAATGCCCGCGTGCACAACGGCAAGGTCATCAAGGAAGGTGACCAGATTCTGCTGGGCGGCAACAGCCAGTATGTATCCCTGTGCCGCAAGCACTGGACCACCGGCGATGTGGGTACCTTTGAGGATTTGAATCTGGGTGACTGAGCAACCTGCCAGACAGGAGGGACAAGCTGTGGAAAACGATCAAAGAAAAAAACGGATTTTCATCATCATCGCGGTGGTGATTGTACTGCTGGCCGGCATCGCGGCGGGCGGATGGACCATGTCTGCCAATTACCGCGCCTATGCCGCTGCCCAGAAGCTGGAGCAGCAGGGGATGTACGGCGAAGCCGCCTCTGCCTATTCCGCGCTGAACGGCTACAAGGATTCCTACCAGCGGGCACAGGCCTGCCTGTATCAGTGCGCGGACCTGCTGAAGAGCAGCGGTGACTATATCAACGCCGCGCCGCTGTACGAGTTTTTGGGATACTATCAGGATGCGCCCCAGCGGGTGACGGAATGCCGGTATCTGCTGGCTGCACAGCAGCAGGAGCAGGGCGAGTACGAAACGGCGCTGGCGGGCTTTGAACAGCTGAGCGGCTATCTGGATGCAGATGACCGTGCGGAAGCCTGTCGCGATGCGCTGATGCCCACGCCGGAGCCTACGCCTGTTCCCACACCTACCCCCGAACCTACCGCAACACCTACGGCAGAACCCACTGCCACGCCTACAGCCGAACCCAC
>JAUNDF010000133.1 GCA_030526225.1 Clostridia bacterium
GCTCGTCCAGAAGCAGCAGCTTGGGCTTCTTGAGGGTCGCCATCAGCAGGGTCAGTGCCTGACGCTGTCCGCCGGACAGGAGGCCCACCTTGGTGGTCATCCGGTCCTCCAGACCCAAATCCAGGGTTTTCAGCAGCTCCCGGTAGGTTTCATACTCCGCCTTGGGCACGCCCCACTTCAGGAAGGAACGGCGGGTGCCCCGGCGGGCTGCCAGCGCCAGATTCTCCACAATCTGCATATCGGCCGCGGTGCCGGTCATGGGGTCCTGAAACACACGGCCCAGCATGGAAGCCCGCTGATACTCGCACAGTCCCGAAATATCCACACCGTCCACCAGAATCGCGCCGCTGTCTACGGGCCACACGCCGGCCACGGCGTTCATCATAGTGGATTTACCGGCGCCGTTGCCGCCGATGACCGTGCAGAACTCGCCGTCCTTCAGGGTCAGATTCAGGCCCTGCAGGGCTTTTTTCTCATTGATGGTGCCGGCATTGAAGGTCTTGTAAATATTCTTGATTTCCAGCATACTTACTTCCCCTCCTTCTCGAGTTTCGCGTTTTCCTTGGCGATGCGGCTGAAGGAATTTTTACTGGCGTTTTGCAGATAGGGAATAGCCAGGAAGATGGCCACAACCACGGCAGTCAGCAGCTTCATGTCGTCTGCGGGGAACTTGAGCCACAGAACGAAGACGTAGACCACATAGTAGATCACACCGCCCAGAACCACAAAGATCAGGCGCATCATGAAGTTCAGATACTTACCCAGGAAGGCCTCGCCCAGAACCTCGCCGATGATTACAGCAGCCAGACCGATGACGATGGCGCCCCGGCCCATGTTGATATCGGCAAAGCCCTGATACTGGCTCAGCACACCGCCGGCCAGGGCCACCAGGCCGTTGCTCAGCGCCAAGCCGATGACCTTCATGCTGTTGGTGTTGATGCCCTGTGCCCGTGCCATGGCGCCATTGATGCCGGTAGCCCGCAGAGCAGAGCCGTGCTCGGTGCCCAGGTACATGTACAGCAGCACCACCAGAACGCCGCACACAACGCAAGCCAGCGCGATGGTGCGGGGCAGGTTCTTGGCATTGGAAGAGAACAGGAAGCTGACCTTGTTGACGTTAACCGCCTGGTTGGCCTTGCCCATGATATTTAAGTTGATGGAATACAGGGAAATCTGGGTGAGAATACCCGCCAGAATGTCGGGAATACCCAGCTTGGTGTGCAGGAATCCGGTAACCAGTCCCGCGATCACACCGGCGATGAAGGAAATCAGCAGGGCAAGCTGGGGATTCCAGCCGGCCATCACCAGCATAATGCACACGGCGCCGCCGGTGGCGAGGCTTCCGTCCACGGTCAGGTCGGCAAGGCCCAGCATCCGGTAGGTCATGTAGACGCCCAGGGCCATAATACCCCAGATCAGGCCCTGGGCGATGCCGCCGGGACAGGCCCGCAGCAGCGCCGCAGGATTCAGCGAAGCAAAGTAGGAAAGCATGAAATGGATCCTCCAAATATCAATCTTCTACGGTTTCGTGTTTTCATAGGAAAAAATCCCGGCAAAGGATTGGCATTGCCGGGATTTTATATCCTGAAAATATGCTTTTTAATCAGCCAATGGGCTCATAGCCCTCGGGCATGGTGAAGTTAATGGCGGCAGCGTAGTCGGCATTGTACTTCTTCACAGGATTGGCGGAGTAGCCCACAGGAATGGTGGAGACGTCCGCGCCATTCACCAGGATGTCGTAGGCCATCTCGCCGCAGGCGGTGCCGATGTCGTAGTAGCTGATGGAGACGGTAG
>JAUNDF010000134.1 GCA_030526225.1 Clostridia bacterium
GGGTATAAACGGGGGTATATAAATTTCAGCCTGCAAACCCGGTAAAATCAAGCACTTTGGGCACTTGCCTCTGTACCGGCGGGGTGGGAATCAATGTTGCCAAGATAATCCACCATTTTTGCAGCATCCGTGCGCTCCTGTTCCTTGTCCAGCTTGGTGTAAATCTCCAGAATCATCTGCGCATCGGCATGGCCCATCCAGCTCTGCAGGGTCTTCAGGGGAACCTGTGCGTAATATGCTCTGGCGCAGAACTCCACGCGGAAATCGTGGCAGCGGATGGTCACTTCACGCCATGCGGGCAATTCGCCGCCGGCTTCAAGGATAGCCTTGTGTTCCTTCGTCTTGCCGTACCAGCGCTTGCAGGTGCCGTTCAGCTTCGTCTCCAGGAAAGAAATGTAGGAGTCGTACTTTCTGGCAAAAGAGGACTGGCTCATGATGGTGCCGTTTTCCTTGGGACAAACCAATCCATGGCGGCCCTTGAGCACCTCCTCCAGAGGAGGCAGCAGGGGAACTGTGCGGATGGCGGAATCGGTCTTGCCTTTGGTGATGGCAGGCTGATTGCCTTCGCTGAAGGATACAGCGCCTCGAACGGTGATGGTCTTCTTCTCAAAATCCACATCCCGGTCGATGTCCAGATGCAGCATTTCGCCGCGACGGAAGCCGGTGTAGAGCATCACCATGGCAGCAAGGCCGAAGTCATGCTCCTCCCAGGTGCTGCGAATCAGCTCCCGCTCCCAGGGCTCAAAGCAGC
This sequence comes from Clostridia bacterium, assembly GCA_030526225.1. Lineage (GTDB taxonomy): Bacteria > Bacillota > Clostridia > Christensenellales > Aristaeellaceae > JAUNDF01. Next base: position 752 of record JAUNDF010000134.1, read on the forward strand.
GATGGCCCTCGGTCTTCTTGCACTTGGGCCGCACCACGCCATCCATGGGATTGCGGAGCAGGGCACCATTGGACACTGCATTGCGGAAGATGCCGTTCATAATCGAGGCGAACTTGCTCACATAGGACGAGGAGTACACGGTGAGCTTATTGAACAGCGCCTGCAAATCATTGGCGTTGATATCACAGATGAACTTTTTCCGCAGATGATCGGCGGCAAAGCGAATCATGCCGGCATACTGCTTCTGCAGCGCCTGACTGCAATCCGTGCGGTACACAGACAGCCAATTCATGGCGTAGTCCAGGAAGGTGATGCCTTGCAGGTCATGGCTCAGGCCCATCTGTTCCTTCTGCTTGTATTCGTCACGGCGCTTCATGGCCTCGGCCTGAGTCTTGCCATAGAAATCCTTGCCGTGATACTTGACCCGGAAATATCCATCGGGTCGCTTTGTCAACTTCTGACGGGGCATTGCATGTTCCTCCTAATTAGGAGTCTCATGCTATGTATGATGATGCAATTATCAAGGTACAGCGGCTATTCAAATAGCCGCAGCATCATGATAGCACGCAACACAGCACGGGGCAAGATATTATCTTGTAAAATGATGAGGACAGCGCAAAATTGAGCCGTCCTTGATAGGTCAGGCAGCGGGAAGCGGCGGCTGTTCGTCCATCCAGCGCTGCAGAGCTTCCCGGTTGATGAGAATCCGGGCACCGACATAGAAGGCAGGGAATCCCGGCTGCCGCACAAGCTTGCGGGCAGTGGGCTTGGAAATGTGGAATTCCTTGGCCAGCTCCGTCATCGTCAGGACCATCTTGGGCGTTTCGGCAGCAGTTTCGTTTTCGGCCTGATTGATTTCAGGCTGTTCTTCCATAGGAATGCGATTGAACATATATTAACCTCCATATTCAGAGCAGAGAGAGGCCGGTGCGGTGTCTGACACACTGACACACCGACACACACGATTTGAAAACTTTTTCTTTCTGCTCCTATGTTTTTACTATTTCAAACTCTTTATATTTTAGTGTG
>JAUNDF010000076.1 GCA_030526225.1 Clostridia bacterium
TCAATCGCTTTTTTGTATACCTTGCGGTCTCACATCAATTGTAAACCTACATGAACTCTATATGAAGTTTTGCTTCATCCCTTGCAGGATGGGCAATTCCCTGCTATAATACCTAAAGTACCTTATTTTGAAAGGGGATTATTCCAATGAATCTGACTGACGCTCTGCTGGGCATCACCACCGCCGCTGCCGAAGCTGCTCCCGCTGCCGCTGAAGGCGCACAGCAGGTTTCCGGTGCCGCTGGTATTGTGGCTACTCTGGTTTCTCTGCTGCCCATGATTCTGATTTTTGTTGTGTTCTACCTCTTCCTGATTCGTCCCCAGCGCAAGAAGGACAAGCAGGTTAAGGAAATGCTGGACAACCTGAAGGTGACCGACCGCATCTGCACCATCGGCGGCATCTATGGCACCATCACCGCCATCAAGGATGACACCGTGACCCTGTCTGTTGGCCGTGACAACATGAGCATGGTGGTTGCCCGCTGGGCCATCCGCAGCGTAGAAGAGCTGAGCATCGAAAACGAATCCATGGAGCTGAACTAACAAGCCCATCAGAAAAGAGTGCAGTGTGCACTCTTTTTTGTTTGAATTTTTTGAAAATGCGGGAAGAAGATGGATTGCACATGCGTTATGTTGGTGTAACACAAAGGAAAAGGAGGGAGATCTGATTGCAGCAGGCCATGAGCGCCCCGGAACAGATGGTCTACTTTGAAGAACTCTACAGCCTGTATGCAACAGATGTTCTTCGCTTCAGTTATTTCTATTTGGGTGACAGGCAGCGGGCATAGGATGTGTGCCAGGATGTGTTCGTCCGTCTGCTGACAAAAATGCCCGAGCTGCAGGCCGGCAAGGAAAAAGCGTGGCTTTTGAAGGTAGCCATGAACCGCTGCCGTGATTTGTGGCGCGGTGAATGGATGAAGCGTGTGCTGCTGGGCGCACCCTCGCTGGAGTTGATTCCCGCAGAGGATGAAATCGGACAGATTGCCGACCAGCAAGCCATGCTGGAGGCAGTCAACAAGCTGGCCCCGTCCTTTAAGGAAGTGGTATTGATGCATTACTATCAGGGCTATGGCATCGCAGAGATTGCAGAAATGCTGGAGCTGCCCGAAGGGACCATTTCCAGCAGACTGTCACGGGCAAGAAAAAAGCTGGAAGCCTTCCTGAAAGGAGATGAAGCCCATGAATAACCTCAACGAATTCCCCCAGTGGGCTGATAATGCCTTGGGCGGCCTGAAGGCTGACGATAAGCTGAAGTATCGCATTCTCCAAGCCGCAAAGGAGCAGCCGCAGACACGCAAGGCACCCCGCTGGACCTATGCGGTGGGTACCTGTCTGGCAGCAGCTGTGATTGTTGTCGGCGGCATCGGGCTGAATATGCAGCAGAAAAGCAGCGAGCCTGTTGCCCCGATTATCAGCACCAGAGCCGGTGTTAGTGCCGAAGAGAAGCTGGATACCTTTGCCGATGAGGTTTTTGTGGCCAGCGGTTATGTGGAGGAAGCGGACAGCGTTGCTCCTGCCAGCACCCTTTGGGCGCAGGATGATCAGGCTGATGTACCGGTCATTTCCGTTAACGGCCGCTGTTACCGCATGCTGACAACACCCATGGATGTGCCGGTGGCACTGCTGGGCAACCAGTTGGCCAAGGTGGAATCGTTTACCGCAGATGCTTCCCTGCAGCCGTCAAACACGGTTTTCAGCAATGTGGTTCATGCAGACATGCCGGTTTATGCCATCCCCGGCATGGAGAACACGCTGGTTGCCGCGCAGGTGAATGATCACATGCGGCTGTTCCAGCGGGTTTCCTTCAACGGTCATGCACTGGTCGGCAGGGAGAAGCTGGCCGACGTGCTGCAGATTTCCGGCCGTGTGGTGATGATGACCGACGAGCAGGGACGATGCATCTTCGATCAGGATGTGATTGACTCCCTTGTGGCTACCCTTTTTGCCGATGCGGTGTATGAGGCACCCGGTCACATTCAGGGCAGCCGCTGCCTGCAGCTGACGCTTGACAACGGCCTGATGCTGCAGCTGGACATTGACCGTGACAGCGTATCCGCCTGCGGAACATGGTCCTGCCCCGAGTTTATAAATCAGCTGGAATCTGCGCTTCAGTAATTTGATTTCCCTGTGCAGCTTTTCTTTCGGGAGAAGCTGCATTTTTCATTCTGCAAATAAAGGATTCCGGCACGAAAACAGAGAATATTTAAAGGATATGAATTTTGATTGATATTTGGGGGATATGATGGCAAGCGTATTTTCACTCAACAACCTTTCACTGCACTTCAGCGAAAAACCGCTGCTGGACAACGTATCCCTGACCATCTCCGACGGGGACAAAATCGGCATTGTAGGCCGCAACGGCGCAGGTAAGTCTTCCCTGCTGCGACTTTTGGCAGGGCTTGATCAGCCTGACAACGGCAGCCTGACAACCCGAACCAACCTGACCATTTCCTATCTGCCGCAAACGCCCAGCTTCCCCAAGGGCATTACCATCACGGAAGCAGCACTGCTTTGCTGTGCCAAGGGGCATTCCGAAGAAGACAGCGCCGCCGCCTTTGAGGCACAGACACTGCTGACCCAGCTGGGCTTTAAGGATTTAAAGCAGAGTGTGGATACGCTCTCCGGCGGGCAGAAAATGCGCGTTGCCATCGCCGGTGCCCTTTGCCGCGAATGTGATGTGCTGCTGATGGACGAGCCCACCAACCACATCGACCTTGAAATGGCCCAGTGGCTGGAAAACAGACTGGCTTCCTTCCGCGGCACACTGCTTGTGGTAACCCACGACCGCTATCTGCTGGGCCGGGTGTTCAACCGCATCTTCCATGTGGGTCTGGGCAAGGTGGATACCTACCAGACCAATTATGCCGGTTATCTGGAGGAACGCGCCCAGCGGGAGGAAATCGAAGCAGCCACCCTGCGCAAAAACCGTTCCCTGTACCGCAAGGAGCTTGCATGGATTCAGCGCGGTGCACAGGCTCGCTCCACCAAGGCAAAGGGACGCATTGAGCGGTTTGAAGCACTGTCCGGCAAGATACAGGACAAGCCCACCGAAGAAACCGTGGCGCTGAAAAGCGTGGCCAGCCGCCTCGGCCGCAAAATCATGTCCTGGGAGCATCTTTGCGTGGGCTATGACGGCACTCCTCTTTGCGATGATTTCACCTACACGCTTCTGCGGGATGACCGCATGGGTATTGTGGGCAGCAACGGCGAGGGAAAAACCACCCTGCTGAAAACGCTGTGCGGAGAGATTCCGCCGGTAAGCGGCATCATCGAAAAGGGTGATACCGTCAAAATCGGCTACTTCTCCCAGCATTGTCCGCCGATACCGGAGGATATGCGGGTGATTGATGCCGTGCAGGATATTGCGGTGAAGGTGTACACCCCCGACGGTGACCTGAGCGCTTCTCAAATGGCGGAAACCTTTCTGTTTCACAAGGAAATGCAGTATCAGAAGGTAGCCAGCCTTTCCGGCGGCGAACAGCGCAGGCTGTATCTCCTGCGGATTTTGATGGCCGCGCCCAATGTGCTGATTCTGGACGAGCCCACCAACGACCTTGACATCGAAACACTGAATGTGCTGGAGGACTACATCGACTCCTTCCAGGGAGCCGTGATTGCCGTCAGCCACGACCGTTTCTTCCTCGACCGGATTACCACACACCTGTTCGGCTTCCGGGGTGGAAAGCTGGTGCCGTATATCGGCGGGTATCAATCCTTTCTGGATGATCTGGAGGCCGACCGCATGGCCGCAGAGCCTGTGGTAAAAAAGGCCGTTGTGAAGGAAGCCCCCAAGACCTCCGCACCCAGATTTTCCTTTAAGGAACAGCGTGATTTTGACACCATTGAGGACACCATGGCATCGCTTGAAGAAAAGCTGGCACAGCTGGAAAAGGACATTGAGGCCAACGCCTCCAGCTATACAAAGGTTGCAGAGCTGATGGAAGAGCAGACAAAGACTGCCGCCCAGCTGGATGAAGCCATGGAACGCTGGATGTATCTGCAGGAAAAAGCCGAGGAAATCAGGCTGTACAAGGAGCAGAAGAAATGAAAACACATGCCCTGCGCCTTCATCGCGGTGATGATTTGCGCCAAGCCATTGAAGCCTATGTTCAGGCACAGCACATCAAGGCCGGCTGCATTCTGTGCGGCGTGGGCTGTGTCAGCCGCATCAGACTGCGCGATGCCAGCGGTGTCACCATCCGCGAACTGGATGCGCATGGGGAAATCGTGTCCATCACCGGCACCGTCAGCGAAAACAGATGTCACATTCACGTGTCCTTCGCGCTGGAGGATTTGAGTGTCATCGGCGGCCATCTGTGCGAAGGCTGCATCATCAACACCACCTGCGAGCTGGTGATTGAAGCCCTTGACGGCATTGCGTTTTCCGCTGAATATGACCCTGAAACCGGTTATGACGAATTAAAGATAGAACAAATCGCATCGGACAAGGAGGAACTGACATGATGCACAACCATCAAAATCCCGGCGAATACCGTCCTGCACATGGCCATCGGCCCACTGCACCTGTGCAGCCCGTGGTTCCTCCCCAGCCCTGCTATCCGCCGCAGAACACGATGCCGATGCAGCCGCCCAAGCCCGAAAAGAAGCGCCGCCGTTTCCGTCTGGCACCTGTACGAACCATTCTGGCGCTGATTGGTACCGTTGCGGTGCTGGTGGTTGTGGCCCGCTATGCCGTCGTTCCGCTGCTGGTGATGCTGAACCCTGTTTTCGGAGGATAAACGGATGAAAAAGTTTTTCCGGCATATAGGAGCTTTTTTGCTGAAAATCGTCATGTTTGCCGCGATACTGGCCTTATTGCCGATTTTTTCCCGGTACGCCAATATGCTGCTGCCCGATTTGAGCAAAGCCTCCGTCAACACCACCATTGAACTGAGCCACAAGCTGTCTGCCTCTGCCAAGCTGGAGACAAACACCGTTGACGTGGAAGCCATTCTTGATTCAACCACCGATGCGCTGCTCATCGGCACGGTGCAGAGCGTTCAGATTGCGTATCAGTACCACGCCAGCATCGGCATTGATTTATCCAAGGTTCAGCTGCATCTGGACGGCAATACCATCACCCTGGAGCTGCCTGAGCTTGAAATCATCGCCGATTCGCTGACACCCACCACCACGGTCAAGAACGATTTCTGGTATCCGCTGACCGAAGAGCGCCGGCAAACACTGCTGGACCGGGAAATCATCAAGTGCAGAGAAAAGTATCTCCAGCAGGCACGCAGCAGCGAGGAGACATGGAACAACACCATCCATGCCTTTGAGACCTATATTGCCTCCTGGATGAAGACAGCCAACCCCCGTATCGTGCTTAAATACACCCACCCTTAAGGAGACGGCATGACTGAACTGATTCGTACCCACATCGCCCGCTATCCCGCCGCACAGGAAATTGATGTAATCAAGCTGGTATTCCAGTCCATGCTCGGCTGCGGGCATCTGCTGCCCGCCTATGACAACGCGCTGGACCGCTTGACCGAAGAAATGGACAGCTGCACCGCTGATGTCAGCGAACCGCTGTACGAACGCATCGGCAATGATTACTGCCGGCTGAACCTGCGCAGGTGCAAGGCACAGGGCATTCCGGCCAAGTGGATTGCACGGATGATGCTGATGTCCGACGAGCCAACCTATGGCAGGGTTGATGTGGTCAAAGCATGCCGCGAAATCGACTTTGATGCTCTGGGGCTTTCCCAAACCGCCTCAGATGATTGGATTCTTCGCTTGGAAGACGAAGCTTTTTTGCCCTCGCATTCAGAGGCATTTCGGGCTGCCTATGCACCGGCGTATCGGGTTATCAGCAGCAGGCTGTTGTTTGCACTGCCTGCCCTGTGTGATTTGGCCCGACTGCAGGGACAGCGCAGGCTGATTGCCATGGATGGCTGCTGTGCTTCCGGCAAAACAACCTTGGCCTCTATGCTCCATGAAATTACGGGCGCCGCCGTGATCCATATGGATGATTTCTTTATCCCCCACGCACAGAAAACACCGGAGCGGCTGGCCATCCCCGGCGGCAATGCGGATATCACGCGCTTCCGCAGCGAAGTGATTCTTCCCTACTGCAGCCGGCAGATGATTCGCTTCAGGCCCTACAGCTGCTGCAATCACCATCCCGTCCGACCGGTTTGTGATTGTGGAGGGCTCCTATTGTCTGCATCCCATGCTGGCAGATACCTATGACCTGAAATACTTCCTGCGCATCCCCTACAGCCTGCAGCAGGAGCGCATTTTGCGGCGCAACGGCGAACAGGGGCTGAAAATGTTCGAGAGCAGATGGATTCCGCTGGAGGAAAAATACTTCGCTCACTTTGCACTGCCGGACAGCAGCTGCATTCTCTACCCCACTGATTTTGACAGGAGCTGACAGAATTGACCGGAAAACAGCTTGCATGCCGGATTGGCGGCAAAGACATGACCTATAACAACCAGCGCTGCCGTGACTGGACACATCCCTATCAGTGGGAAGGTGAAGGAAACCTGCACGACTCCGGCTGCGGAATTTTCTCCCTTTGTCACATTGCCCAGTGGCTGACCGGCAAGGTTCAGCAGCCGGAAGCGTGGGCCGATTTCGCCTGCACCTATGGCGGCCGCGGCGATGACGGCACCGATCGCCCGGAGCTGCTGTCTGCCATCATCCGGGAAGGGCGAAACGAAGAGCTGGGCTTTTGCTGCCCCGACCCTTCCCTGCAAAATGACAAGGACAAGCTGTTTCACCTGATTTATGACCTGCACGGTGCCGCGCTGTGCAACCTGCGCCTTGGTCATATTGTGGCACTGGTTGATGCCCGGATTGTGGATGGCCAAAAGCAGCTGCTGGTGATTGACAGCTACTCGGAAAGCGCATCCGACAAGGTTCGCAACAGTGTTTGCGAGGTACTTGAACAAACGGCCATCAGCTATGACATCCGCAATGATGCCGGGCTTGTCACCGGCACCGGCGTTTCCTACGGCGCATTTTGGGTGGATGCACAGCTGCCCATGAATTTCAATCTGCTGGAGCCGCTGCAGAAATAAGGAGGAACATCCATGAACGGATATGATAAGGCGGAAGCCATCCGGTATATTCTGGCACACCTTGACAAAAAAGAAGTCAAGGCCGTTGCCGATTCGTTGGAGGAGTATGTATCCCTCATCATTGACGCCGATCAGGCATACATGCTGGAAAACGATGTGCTGGATGAAGAGGGTTATGCCGGGGATGGCTACTATGACGATGACGATGCGCTGGAGTACATTCTGGCAAAAATGGAGCAGTCCGTTGAACTGACCCCCGACCGCGCCATGGCACTGGTGGTGCTTGTATCCCGCTATCTGGAACTGAATCAGGAATTTCTGGAGCAGTCCGGTCTTGTATCCTACGAATGAGAAAACCCCGCTACTGTAAGGAACGGCAGCGGGGTTTTGGCATCAATCAGCGCATAGAAAAAGACCACAGCCGAAACCGACTGTGATCTTCTCATTTCATGCGAAACGATCTTAGCGCTTGATCTCCTTGATCTTAGCAGCCTTACCCTGCAGAGAACGCAGATAGTACAGCTTAGCGCGACGGACCTTACCACGGCGAATAACCTCAACGTGGTCAACGCGGGGGGAATGCTTGGGCCAGGTACGCTCTACACCGATGCCGGAGCTTACACGACGAACGGTAAAGGTCTCACGAACACCGCCATTGCGCATAGCAATTACAGTACCTTCAAAAGCCTGCAGACGCTCACGGTTGCCTTCAACAACCTTTGCCCATACACGGATGGTATCACCAATGCCGAATTCAGGCAGGTCGTTACGCATCTGAGCCTGCTCGATAGAACGAATAATTTCATTCATTGGATGTTTCCTCCTTTCCTCGTAGACGTTCGTGCTTTGCCTCTGTCGCGAAACAGAATCCATCAAAGCAGAGGACCGCCCGTTGTCACAAAAATTATTATAGCATATTTCCTGACATTGTGCAACAGGTTTTCAGCGGAATTTATGAAGAAAATCAAGGGTTTTGCGGCTTTCTTCGCAAAAATCCGCTTCACGCATCCCCTGCCGGCTTCTTTGCAGGAAGACTCACAATGAAAATGCTGGCAATAATCATTACACCGCCCAAAAGGCCCACCGGCGTAATCCGCTCACCAAGGAACAGCGCGCCCGCAATGATGGCCACAAAGGGCTGAAGGTTGATGAAGATTGCCGATGCCAGGGGCGACATTTCGCTGAGGGATTGCCCATATAACACGTAGCACAGCGAGGAGCATACCACTGCCAGCACCAGCATGGCCGCCCAGCCCTCCCAGGTGACGGCAGACAAATCACAGGGCTGGGTAAATGCCAGAGGAACCAGGGTAATCAGGGCAGCTACCGCCTGCCATGCATTCATGGCAATGCTGGAATAGCTTTGGCGCAGTCCGCGGCTGACGAAAATATAAATCACCCAAACCACCGCACAGCCAACGATGAACAGGTCGCCCACCAGCGATGCTTCTTCCCCGCGGCTGCCAAGCACAATGGCGCCCACGCCGCACAGGGAAACCAGCGAGCCAATCAGCTGCGCAGCAGTCATGCGCTTATGGTCAATGACTGCCTCAGCCAGCATGGTCATCATGGGAACAGAGGCAATTATCAGCGATGTGTTCACGGTGGATGTCCGGCTGATGCCGCTGTACTCAAAGTAGTAGTACAAGGTAATGCCGGTGAAGCCGGAAAGGAATATCATGTGGATGTCCTTTTTGCGAAGCCTTGACCGCTTGTCCCGAAGCGCAAAGGGCAGAAGGCAGACGACCGCCACAGCATAACGCATGGCAGCCAGCATCATGACGCTGAAGCCGCTTGACAGCGCAAGCTTGCTGGCCATAAAGGACAGCCCCCACATGACATTGACAAAAATCATGGACAGATAGTGACGAATCACCGTGATTCACTGCCTTTCATTTCCGGATTGTTTGACTGTAGCAGAGGAAAGCCGTGCTGTCAAGGCATTGACTTTTTTTATCCCCATTCGGTATACTGTCCATGAATCTATCTGCAAACAGGTGTTATTATATGAAGAAATTTTTCAGCAAAGACGCCGGCATATGGTCTGTCATGACCTTTCTGCTGCTCGCGGCAGATCTATCCATGGTGCATATGCCTTCCTTGAAAAAGCAGGCACTGTATCTGTTGGTTGCACTGGCTGCCGCCATGGTCCTCACCCTGCTGATGCGTAGGCGCAGCCGCGCCAGATGCTGGTTTATCATCACCGCTTCTGTCACCGCCGCAGCTGCCTTGTGCTTCAGCCTGCTGTTTCACTGGTCAATTGCCATTTCTGCCGTGCCGGATGGTCCGGAGGAAATTCAGCCGTTTTTCCGAAACAGAAATGCGCTGATCATCGTGCCTCATCAGGATGATGACATCAATCTGGTGGGCGGTGTAACGGAACAGTTTGTTGCCGGCGGCAGTCAGGTGAAGCTGGTGTTTGTTTCTGCCGGGGACGGCGGCTCGGACGGGCGGCTGCGCATGCGGGAGGCACTCAACGCTGCCCGGCTTGCAGGGCTTCGTGACGAGGATGTGGTTTTCCTTGGTTACGGCGACTGCTGGCAGCCCATGGAGCAGCAGGAAAGAACCATCCGCAACCCCTACAACAGCCTTGACCCGGATGCAGTATGGACCTCCTCAGCCGGTAATACAACCACCTACGGACTGGATGATCATCCGCCCTACCGGATTGCCGATATGACACGGACCAACATCCTGTCAGATTTGATTTCGCTGATTGATGACATCCGCCCTGACATCATCTTCGCCAATGACTACGATGCCAACCCCGAGCATCGCGCCGTTTCCCTGTTTACGGAAGAAGCAATCCATCATGTCATCACCGCTCATGAGGATTATCACCCCATGGTGCTTAAAGGCTTCTGCTACGAAACAGCATGGATTGCTCCCGACGATTTCGATGCGGTCAATCCCCTGCCCACCATCAACCTGTTCGGCAATGAGGAAATGGTGCATCCGGGCTTAAGCTATCTGTGGCAAACGCGCGTCCGTCTGCCTGTATCCCTGCAGAACACGGGACGCAGGCTGGAGGATACGCTGGTATACCGTCAGCTTTCCTGCTATCGCAGTCAGGGCGGTCATTTGTACGCAAGCCGCATCCTGAACAGCGACAAGGTGTTCTTCCCCCGAAGAACAGTCAGCCTGCTGTATGATGCGGAAATTTTCGTCAACGGCACCGAAACAGCACAGTTAAACGATTTCAAGCTGATTGATACGCTGGATGTTTACGAGGACACGCCCAAGGACGGAACGGTGTTGCTGAAGCAGGGCGATACGGTGACGGTCAACTTGCCCGAGGCGCGCACAATCGATTGCATCGCACTGTATGACAACCCTTCCGGCAATGACCGGATTATGCGCGGCGCGATTTGCTTCCCTGACGGAACAGAGCTTCCCTTCGGACCGCTGACCAACCGTGGCGCAGCAACTGTTATCACCATTCCGCATATGATGGTCACCGAGTTTACCGTCCGCATTGATGAAGCCATCGGCGATTGCTCCGGTCTGAACGAAATCGAAGCCTTTGCAGAGGAAGCCAACGATGAACAAAACCTGATTTGGGTCACCGATGCAAACGACAGCTTTGTGTATCACCATCTGCTTGCACAAGGCAGCAGCGCCGGATTCTCACTGTATCAGCTGAACGGCATGGCCAGCGACCCGTCAAAGCTGACTATTGAGGCTGACGGCGGCACATGCGTATGGCAGGACGGGAAGTTGATGGTAAATGTGCCGTTCCTCGCCACTTCTCATATCACATTGACATACGGCGAAGCACGCTGCAGCTTCTCCGTCACCAACACAGGCCCTCTGACCGGTTTGGTCCATGTCATCGGCAGCCGCTTTACAGGCAGCGGAAACGCCCTGTGGCAATGGCAGTGTTCCTATTATAAATGGCTTTTGCACAGATGAACGGTGAACATTTGGCATTCCT
>JAUNDF010000135.1 GCA_030526225.1 Clostridia bacterium
GTCCCCGGAACGCTGACCGCCATTGCCTATGACGCATCGGGGGAGCGGGTCAGCGAAAGTAGTCTGGAGTCTGTCTGCGGAAAGCGCTCCATCCGGGTAAAGCAGGAGCGGCAGCCGGTTATGGGCCAGCCGGTGTATGTGGATATTGATATTGTGGGCGAAAACGGCGTTGTGGAGTGCAATATGGACAAAACGCTGACCGTGACGGTGGAGGGCGCTGAGCTGCTGGGCTTCGGCAGCGCCAATCCCAAGACCACGGAACGCTTTGAATCCGGCACCTATACCACCTATTACGGCCGCAGCCAGGCGGTGCTGCTGCCCCAGAGCAGCCCCATTCTTCTGACCGTTACCGCCGAAGGCATGGACACAGTGAAAGCGGAAATATGATTGATTTCGGCCGCACCCTTGAGATACACACAGATACAGAACCGAACTTTGTATTTCTTGCACAGAAAACACCGGGGCTATTTGTGCAGATTATCGAACAAAGTAAAAACAGAAATCGGATTATTGGGGTTTTCTATCGGATTTCTTGGATATTTTTGCGCAGAAAAATTATAGAATGATACCATCCCAAAAGAAAAATTTGAGGAGGAAAACATCATGAAAAAAATCCTTGCAATCGTGCTGGCCGTTGTGCTGTGCATGAGCCTGACCACTGCTGCCTTCGCATCAGAGGCGGACCCCGCTGCCGACCTGGCAGATACCCGCTGGTACTTCGGCTACGCTGTGGAAGGCCTGGGCGACATGGTTCAGTTCTACCATTTCTATCCCGATGATCTGGGCATCGGCGCTGTGTTCTATGCCGGCTACGCCTGGAACCAGATCACCTTCTCCGGCACCTGGACCGTGACTGAGGATCCCTGCGACTACGAAGCTCTGCCCGAGCGCGGCGATGAGGTTGCCCCGGTTACCGGCACTGCTCCCTATACCATCACCCTGACCGGCTGGGACGGCCAGGAGCTGGACAAGCTGGCTTACGACGGCGAGCATGTCTACAACATCGCCGTGAACACAAACTGCAGCCCCATGACCGGCGGCGGCACCTATGTGCTGAACAAGGCTGACGACGCTGCTCTGGAAGCCTACGCCGACACCTTTGAAGGGGAACTGGGCATCGCTTACATGAACTTTGTGGCTCCCGAAGATGAGTCCTGCACCCTGCAGCTGAACACCAACGGTACCTACGAGGATCTGATGGTTATGTTTGTGGAAGGCACCTGGGCAAAGGATGAAAGCGGTGCCATCGTTCTGACCCCCGCTTCCGAGATGGATGACGGCGCAACCGTTACCGAGCAGGAGGACGGCACCTGGAAATATGTCTCCACCTCCGGCGATGAGCTGGTTGTGAACCAGGTCAAGGAAGCTGCCGTTGCCTACACCTTCAAAGGCACCTTCCCCTTCAACGGCGTGGATGCCGACCTGGTGATTGCCGCTCTGGATGACGGCACCTGCACCGCCACCGTTGCTGCCTTCGGCATGGAGCTGGCCATTGATGCCGGCACCTACACCTTCGCAGAGCCCGCCATCTTCACCTTCAGCTTTGAGGGTGCAGGCGAGATCGTCTCCGAGTTCGGCGGAGAAACCGGCGTTCAGGTTACCTACACCAACCCCGCAGTTGAAGCCATCGGCGGCGCAGAACTGACGGTTACCTGCGGTGTCGTAATCGGATGATTTTCCCGTGCGGCTGGCATTCCGCCAGCCGCACACTTCCCCGGGCAGAGCAAG
>JAUNDF010000077.1 GCA_030526225.1 Clostridia bacterium
TGTGCAGCTTCTGTGTGGATAAGATCGAGTACATCGATTACAAGGACATCAACCGTCTGCGTCGTTACACCAACGAGCGCGGTAAGATCCTGCCCCGTCGCATGAGCGGCAACTGCGCAAAGCATCAGCGTCAGCTGAGCGAAGCCATCAAGCGTGCACGTGCCATCGCGCTGCTGGCTTACACTGTGGACTAATTCCATAGCGCCAAAAATCAGCACCTTCTCTTTGGAGAGGGTGCTTTTTGATTGCCCATCACAAAACCCCCGACGCATTTTCTGCATCGGGGGATTCCTGTTATTCCTGCATTTCCAGCTCTTCCCACTGGGTGTACAGCAGGTCGATTTCGTCCTTTTTCTGCTGGTATGCCTTGGCCACCTCGGCGGCCTTTCCGGCATCCTGATACGTTTCCGGATCAGCCATGATATTTTCCAGCTCGGCCAGCTCGCCTTCGGCCTTGGCGATGGCGGCCTCCATGCGCTTCAAGGCATCCTTGCGCTGCTTGGCGGCAGCCTGCTCGGCGCGGGATTTCTTCTGCTCCTTGATGATGGCCGTTTTCGTCATGCCCTGAGTATCGCCGTCCGGGGGCAGCTCCCGGTTGATTTTTTCGAAATAATCATCGTAGTTGCCCAGGTATTCCTTGATGCCGTCCGTTTCCAGCACAAACACTTTTTCCGCAAAGCGGTTGATAAAGTAGCGGTCATGGCTGATGGCCAGAATGGTGCCGGGGAAATCGGCCAGCGCACCCTCCAGCACCTCGCGGCTGTCCATGTCCAGATGGTTGGTGGGCTCGTCCAGCAGCAGCACGTTGTCCTTGCGCAGCATCAGCTTGGTCAGGGCCACGCGGCCCTTTTCGCCGCCGGAAAGGGTGGAGATGGGCATCAGCACATCGTCACCTGTAAACAGGAACATGCCCAGCGCCCCGCGGACCTCTGTCTGGTCCAGGCGGCGGAAATCATCCCACACCTCATCCAGCACGGTCTTTTGCTCGTGCAGATGGGCCTGATGCTGGTCGTAGTAACCGATATCCACGCCTGCGCCCATGCGGATGGTGCCGCAGTCGGGCTTTTCCTCGTTGATGAGGCACTTGAACAGGGTGGATTTGCCCACGCCGTTGTCGCCAATCAGGGCAATGCGGTCACCGGCGCGGATGTGCATCTTCACATGCTCAAACAGCGTGCGGCCGTTGTAGCCCTTGCTCAGCTCCTCCACCATCATCACGTCTTCGCCGGTGCGGCGGCGGCAGTCGAAGCGGAAGTGAATGGCGCTCTCGTCCTGCGGGCGCTCCAGCCGCTCCATCTTCTCCAGCCGCTTTTCCCGACTCTCGGCAGCCTTGATGCTCTTCTCCCGGTTGAACATGCGGTAGCGGGCGATGATAGCCTCCTGCCTTGCAATCTCCTTCTGCTGCAGTTCCCAGGCCTTCATGCGGATTTCAAAGCGGGCGGCGCGCTCACCGATGTACCTGGTGTAGTTGCCGTCATAGGTCTCCGTGGTGCCCAGCAGCAGCTCGCACATGCGGTCGCACACGGCATCCATGAAGTAACGGTCATGGCTGACCAGCAATACCGCGCCCTTGTAGTGATGGAGATAGTTTTCCAGCCAAGCGATGGACTTCAGGTCCAGATGGTTGGTGGGCTCGTCCAGCAGCAGCAAGTCCGGCTCGGTCAGCAGCATGCGGCCCAGGCAAAGCCGGGTGCGCTCGCCGCCGGAGAGCAGGCATGCCTTTTGCTGCTGCTGATCCTTGCGGAAGCCAAGGCCCGCCAGCACGCCCTGCACCGTGGAGCGCCAGCCGTAGCCGTTGCTCTTTTCAAAGGTGCGGGTCAGCTGATCGTATTGGCTGCCAAGGCGGCGCAGCAGCTCGGGGTCATCCGTGGCCTCGGCCATGCTGTGCTCCAGTTCCCGCAGCTGCTGTTCCATTTTCACCACCGGGTCAAATACGCTCTCCAGCTCCTCCAGCACGGTCTTGTCATCGCTGACCATGCCCTGCTGAGCCAGATACCCCAGCTTCAGGCCCTTCTGCATGTTGATGGTGCCGCCGTCGGAGGTTTCCAGCCCGGCGATGATTTTCATCAGCGTGGACTTGCCGCAGCCGTTCACGCCCACAAGGCCCATGCGCTGGCCCTCCTGCAGGGTAAAGGAAACATCCTTCAGCACCTGATTGGTGCCAAAGCTCTTCTGCACGTTTTGCAATGCAAGCAGGATCATGGGTGTTTCCTCCATTCAAAAATCAACAAATTGAAAACTTACACAAAATATGCGGCCGCACAGACCAGCACCACCGGCAGGGCCAAAAGCAGCGGCTCCGCCTTGAGATAAAGGGATGGCCGCGGCCTGTTTTCCATGGCCTGCAGTACCGGCCACAGCGCCAGCACCGCGCAGGCAAGCAGCGCCACGGGGTGGCTGAATTCCATGGGCATCAGGCTGAAAATCACCGCCGCACCGTTGATGGCCAGATGCAGCAGGATGCACAGCCATATGTTGCCGGTGGACATCATGCACCAGCCCAGCACCAGTGCGAACATGATGTGCGCGGGCAGTCCTGCAAGGCTGCCGTGGCACAAGGCAAACACGGCGGAGGAAATGACAAAGGCAGAGCCTTCCCCGTAATCCCTGCGGATGCTGCCGTAAAGCATCCCCCGGAAAAACAGCTCCTCCAGCGCCGCCGGAACAATCACCCGGCACAGGATTGACATCGCCCAGCCAAGGGGCGTTTCGGGCGGGAGAAAGGGTGTCTGCTCCAGCTGCAGCAGCTGTGAAAACCATTGACACACAATCATCATGGTGTATTGCAGCGCAAAGCCCACGGGGACAATCAGCAAAGCCGACGGCCTCGGCTCCTCTTTGCCGCAGGATGGGCGCATAGCCACCAGCGGAATGCCCCACAGCAGCAGCTGCACGGCAATCAGCACGATGTCCTGTACCGCCGCATCCGCGCCCTCCGGCAGGAGACCGAAGAGCACCAGCCGCAGGGGTGCGCGCAGAAGCATCACCGCCGTGGTCCACAATATGGCTTGATGGGACTGTTTCATCATGCCTCCAGGGTATACACACTGCCCACCTTGTCGCGGTAGGCCAAATCCAGGAACAGCTCTTCCCCCAGCCGGATGCCCTGCTGCAGCGCCGTTTGCTCACTGGTGCGAAGGGCCAGCTCCGGCGTGTTGTTTTCGCCGCTGAGATGCCCCAAAATCACGTTGTGCACACCCGTATCCACCAGCTGCAGCAGCGCCTGGGCACAGGAATCGTTGCTCAGATGCCCCTTATTGCCCAAGATTCGCTTTTTCAGGTAGCTGGAATAATGATCGTTGCGCATAAGCATATCCGGGTCGTGGTTGCTCTAAAGCAGCACAAGGCTGGAGCCGGCAATGCGGCTGCACACATCCTTGCTGAAGTGACCCAGATCCGTGGCGGTGGACAGGCTGATACCGCCGCCGTAGAGCCGGTAGCCCACAGGCTCTGCCGCATCATGGGGGATGGCAAAGGGCTACACGCCGATGCCGCCCAGATAGAAATCGCTGCGCTTGTCAAACACCACCCGGTTTTCCGGGGCGATGGCGCCAATCTTGCCGTCCATGCCCTGCCATGTACCGGCGGTGGCATAGATGGGCAGATGGTACTTGCGGCTCATGACCCCGGCACCGCTGATGTGGTCGGAATGCTCGTGGGTAATCAGTATCCCCGTCAGGCTCGCCGGGTCCACCCCGATGGACTGCATGGCCTCGGTCAGCTTTTTGCCGGGCTTGCCGCAGTCAATCAGCAGGGAGGTATCGCCGTACTTCACATACAGCGCATTGCCGCTGGAGCCGGAATACAAGGGGCAGAAAATCATGCTCATCTTACAGGTCCAGATGCTTGGCCACCCGTTCGTTTTCGGGCGGCGGCGTCATGTAATCCGGTCCGAAGAGGATGGTCAGCACTTCGTCATACTTGGCGGGAATCAGGCAGGGGATGCCGTCGAAATCCGCGGTGATTTTCTCCGCAAACTGCTCGGGATGCCAGATGTGCATCATCAGCTCGAAGGCACCGTTGGACATGCACAGGTCATTGCCTTCCTTCACGCGGGTGGAGACCTTCTCGTAGCGCTTGGCCTTCCATGCATAGCTGAAGGGCAGGCCCATCCAGTGGGTCACCCGCAGGAGAATGCGGTTTTTGAGATTAAAGCGGCTGTAGTCCACCTTTTTCTTCATCATGCCCTGCAGCAGATGCAGATGCAGGAACCACAGCTTGCGGCGGATGCCGGCCTTGGGGACCCGGTCCAGAATGAAGAAATCGGTGAAGGCCTCCGCCTTGGCGGGGTCGCTGTTCATTACGCGGGGGGTCCATGTATCCAGATAGGTCAGGGAGAAGCGCTTGTCGCACTCCTTGGGGTATACTTCCCGGAATTTGTTGAACTCCTCGCGGGTCATCAGCAAATCCACATCGTCATCCCACGGGATGAAGCCGTGGTGGCGCACAGCGCCCAGCAGGGTGCCGCACATGAGGTTATACTGAATGTTATGCTTGTTGCAGATATCGACAATGTCCCGCAGCTGCTCCAGCAGCTCGGCATGGATGTCATCCAGCGTCATTTTCTTTTCCGTCATATTCCGTATCCTTCTTTCGCCCCGCAGACGGCTTATGCCTTCATCCACTGCAGGGTCTTTTCACAGATGGCCTTGTCATCCAGCCCGTATTCTCCGCGCAGATACTGCTGAGTACCCACAATGCAGGAGTAGATATCCGGCATGCCGATGCGGTGCAGCCTGCAGCCGGTGCCCAGTTCGCCCAGCACCTCGCTGACGGCGGAACCGAAGCCGCCCACCACGCTGTGCTCCTCCACGGTGACAATGTGGCGGAAGCGCCCGGCCAGCTCGGCAATCTTGTCGGCATCAATGGGCTTGATGGTGGGGAAGGACACCACCTCGGCGTCGATTCCCTGCTGTGCCAGCATGTCGGCGGCAGAAACCGTCTGGGTCAGGATGCCGCCGGCAGACAGCAGCGCCACATCCTTGCCATGGCGAAGGGTCAGTGCCTTGCCAAGCTGCCAGTTTTCCACAGGCGCAGTATGCACCATGGGCTCGCCGCCGCGGCCCAGCCGCAGATAGCAGGTGCCGGGGGTGCGCAGCATCACGGGCACAATGGCCTCCACCTCGGCAGGGTCACCGGGGGTGAACACGGTCACGCCGGGGAGAGCGCGCATCAGCGCCATGTCCTCGGTGGCATGGTGGCTCATGCCCAGACTGCCGTACACAAAGCCGCCGCCCACGCACACCACCTTCACATTGGCATCATGGTAGGCGCAGTCGTTGCGAATCTGCTCGATGCAGCGCAATGTGGGGAAATTGCCGATGGAGTAGGTCAGCACGGTATGGCCTTCCCTTGCCAGACCCGCTGCCATGCCGGTCATGGCCTGCTCGGCAATGCCGGC
This sequence comes from Clostridia bacterium, assembly GCA_030526225.1. Taxonomy (GTDB): domain Bacteria; phylum Bacillota; class Clostridia; order Christensenellales; family Aristaeellaceae; genus JAUNDF01. The sequence continues at coordinate 5,402 of JAUNDF010000077.1, forward strand.
GTTGATGAACTGGTCCGGATAGGTCTCCCAGAAGGGACGCAGCACCCCGAAGCCCAGATCGCCGGTAATCAGCGTCAGCTTGGGGTCTTTGGCCGCCTCCCGCATCAATGCACGGGTAAACGCATCTCTCATGGCCGTTGTGCCTCCAGTTCTTTCAGTGCGGCTTCGTATTCCTCCCCCTGGGGGGTGCGGTAATGCCACAGGATGTTGTTTTCCATAAAGGATACGCCCTTGCCCTTGGTGGTTACGGCCACAATCATGGTGGGCTTGCCCTTGTTTTCCTTCGCCTGCATGAAGGCGGCAGTCAGCGCGTCGGTATCGTGGCCATCCACCTCGATGACATGCCAGCCGAAGGCGCGCCACTTTTCGGCAAAGGGTGCCAGAGACAGGGTGTTTTCGCAGAAGTCCAGGGACTGCATGCGGTTGTGGTCAATCACGGCCACCAGATTATCCAGCCCGTACTGATTGGCCTGCAGTGCGGCCTCCCAGTTGGAGCCCTCATCACATTCGCCGTCACCCAGCACCACATACACCCGGTGATTTTTCTTGTCCATTTTGGCGGCCATGGCCATGCCCACCGCCACAGGAAGGCCGTGGCCCAGGGAGCCGGTGGAGAATTCCACGCCGGGGATGCCCTTATGGCTGACATGACCGGACAGGCGGCTGCCGTTGGCATAGTGGGTCTTCAGCTCTTCCACGGGAAAAAAGCCGCGTTCAGCCAACGCGGCGTACACCGCGGCACCGGCATGACCCTTGGAGAGAATCATGCGGTCGCGGGTTTCCATTTTGGGATTGGCAGGGTCCACGTTCAGCACGCGGGTGTAAAGCACGGCCATCACCTCTGCCAGAGAGAAGATGGCGCCGATGTGGCTGCCGCGGCTCAGGTGGGTCATTTCCAGACCGTGGCGGCGAATCAGCCATGCCAGCACCCGGGGATCGGATGTATCAGGCTGCTTAGCGCCAAAGGCGGCATGGGTCTTTTCCGTATAGGTCATTTCGGTCTCAGCCATGGGGCTTCTCCTTCTTTTCCTGCGCCATTTTCTGTGCCTTGCCGAATACGCCGCCGATGGTTTCAAAGAACAGCTGCATATCCAGCTTAAAGGACTGATTCATGGCATATTCCACCCGAAGGCGGTTCTTTTCGGGGAGGATGTACTTTTCGTAATTCTCCACGGGATTCTCTTCGCCCACAATTTCATCCTGAGCGATGTACACAATGCTGCTGCGGTCGGTGATGCCGGGGCGCACCCACATGATGCACTCCTGCTCCTTGGTGTACTGGGTGGTGTACAGCAGCAGCTCCGGCCGGGGCCCCACAAAGGACATATCGCCCTTGAGGATGTTGAACAGCTGGGGCAGCTCATCCAGCTTCAGCCGGCGCATCACGCGGCCGGAGCGGGTGACCCGGTCATCATTCTTGGCAGTGCAGCCGCCGGTTTTGTCGGCATCCACCACCATGGAACGGAATTTCATAATATAGAAGGGCTTGTTGTGATAGCCGCCGCGGACAGCGCGGTAAAACACAGGCCCGGGGGAATCCAGCTTCACCCAGATGGCCAGGGGCAGCATCAGGATGCAGCCGGGGATAAGCAGAATCAGCGCCAGCAGAAAATCAAGCACGCGCTTGACCACATGGCTGTAAAAAGGATGGGAAAGCTTCCCGTCCCAGTAGGGCAATTCGGGAAGAGGCTGTTTGGCCATGGTTTAATCATTCACCTTTCGTTGCGTGTATGCGGGCGATTATTCGCCCAGCTTCATCAGCATTTCGTTAAACTGCTCCAGCTGCTCCCGGGAGGAATAGCTGAGCACAATCCGGCCCTTCTTCATGTTGCCGGAAATGGAGGCCTTCACGCCCATGGTGCCAAGGATGCGGCCCTCCAGCTCCTCCAGCTCCACAGGGAGCTTTTTGGCAGGCTTCTTCTCGGGCTTTTTGTCGGGCTGCTTGGTCTGGGCAGCCAGCTGCTCCAGCTGACGGACAGACAGGCCCTCGTCCATGGTCTTTTTGGCCAGGGCCAGCTGCAGCTCCTTGTTGTCAAGACCGGCCAGCACTCTGCCGTGGCCGGAGGACAGCTGACCGGAGGACAGCAGCTCCTGCACCTGCTCGGGCAAGGTCAGCAGGCGGAGCAGATTGGCCACCGCAGGGCGGCTCTTGCCCAGCCGCTGGGCCACTGCCTCCTGGGTGTAGCCGCACTGGCGCATCAGAGAGCGGATGCCCACGGCGGTGTCGATGGCGTTCAGGTCCTCGCGCTGCAGGTTTTCAATCAGCGCCACCTCCATCTGCTGGATGACGTCCATATCCCGCACGATGCAGGGCACGGTCTCCAGCCCGGCCAAGCGGCTGGCGCGCCAGCGGCGCTCACCGGCCACAATCATGTACCGGCCGCCTGCCGTGGGGGTTACCAGCAGCGGCTGCAGCACACCCTGATCGCGGATGGAATCGGACAGCTGCTGGATGGTTTCATCCACAAACACCTGCCGGGGCTGATCGCTGTTGGGGTCAATATCCCCCAGTGCAATCTGCTGCAAGCCTGCTTCCAGTTCTACATCTACAGGCAGAAGGACATCCAGACCTCTGCTCAACCCATGCGTTTTCCTTGCCATGGCCGGTTTCTCCTTTATATATCAAATACGCCGATTTATCTTTCGCTTATTTCCGCTTCTTCTCGCGCTTGCCGTTGGCGGCCAGCACCTCCCGGGCCAGGGCGCGGTATGCCTCGGTGCCGGTGGAGCGGGGATCGTAGATGTGGATGGGCTCGCCGTGGGAGGGAGCCTCGCCCAGACGGACCGTCCGCGGAATGGTGGTGGCATACACCTTCTTGCGGAAGTGCTTCTTCACCTGATCCACCACCTGCAGGCCCAGGTTGGTGCGTCCGTCCAGCATGGTCAGCAGGATGCCCTCGATGTCGATGTGGGGGTTGACGGTCTTCTTCACCCGGGTCACGGTATCCATCAGGCTGGCCACGCCCTCCAGCGCGTAGTATTCGCACTGGATGGGAATCAGCACGCCGTCACAGGCGGTGAGGGCGTTGAGGGTCAGCAGGCTGAGGGAGGGAGGGCAGTCGATGAACACAAAGTCGAAATCCGCCTGCACCGTGGCCAGCTCGCTCTTGAGGCGGAACTCACGCCGGGGCACATCCACCAGCTCCAGCTCCGCACCGGCCAGCCGCACATCGGCAGGCACCAGCTGCAGGCCCTCCACCAGCGTATCCACCATGCATTCCTTGATGGGGGTGCGGCCCATGAGTGCCTCGTAGCTGCTCACATCCTCGCAGGAGATGCCATAGCCGCTGGTGGTATTGCCCTGGGGGTCCAGATCCACCACCAGCACCCGCTGACCCATATCGGCCAGCAGTGCGGAAAGATTGACGGCTGTGGTGGTTTTGCCCACGCCGCCCTTCTGGTTGGTTACGGCGATAATCTTTGCCATTTCATGCCCTCCTGCATCTATCGTCACAGCCTTTTTCACAGGAGCATTTTCCCCCTGCAAAAAGGCAAAAACGTCGATTTTGTCATAAATAGACAGTGTAATTATATAATTTTTGCGCCCGGTTGTAAAGGGAAAGGAAGGCGCAATTCACCCTGCGCCCCATGAACAAATACAATTTATGTACGAAATCTGCCGTGCAAAAAATTGCCAAATATGGTACACTATCTTTCGGCGCATCTTTTTTGCGCCGGATGATGCAATCCCAACCCCTTCATATTGTATAAGGAGGAGAGAATTTGAATAAGATCGTTGAGAAAAAGCAGCTGAACCCCACCGTGACGCTGATGAAGGTAGATGCCCCTCTGGTGGCCAAGAAGGCCGAGCCCGGCCAGTTTATCATCCTGCGGGTGGATGACGAGGGCGAGCGCATCCCCCTGACGGTGGCCGATTACGACCGCGAAGCCGGCACGGTGACCATCATCTTCCAGATTGTGGGTGCCACCACCGAAAAGCTGAACCACCTGAACGAGGGTGATTACATCCACGATTTCGTCGGTCCTCTGGGCCGCGCCACCCACACCGAGGGCCTGAAGAAGGTGGCCGTGGTGGGCGGCGGCGTGGGCTGTGCCATTGCCTTCCCCGTTACCAAAAAGCTCCACGACATGGGCTGTGATGTCACCGCCATCGTGGGCTTCCGCAACAAGGATCTGGTGATTCTGGAGGACGAGTTCGAGGCCAACTCCACCCGCCTCATCCGCATGAGCGATGACGGCTCCTGGGGCGAAAAGGGCGTTGTCACCGCCCCCCTGAAGGCACTGTTGGAATCCGGCGAAGAATTTGACGAGGTCATCACCATCGGTCCCCTGATGATGATGAAATTTGTCTGCGCCACCACCAAGCCCTTCGGCGTGAAGACCATCGCCAGCATGAACCCCATCATGATTGACGGCACCGGCATGTGCGGCGGCTGCCGCCTGACCGTGGGCGGCAAGACGAAGTTCGCCTGCGTGGATGGTCCCGAGTTCGACGGCCATGAAATCGACTTTGACGAGGCCATGGCCCGCGGCGCCACCTATCGCGATTGGGAGCGCCATGCCCACGAGGAAACCTGCAACCTGTTTAAGGAGGCCAAGTAATATGCCCAACATGGCTATGAATAAAAACCCCATGCCTTCCCAGGCAGCGGATGTCCGCAACAAGAACTTCTCCGAGGTCGCCCTGGGCTACACCGCCGAAACCGCCATTGATGAGGCAAAGCGCTGCCTGAACTGCAAGCACAAGCCCTGCGTATCCGGCTGCCCGGTGGCCATCCACATCCCCGAGTTCATCGCCAAGGTGGCCGAGGGTGATTTTGAGGGCGCCTATCAGGTCATCAACCAGTCCAGCTCCCTGCCCGCCGTGTGCGGCCGTGTCTGCCCCCAGGAAACCCAGTGCGAGGGCAAGTGCGTGCGCGGCATCAAGGGCGAGCCTGTGGGCATCGGCCGTCTGGAGCGCTTTGTAGCCGACTGGCACAACGCCAATGTGACCGCCAAGCCCGTAAAGCCCGCCTCCAACGGCCACAAGGTGGCTGTGGTGGGCTCCGGCCCCAGCGGCCTGACCTGTGCCGGTGATCTGGCCAAGCTGGGCTATCAGGTGACGGTGTACGAGGCACTCCACCTGGCCGGCGGCGTGCTGGTCTACGGCATTCCCGAATTCCGCCTGCCCAAGACCATTGTGCAGAAGGAGATTGACACCCTCATCGATCTGGGCGTGGATGTGCAGACCAACGTGGTCATCGGCCGCACCATCACCATTGATGAATTGATGCAGGAAAACGGCTTTGAAGCTGTGTTCATCGGCTCCGGCGCAGGCCTGCCCAAGTTTATGGGCATCCCCGGCGAAAACCTGAAAGGCGTGTATTCCGCCAACGAGTTCCTCACCCGCATCAACCTGATGAAGGCCTACAAGCCCGACAGCGCCACTCCCATCCAGCGCGGCAGCAGCGTGGCTGTGGTGGGCGGCGGCAACGTGGCCATGGACGCGGCCCGCTGCGCCAAGCGTCTGGGCGC
>JAUNDF010000078.1 GCA_030526225.1 Clostridia bacterium
GGATAGTTACTAAGTCACTTGACAAGTCGGTGTCCAGAATTTCGGGTACACATCAGTCTCTTGAGGTCCTTCTGTTATTCCTCTACGCGAATCACGTTTTCCGGATGGCAGATGGCGGGGTCCAGCTTGCGCAGGGCGGCCTGCATGGCCTTTTCCTCCGCCGGGTGGGTGATGAAAATCAGCGGCACACGGCCATCATCACTGCGGCCCTTCTGCATCATGGTGGCAATGGAGACACCCGCATCGGCAAAGCAGCCGGCCACGGAGGCCAGTACGCCGGGTTCGTCCACGGCGCTGAGGCGGATGAAATACCGGGTGGTCCAGTTGTCGGTAAAGGTCAGGGCGCTGTCGGTTTCTTCGGTGTTGCTGAAGGTGGGCATGCGGTGCTTATCCGTCAGCGCGGCCTCCAGAATATCACCCACCACGGCGCTTGCCGTGGGCAGGTCACCGGCACCGCGGCCCTGGAGCATCATTTCCTTGCAGGCGTGGCCCTTCAGGTACACAGCGTTGAAGGAGCCGCCCACCATGCTCAGGGGGTGATCCTTGGGCAGGAAGGTGGGATGCACGCGCACCTCCACCACATCGCCGCTGCGCTTGCCGATGGCCAGCAGCTTGAGCACATAACCCATCTCCCGGCCGCAGGCAATATCGATGGCGGTGATGCCCGTGATGCCCTCATGGAAGACCTTTTCAAAGGGCACCCGTGTATGGAAGGCAAGGCTGGCCATGATGGACAGCTTGTAGGCCGCATCAAAGCCCTCCACATCGCTGGTGGGGTCAGGCTCGGCCAGACCGAGGCGCTGGGCATCAGCCAACACGGCGGCGTAGTCCTCGCCCTGCTCGCTCATGCGGGTCAGGATGTAGTTGGTGGTGCCGTTGATGATGCCCATCACGTTGCTGATGCGGTTGGACTCCAGCGAGCCCCGCAGCGCACCAATCACCGGGATGGCACCGCACACGCTGGCCTCGTAATACAGGCCCGCGCCGGTCTTTTCCGCAGCCGCCTGCAGCTTCGGCCAGTTCAGAGCCAAAGCCACCTTGTTGGCAGTCACCACGGTCTTGCCGTTTTCAAGGGCGCGGATCAGGTAATCCGCCGCGGGATGCTCTCCGCCCATGAATTCCGCCACCATGGTGATTTCCGGGTCGGCCAGCACATCATCGGGGTTGTCAGTCAGCAGGCCCTGAGGAATGCCGCAATCGCGCACCTTCTTTACGCTGCGCACCAGCACCTTCTTTACCCGGATGGACAAGCCGTCCCGGCGGGCGATTTCCTCCCGCATGTTCTCCAGCAGCCGCCATACACCGCCGCCCACATTGCCGCAGCCCAGAAAGCCGATGACGATTTCCTTCAGTTCATTCATTTCTTTTCATCCTTATTGCGCTCGTACAGCAGCCGCAGACCCTTCAGGGTCAGGATGCCGTCCAGCTTGTCGATGCACTTCACTTCCTCTGCAAAGAGGATGGCCAGACCGCCGGTGGCCACCACGGTGGCTTCCTTGCCCAGCTCCTGCTTCATCTTCTGCACAATGTTCTTCACCAGACCGATATAGCCGTAGTACATACCGGACTGCAGGTTGGTCAGGGTGGTGCGGCCGATGACGCGCTCGGGGCGGGCCAGCTCGAACCGGGGCAGCTTGGAGGTGCCGTTGGTCAGGGCTTCGCTGGCCAGCTTTACGCCGGGGCAGATGCAGCCGCCCAAAAACACGCCTCCCTCATCCACCACGCCGAAGGTGGTGGCGGAGCCGAAATCCACAAAGATGGTGGGCGCGCCGTACTCCTCGTAGGCGGCCACGGCATTGGCAATGCGGTCGCTGCCCAGCTCCCGGGGGTTTTCGTACTTGATGTTGATGCCGGTTTTGATGCCCGGGCCGATGAACATGGGCGTTTTGCCGAAATAGCTGCGGCACATATGCTCAATGGTAAAGTTGATGGTGGGCACCACGCTGGAAATGATGATGCCCTCCACATCCTCCGGCTTCAGACCGCTGTGATGAAACAGGCTGTGGATGAGGATGCCGTATTCATCCGAGGAAGAGGTTTTGTTGGTGGAAATGCGCCAGTACTTGACCATCTCTTCGCCTTCGAAAACGGCGGTTTTCATGTTGGTATTGCCAATATCCAGGGTCAGAATCAACATTGGTCACCTCCGGAAATATCTGGGGAATTATTCCTTGTCCAGCCGCAGGGCAACGGAAACGCCCTTGGCCACGGAGCCGCCCACAATGGTGCATACGGCAGCCTCCACCAGACCCTGCACGCCTACCATCAGCACCACAAAGGTGAAGGGGTTGGCAGCGCCCTTGGCCGCCACCAGATTCTGTACAAACTCCGTCTGGTAGAAGGCCAGCACCAGATAGCCCATAAACAGCAGGGTGTTGAGCAGCGGTGCTGCCAGCGCGCCGGCATAATAGCGCACGGTCTTGGTTTTATCGATTTTGCGGAAACCATTAAAAATCACGCCGGTCAAAAAGCCCATCAGCATGCGGGTTGCCACGCACAGCACCACGGTATTCACCGGGCTTACCTGGAAAAACACGCCGGTCATCACCGATGCGCCGGTGATGGCATCATACAGGCTGGCCAGGCCAAACACGCCGCCCATAATCAGGCCGGCCAAAGGGCCCAGCAGCATGGCGCCGATGGCGATGGGGACAGTGAGGAAGGACATATTCAGCGGACCCACCGGCACGCTGCCAAGGCCAATGAGCTTCATGGCGAATTCCACCGCCACCAGCAGTGCCAGGGTGCACAGGTAGGTCAGGTTGTTCAGTCCCTTTTGGTTCCGTCTTGCGTTCATATTCAGTTCCTCCGTTCGGGCTCTCTCAGGATGCCCTACGATATAATATAGTGCGCTTCCCTCCCCCGTTTCGCCGTCCGCGGCCAAAGCTCACGGCAGCCGGGCAATGAAGCAGATTTATTATAGCGTTTTCGTTTCCCCTTGTAAAGAATGGCTTGTGTAGGGGGTATCCATAAGGAAATCCTTATTGTTTTTCTTTTCATCATGATTCCGGCCATCAAAACAAAAAAATTTCACAAAAGAATTGACAAATCGTGTGAAATTGAGTATAGTAATAAAGCACGCGGGAATGGCGGAATTGGCAGACGCGCATGATTCAGGTTCATGTGCTCTCACGAGCTTGCAGGTTCAAGTCCTGTTTCCCGCACCAAACCAATATAATCCGAACCAATTGTTCCTTGTGGGCGATGGGTTCGGATTATTTCTTTATCTGCCTGTTGAAGCGCCTGCACCAAAGCCAAAGCGCAAAAGGGGCAGACCGAGAAAGGGTACATAAAAACAGCCAGTACCATAACATTGCAGGAAATTCAAAAAAAGCAGCAGAGGCCCGTATCGCTTCTGCTGCTATTTTCTGTTTTTCGGGTAAGTTGCCGACGATACCGCGTGTTGGTGCGGTCTCCTTCTTTATCCCTTCGGCAGCTTGCAGACAATCACCAGTCGATGACCCTCCATGGCTGCCCGGATGGTTCCGCTGTGCTTTTCCACGATGGCGGCGGCAATCGACAGGCCGATGCCAAAGCCGGATTGTCCTTCTTTACTGCGGGCGGCATCCGCACGATAGAAACGGTCGAACAAGTGGCTGCACTGCGATTCGGTCAGGGGAGCAGACACATCGTTGGATACCCTGAACACCAGCTGCCGGCCTTCATGGAATGCTTCAACGCAGATGGTGCCGCCCTCGGGAGCATATTTCACAGCATTGTCCATCAGAGTGGATATCAGACGCTTAATTGCAGCAGCATCGCCCTGCATATTCAGGGACGGCTCTGCCTGCAAGTCCATGGTTTTGCCCTGAAACTCCGCCATCACAGCGAAGGGATCGGCTGCTTCCTCCAGCAATGCGGAGAAATTCAGCGGTTCATGCCCGATGGGGGCGTTTTCCTCCTCCATGCGGGACAGGTACACCATTTCATCCACCAGATGACGAAGCTGCGCCGCCTGTTTCTGCGTGCTTTTCAGCCAGCGATTGTCGGGCAGCTCCATCTGCAGCAGCTCTGTATTGGTAGTAATAACGGTCAGGGGTGTCTTCAGCTCGTGCCCCGCATTGGTGATAAACTCCTTTTGCCGGCGGATATTGTTCAAGGTGGGCTCGATGGCCTTTTTGCTGGCCAGAGAGACAAACAGGAGCGCCAGCAGCATACCCGCAACGCAGACGATGCCGGAAAATGTTGCAAGATTCTGTACATCGTTCAGCTTTGTTTCGCAGTTGAGCATCACCACACGGGTTTCCCCGCGCTGGGTGGGTTTGACCAGATACAGATACTGCTGATGGAAGCCCTCCGGTTTTCCCTCTGTCAGCACCTGCCGGGCAAGGGCTTCCGCGGCTGCCTCATCCAGCTCCTCCACATTATGCAGATTGACCCGCATGGCGTGATCCTCTGCACGAACGATGACGGAACACCATCTGGATTCGCTGACCATATTCCGCACATGCTTATTTCTCTTGTTGGTGGGTGAATTGCCGTTCGGCTCCTTGGGCAGGCTGCCGTTATCATCCTTGGACGGCAGTTCCGTGCTTTCCGTCAGGAAGGTCAGCGTTTCGTGCAAATCATTCTGAACATTCACCCAGTTGGCGATATTGACCGCCGCCACAGCAAGAATCATGGCTGAAGCCAGGGCTGCCATGGCAATGCGGATAAACTGTATACGCAGCTTTGTAATCATGCTTTCTTCTCCAACGAATAGCCTGTCCCGCGATGGGCGCGGATTTCCATCACTGTACCCAGCTCCTGAAGCTTTTTGCGCAGGGTTGATATGTTGACCCACACCACATTGATTTCAGCCTCGGCTTCCCATCCCCAGATTCTGTCCATCAGCGTTTGGACAGAAAACACGATGCGGGGATTTTCCATAAAGAAGGTCATCATTTGCAGTGCCTTGCCTGTCAGACGGATGGTGCGATTCTGACATTGCAGCTCGCCGTTGCTCTTATCCAGCGTCAGGTCATCCACAGTCACCGTGCCCGGCAGATAGTTTTCTCGTCTGCGGAGCATTGCCCGCACCCGTGCCAGCAGCTCCTGGGCATTGAATGGCTTGGGGAGATAATCATCCGCGCCGGCATCCAGTCCGGTGATTTTGTCCTATACTGCATCCCGGGCGGTGAGAAACAGACACGGCGTGTGTACACCATCGGCCCGCATCCGGCGCAGCGCCTCCACACCGTCCAGCTTCGGCATCATCCAGTCGAGAATCATGCCGTCATAGCCATCACAGGCGGCATCGTATGCCTCTTCTCCGTTGAAAACAGCATCCACCTGATACCCGGCGTGGGTGAGCAGCGCCGCAATGGACGCATTCAGGTCACGGTCATCCTCTGCCAGCAAAATCCGCATGCTTGATCATCCTTCGTTTTACATTGTGCCGTTTGTTTCTGCCACAGCGGAAATGGAAACCGGCAGATTTCCGTTCCGCTCCCGAACCGCATCCAGAAACGCCTTTCCGCGGTTGGGCTTGGTGAGAAAGCCACGATATACCAGCTGATAGGCAGCGCCCATATCCACGCTGCGCAGCTTGACCAGCTGCCAGGAGGAAAAGTACTGCATCAGCAAATCATCAAACAGATTGTCCGTGCTCATGTTCTCAGGGATGGTAATGCGGATCTCCCGCTCATTTTCGCCCAGCTCTCCGAAATGGATGGCAGACAGAAGCCAGCGCAGGAGCATGCACAGCCCCATCAGCAGACAGGCGATGACAAGATAGCCCGCCCCGATGCAAAGGCCCACTGCGGCAGAGAGAAACACAGCAAGAATTTCCTGCCCGCTGCCCTGCACCGACCGAAAGCGAATCAGGCTGAAGGAACCGGCAACGGCAATACCGGCACCGATGTTGCCATTGACCACCATAATCACCGCAGAAGTGACCAGGGGCAAAAGTGCCAGCGTAAAGGCAAAGGAACGGCTGGCGGTATTGCTGCGCATATAATGCCATGCACCCGCAAAGCCAAGCAGCATGGCCATGGCAAAGCAAATCAACACACTGCCCAAGGTCAGATTTCCCTGAACAAATACACTGTTCATCATTTCGTCTTCTCTCCTTTTATCTCCTGCCTTATGCCCATGCTTTTTTCCGGCGGACAGACCAGTAGGTTCCCATGGTAAAGGTAAACATGATGCCGGCAAACTTTAATACCGTGAACAGCTTTTCATACCAGGGTGTGCTGCTTTTCCCACTGTGACCCGCGGAAAACCTGCCTGCATTTTTGCCTTTGCCCTGGCCGGTCTTGCCCCGGCCCTCGCCATTCATGGCACCTTCACCGGAGTATTCCTCATTGTCCTGGGCTGCTTCCTCAAGAATATGGTCAGCAGCCATATTTCCCGCACTCTGCCGCTGAGCGGGAAGAGGATTGGAGAGCCAACGAACCATACTCGTCTGTGCCGCACCAAATCCGCCCAGCACCAGAGAAAAAACCGTCAGGGCAGCAGCCAGCTTCAGCGGCAGCCTTTTCCGGCAGATATGCAGGCCGATATGAATGCCCAGCAAAATGACAGACAGTGCTCCGGTAAAGAAATGCTGCTGCTTGAAAATCGGATCCTTGCTTGAAATTTCTGTCAGGATATTCTTGGAAATCATGATGCCGTTGATGCCTTCCCAGGTAAAGGACACAATCAGCAGCACATCTACCGCCAGACAAAGCTTCACATTCAGGGGAATGCGCAGGAAGTTTCGCCGCATAGCCAACATCGTCTTCAGATTCATCAGCACATGAACGGTCGCAGCGGCAATCATTGTCAGACCCATGATTTCGTGATAGCGAACACCGAACAGGCTTTTGTTATACAGGGTCAGGATGCCCAGGGTCAGTGCAATGTCAAGCATCAGCTGGATATTCCGTTTCTTTAAGGCAAGCTTTTTCAATTGTTTATCTCCTTTGTAATTAAGTGCTTTTGATATACTGCCGGTAAGCCTGGCCGTATTTGGAAAAGCGGGTTCTGCGGGCCTCCACCTGCTGCAGCATCCGCACCAGCCACAGCGGGTATGCGCCGCTTGCCTTGATTTCCATCAGCCGCATATTCTCCGGGAGGATTGGCAATTCGTTGCCCTGCGCATTCAAATCCAACGGCGAGGACCGAAAGGTCAGATTCCGGTCAAAGGTGATGCGGATGCCTGAGCCGCCATCGCTGACCCATGCATCACGGTCATAGGCAATGATGGCGGCAGGCTTTAGCGCATATTGTCGGAGCAGCCACTGAATCTCCCTGCCGATTTGCCCTGCCTATGGGGGCATCCGCTTGCCTTCAAGGGCAGCCATGGCCTGGCCAAGGGGCATGCCGGTGCGGCGCTTGTACACGATTCCCCTGTACTTTTTCTTGATTTCCACATAAGCCTGCCTGATGGTTCCCGGCGCGCCATAGGCCCGCAGACGGAGCTTTTCCTTGTATTCCGGCCGCTCCAGCGATGCACGGATCAGGGCATAATCCTCCGTATCATAGTATAAGCTTTGTATCCCGGGGTGACCGAAGTCGAGCATCTGAAAGCCGGATGCTTGCAGCAGCTGTGTCATTTCTGCCGCTTGCGTGTCCGTCAGCAGATACTTGGTTTCCACCCGTGCGAAGCTCTCGCTCATGCTTATTTTCCTTTCCTGTTGCGCTGTCTGCCAAAGCCGCTTCCTCCGAAATCAGAGGTATTGGATGACATGGCTCCTGCGAACAGCTGCTCATTGCCGCCGGTGATGGCAAAGACAGTCCCTTCCGTCAATTGCGGGGCAGAAATCATCACCGTATCATAATCCATGGCAGGGGTAAAGGCAGCAAGCTCCGTTCCGTCTTCTGCTGTCAGCACAGTGGGAAGCCCCGCTTTGCCCGCTGCAGATATAGCCATCATGCTCTGTCCGGTCAGGGCTGCAGCATCACGCATCACGCCGCCGGTGCTGAGGATCATCAGGGCTGTGCCGGACAGCGTTCCTGTACCGTTGAAGTCAATGGCGCCCTCACCGGTAGAGGATGCTGCCCAGATGCAGACCTTGCCGCCGGAAAGCACAATGCTGCCGTTGCTGTCAAGACCATCGCCGCCTGCATGAATGGCGATGTTTCCTCCCGAAATCGCAATCGTACCGCCGTTATCGGCTTCAGCCCAGCCGCCCCGGCCGCCAAAGCCGGAGCCGTCATTCCCGCCGGCGGCATTCAAGGCATCGTCAGAGGAAACAATGGTGATATCGCCGCCGCTGACGGTCACATTTTCGCCCTCAAGCCCTTCATAGCATTGAGGAATCACAATCACGCCGTCCTGAACAGTCAGGTCCTTGTCTGCATGAACCGCGTCATCACCCGTTTGGATGGCCATGGTGCCGCCCTGCAGGGTGACTGTCGTTCCATGAAAGCCATCATCGGCGCAGTCGAAGCTGTATTGGCCGCCCAGGACGGTGAGGGTTGTTGCTGCCTTTACCCCCTTTTGCGAGGGTGTATCATCTGCCGGGCTTTCCTGTGTTTGCCATCCACGGCCTGAACCGCCGCGGCCAAAGCCGCCTTTCCCGCCGGACAGTGTCTTGGCTTCACCCGCACCGCTGCCTGTTTTGACGGTCAGCTTTCCATCAGCCAGAATCACCCAGCCCTTTTCCGCATCATCCGTGCGGGTAACAGCCATGCCGTCACCGCCGCAGGTGATATTGATGTCTCCGTTCAGCATCAGCAGGGAATTTCGTCCCCGAATGCCATCCTGCACCGCAGTGACTGTGATGATGCCGCCGGCAAGGATGACATCCGCCTTGCTTTGAATGCCATGCTTCTGCGTGCCGTTTACCTGCAATGTGCCTGTACCGTTGATGGACAAATCATCCTCCGCATACAAAACCGCATTGATGGTATCTTCGCCTTCGGTGAGCGCTGGGCCGTCGGTAAGCGAGTTGGCCGATTTTTCTGCCAAAGTGATCATCAGCTTGTCTGCCTGTTTTTCATAAATGGCCGGGCCTTGGGCTGAGGTGATGGTCACGCCGTCAAGAATCAGCCGCACCTTGGCATCCTTTGGTGCATCCACCACCACCTGCCCCTGCAGGGAACCCCGGAGCAGATAATCCCCCTGCTCCGCAATGGTCACTGCATCACCGTGAGCAGTATTCAGGTCGATGGTGTGGACGGCTGATTCGTCCCAGGCTGCTTCAACATCCTTCGCCTTGTACAGTTTGGATAAATCCAACGGCTCGTCTGCCCCGGCATGCAGCAGCGGGAAAACCATCAAGGTCATCAGCAACAGCCATGTGATTTTATGCTTCATGTATTTTCTCTCCTTTGATGAGGGTGATGATATTGCCTGCCATGCAGCTGACACAAAGAATCGCCAGCAGCACACAGGAAATGTTGTTGTTGACAAAATTCATCATGGGATTGTATCTGTCCAGCACCAGAAAGACAAGGAACATCATGGACAGAATGTTGGTCAGATGACGAAGCGCCCCGAGAAGCTTATTCATCAGCAATCACCTCCGAAATAATGATGGCATCGCTGCTTTCACGGCCGCCGCCGGAGGGTGTGTTGATGATTTCCTGATTCCACACCATGATGGAGGAATTGCCGCCGTCCAGATTGTAGGCAGCCTTGCACCCCATGCGATAAAACAGGCGGCTGAATTCCTTCAGCGTGATGCCGCTGGATTCGCCCCGGCCATCCACCACCACCAGACAATAATGCCCCGGCTCATAATACCCGATGGCTGTTCTGGGGTTGGCTGACAGGATGTGGCTTGTGCTGTCAAAGGTGTCGAGCACGCCGCCGTCATAATCAAGCAACGCCGGGCCAAAGGTCCATGCCTGCCAGGCACCCTCTTCAATGGCATCTTCTACCGAGAAGGAAGCGCCGGACATGACCTGCATGCGGCCGTCATAGTAAAGCACGCATACATCACAGGCAGTAGGATTCGCCCTGTAAATCACACCGTTTCGGATGACAACGCCCTCGTTGGTGTTTCCGTAATAATCTCCGTTTACCGCCAGCAGTGCCTGATGCAGCAGGGCCATGTTCTCGATGCTGTCCCGGAAGCCGGAGCCGTAGGTATCCTGCGCCAGCGCCGACCTGATGCAGGTAATATCCCGCACATGAATATCAGCCACATAATATTTGATGTTGCCGTCCGTTTCCTCACTGACCGTGATGGCCAGATTGGGGCCGGTGTAGCTGCAATCCGTGATGACTGCACGGTCGGTATACAGCTCTGCAAACTTTTCCTGAAGGGGAACCAAATTATCGCCGGAAACCTGTGCATCCTCATCAACTGTCAATGAACTGCCGCCCTTGCCGTTGGCATTGTTTTTCCTGCCGGAGCGATTCTGCTTCTTGCTTTGTCCGGGGCCGGAAAGTAAATCATCCGCATCATACGAAAGGATTCTCAAAACACTTTCCGCTGTAACTTCCGGCGTTTTTGTTTCTTCAAAAGGGTTTTCAATCACAACCTGCATGGCCTCCTGCTTCATGGGCAGCACATGATGAAACAGCGCAAAAACCATCAAAGCCAGCATGGTGCACAGCCCGTCCACCATCACATGAATGAAAATATCCGCTTTCCGCATGGTACATTCTCCTTTCCCGAACGCACTTTTCTCTGTGCAGGCATAGAATAAGGCCGATGCTTAAAATTTACTTAAAAGCATCGGGGTGTTTTGGGAAGCAATCAGCTCTGTTTTTTTAAAATGACACATTTTACAATCTGAATCTCATTTTGCAAACGAAGTAATTCTGCATTGCAACGCAAAAAGGGGCATCAGACTGCACTTCCGCAATCTGATGCCCCTTTGATTTTATGCTGCCTCGATAGGCGTATGATTTCGGTGCTGACAATCCGTTCAGCATGCTTGCCGGTCTTGGTTTCGTGAT
>JAUNDF010000079.1 GCA_030526225.1 Clostridia bacterium
GGTACGGGCCACGGAGTACAGCTGATGCTCGGGGGCGAACACGCTGCGCTTGCCGGTGGTCTTCATGGAGGAGAAGTTGTAATCCTTCAGGCCGTTGTCCCACAGCCACTGGATGGCGTTCACGTCCTCTTCGACGAAGGCGCGAATCATTTCTTCGTTGCCCAGGTGAGCGCCGTTGGACAGGATATCCTGCACAAAGCTCTCCTTGGTATCCTCAATGCCGTCAATCTGCTGGATGACGGTTTCGGCGCCGGACATGGAGCCGGAGGTGAAGTTCAGGGAGCCGCCGGTCTTGCCGGTCTTCTCCAGAATGATGACGGAAGAAGCGCCGTTGTCCACTGCCTCGATGGCAGCAGCCAGACCGGCACCGCCGGCGCCGACGATGATGATATCGGCCTGCTTAACGGTTACGGCCTCCTCGGCGGAAGCAAAGGTGACCATGGACAGCAGCATTGCGGCTGCCATGACCAGAGAAAGAAGCTTTTTCATGGAATACCTCCTGTGATGGTCGGGTCGAGGGATTGGATTACTTGCTCAGGGCGAAAGCGGCGGCACCGCTGCCGGCAATGCGGCCCCAGGTGAACGCATTGGAAAGGGTAAAGCCCATGTAGGCGCTGTTGGCGCTGGCTTCACCGGCGGTGTACAGGCCCTCAATCACTGTGCCGTCGGCACGGATGACCTCTGCATTTTCATTGCGGGCAATGCCGCCGTAGGTGATGATTTCGCAGGGAACAACCTTCACAGCGCAGTAGGGTGCCTCCAGCTTGGCGAGCAGCAGACGGCCGAACTCAGGGTCATGACCTGCATCACAGTATGCATTGTAGTTGGTCAGGGTTTCAGCCACGGCTGCTTCATCCAGACCCATCAGCACAGCCAGTTCCTCAAAGGTGTCAGCGGTGATGAATTCCATATCCAGACCGCGCTTTACACCCTTTTCTTCCAGGGACTTCTTGTCGGAGATGGCCCACACATAGCCCAGACCATCCCTGTGCATCTGGTCGAAAACGGGGCTGTTGAGCTTCTGGGTCATGTAGCCGATGTCCTTCTCGTTAACAAAGCGCTTGCCGTTGGCGCCCAGAAGCACCAGATTATCACGGCTGATGAAGCTGGATACATTGGCGGTGGCAGAGGTGCCGTTGTGTTCAGCCATGATGTCGTAGTCCTTCAGCACGCACATCATATCGCCGGTATGGGTCAGGGCAGCGCCCACATTGCTGGCCATGATGATGCCCTCGCCGGTGGAGCCTGCAAAGCCGATGCCGAAGGTACCGGCCTTTTCGGGATCGAGGCGAGCGGTCAGCTCAGGATTGTTGGCATAACCACCGGTGGCGATGATGACACTGTCAGCGGTAAGCACCACGGTATCGTTGCCGCGCTTGGCCACAACGCCCTTCACAGAGCCGTCTTCATTCATCAGCAGTTCTTCGGCACAGGTGTTGAGCATCAGCTCCACAGTGCTGCCCTCCAGAGAAGCTTCCATGGCATTCTTCATGCCCAGGCCTGCATCCTCAATCCAGTGCATCATGGTCAGGGGACCGTAGCCCACGGTCACCTGATAGAAATTCATGCCCAGGCGGTCAGCCATCCAGTCGATGGTTTCGCCGGACTTTTCAATGGTAATGGCAGTCAGAGCGGGGTCAAGACGATAGGAGGCATTGCTCATCAGATTGCCGTACATTTCTTCAAAGGTGTAATGTACGTCCATTTCCTTGGTGAACTTGCTTTCGTAGCCGCCCACAAGGCCCTGGCTGGTGGTGGTGGTGCCGCCGATAGCGCCCATCTTCTCCAGCAGAACAACTCTGGCACCGGCATCGGCTGCCTCGATGGCAGCGGCAACACCGGCACCGCCGGCACCGATGACCACAACATCTGCGGTGACTTCAATGGTTTCACCGGGAGCAGCTTCGGTTTCTTCCTTGACCTTCAGCGCATCGATGTCAGCACCGGCCTGAGCGAGGGCCTGTTCAACAGCGCTGAGGATGGCATTGGAGGTAACGGTTGCACCTGCAACAGTATCAACAGCCAGTGTCTGACCGGCCACAATCGCCGCAGGAATGTTGTTGATAGCCGGATCGCTGATGCCGGCGGTTTCGCTGTGGGATACGATTTCAACGTTTTCAATTCCTGCATCGGAAACGGTTACAGCCACCTTCACGGGGCCGCCGATGCCGTTTGCCTCGGCCTCATAGGTGCCGGGGGTCATTGCCATGGCAGCGGTGGTGATGGTCAGCATCAGCACCAGCAGGATGGAAAAGATACTCTTCTTCATTGCTTGAAGTCTCCCTTCAAATGGTCGGGGGGAAATCTGTTGCTCAGGGATAACGGCAGCGCAGAAAAAATCCGGTTGCTTTTTCTGACAGATTCCTTTACACTGTCAGCAAGGACCTTTACCGCGTTTCTTTTCCGCAGATTCCCTGTCCTGTGTTGAATGTAACAGCTGAAGCCCCTTTAGAGTCAAGGGGGTTGTTGTAAAAATAACAACAATATTTTTCATCCCCGAAACGAACGATGATCCGGAAGGAGGCAGCCGGAATGAAAATCTCCATCAGCTCGCTTTCTGTTGCCTACGGCCTGACCCCGGAGGCACTGCGCTATTATGAGGAAAAGGGCCTGCTGACCCCGGAGCGGGCCAACGGAAAGGGCTATCGCCAGTTTACGCTCAATGATGTACAGCTGCTTGGCTTTATCAAAAGCTACCAGCGGCAGGGCTTTTCCCTGTAGGAAATCAAGCAGATTCTGACCTGCTGCCCGCAGGATGAACTGATTGGCATGATGGACCAAAAGCGGGCACAGCTTCGCGATCAGCTGATGACCACCCGCTCTATCTATGACCGGATGACCGCCGGAACGGACCTGCTTCGGGACAGCCATCGGCTGAACATGGTCCCCCGGCTGACCCAGGGCTGTGCTGCCTATCTGGTGGATTTCCCCACGGTGGCAGACCTGTTTTCCGCCGTCAGCAAGTCACAGCCGCTGAAGGCGCTGATTGATGCCTTCCCCCTGACCAGCTTTTGCACGGTGCTTCCCCTCAAGCGGCTTGAGGGTTTTGAGGCTCCGCTGCCGGTGGGCATCTGTGCGCCGGTGGAATATGCCAATGCCATCCACACCGATTTCTCCGCCATGCACATGAGCGCAGGCCCCCGCTGCGTCCGCTGCCTGTTCAAGCTGGTGATGGGGAAAAATCAATCGGTGGAAACCGTGCTCGACCTGTGCATGGCCTTTATCCGCGAGCAGGGACTGCACCCCGTCTGCGACGGCTACACCCGGCAATATGTCTGGTACAAGGACGAAACCGGCCACCGCTGCCACTACGCGGAAATGATTATCCCGGTCAGTGATTGAGGGCAGCGGCTGCCCCTGCAGGCACAAATCAAAAACGCTCTCCGAGGGAATGTCACGGTCCTTTGCAAATCGACCGATGACAAACCACGGAGAGCATTTTATTACAGCAGCCCCAGCTGTGCCAGAGCAAAAATCCACAGGAAAATGGTCACTACGCTGGCCACGGTGCTGATGAACACAAACTGGCCCGCCAGCTCGCCGTCACCGCCCATGTTCTTGGCCATGGGATAGGAGCCGGAGGCCACCGGTGTGCCGAATACCACCAGCACAAGGAACAGCTCCACCCCGCGCAGACCGAGCAGATAGCCGATGGTCAAAAAAATGAGGGGGAACAGCAGCAGCTTGATGCTGAGGCTGGGCACCAGATACTTCAGGTTTTTGCCGATGGCCTTGAACTGCAGCGTGCCGCCCAAGGCAAACAGCGCCAGGGGTGAGGACATACCGGCAAACGCCTTCACCGGTGTTTCGAGGCTCTTGGGCAGGTGCAGCCCCAGCACGAAGAAGATGATGCCCACAAAGCAGCCCTGCAGCATGGGATTCTTCACCAGCTTGATGAGCAGAGGCTTCAGTGCCATCTTCCTGTCACCGCCGTTGAACAGCTCCAGAATCAGCACAGAGGTGACATTGTAGATGCTGACCACAATCATCGTCAGCAGTCCGGCTACGCCTGCCTTCTCGCTGCCGTACATGGTGATGGTCAGCGGAATGCCGAACAGACCGAAATTGGAGCGGAAGATTGCCTGAATAATCACGCCGCGCTTCGGATTCTCCTTCACCAGTCGCGGCACAATCAGCAGGAGGATGCCTTCCACCACAAGGATGCTGACCGCGCAGAAAATCAGCAGGGTCGCCGTCGGCATATAATCGGGCGAGGTGCCGTACACGCTGTTGAAGGTCATAAAGGGGAACATCACCGTAAAGACAAGCTTGGTCAGCCGGTCAAGGAACTGCCGGTCCACGACCCCCGCAGCCGCCGTGCCATAGCCCAGGGCCAGATAGCACAGGAAGGGAATCACCGCGTTGACCGCCGTCAGAAAACTCTCAAGCATTGCGTAGCTCCTCTCACAAAAAAGCAGCTGCATGCCGGGTGGCATGCAAACCGCTTCTTAATTATTCATTTGATTCATTTCGGGCAGACGGGCTTTACTGGGCAGGAACCTCGTAGAAGGAATAGTCCAGTTCGTTGCGCTTGTCCCGGGCCATCAGCTTCTGCACGGTGGCTGCGGGGTCGGCGTCATGGTTGACCACCGCATCCACCGCGGCAATCAGCGGAATTTCCACCTGATACTTCTCCGCCAGCTCCAGCGCCGCGGGAATGGCGTTGATGCCCTCCACCACCATGCCCACCTGACGGATGGCCTCTGCCGCCTTCACGCCCTGACCGATGAGCATGCCGCAGCGGTTGTTGCGGCTGTGCATGGAGGTGGCGGTAACAATCACGTCACCGATGCCGGCCAGACCGAACACCGTGCGCTCCTGACAGCCGATTTTCCGGCACAGGCGGCTGATTTCCGCCATGCCGCGGGTAATCAGTGCCGCCTTGGCGTTGTCACCGTTGCCCAGACCGTAGGAAATACCGGAGGCAAGGGCGATGATGTTCTTCAGCGCGCCGCAGATTTCCACGCCCATCACATCCGTGTTGGTGTAAACGCGCATGCAGGTGTTCATAAACACATCCTGCACATACTCGGCCACCGCCAGATCCTCACAGGCGGATACGATGGTGGTGGGCAAATCTCGAGCCACCTCTTCGGCATGGGTGGGGCCGGACAGCGCCACCACCTTCACCGGCTTGGTCAGCGCGGATGCGATGACCTGGGACATGGTCAACAGGGAATCCGGCTCGATGCCCTTGGCCACATCCACGATAATCTGCCCCTCGCGGATATATGGGTCGGCCTTTGCCGCCGTGCTTCTCACAAACACAGAGGGCACCGCAAACAGCAGGATGTCCTTATCCTGACACACCTCCGGAAGCTGCTTGGTAAAGCGGATGCCCTCCGGAATGACCATGCCCTTTAGGTTGGGATGGGCGTGGGTCTGCTCCATGCCGTCGATTTCAGATTCAATCGCCGACCAAACCATAACCTCATGCCCGCTGTTGCAGAGCATTCTGGCCAGCGCCATGCCCCAGGTGCCGGCACCCAATACGCCGATGGATGACATATGCAATAATCTCCTTTGGTCTTGTTACCGGCGCTGTTTCGCCCTGTCGGGGCTTGTCCGCCGGCCTGATAAGCATCATAAGCGTGTGATCCCCGGCAGATGAACCCACCGCACACATACGCTATCATACCATATCAGGCGGCGTTTGACCAGTGAAATCGACAGATATTGATGGTACAATGAACCCCGACACAAAAAGAGCACCGGCGCTCCGGTGCTCTTTAAATTGCCTCAAGCCTTCCATTATTCCCAGTACATATTGGACAGGATGTACTTTTCGGATACGATGGGCTCGGTCAGCTTCAGGTTCAGGGCCTTGGCATCGCGTACGGTAATCCAGTACAGGCCGATGTAGGGCCACTGGTCGCGCATCATGGTGTATGCCTGGGACAGCAGGGCATCACGCTCGTCGCCATCCACAGCCAGACTGCGCTGCATCAGGTCGCCGATTTCCGTATCGTTGCCGCGGGAGATGTGCAGCTCGCCGCTGCTGTACAGGGGGATGGCGTGGGAAATGTTGCCGGAGTACATGGAGTAGCTGAGGAAGGTGGCATCATAGGTGCCGTCCAGAGCGTTGTTGACCAGCAGGTTGCCGTCCTCTTCCACAATAACCACATCAATGTTGATTTCCTGCAGCAGCGTCTTCACTGCCTCGGCCACCTTGGCGCCGGTGGTATCGCTGATTTCAAGGGTCATGGTGAAGCCGTCGGGATAGGAGGAGGCTGCCATGTATTCCTTGGCCTGCTTCAGGTTGTAGGGGGAATCGCTGAAGCCGGGCAGATAGCCGGAGATGGCACCGGTGATAATCAGCGGGGCGGGTGTGCCCTGACCATCCAGGGCGATGCCGATGATGTACTCCAGGTCCAGGGCGCAGGCAATGGCGCGGCGGACGTTGACATCGGCGTACCAGGGCTGCAGCTGGTTAAGGGCAAGGAAGTTCCAGCTGTTGTTGTCATAGGGCATCAGCTCAATGCTGTCAGCGGCGCGCATGTAGGCGATTTCATCCGAATCGTTGGCGATGTTGGTCACATAGTCAATGGTGCCGTTGAGTATGGCCTCATAGGCGGGGCCATCCAGCTTGTAGCAGATGGTCACAGTCTTGATGGCGGGCTCGCCGTTCAGGTAGTAGGGGTTGGCCTGCAGGTGGATGCGGTGGTTGTCCTTGTCCCATTCGGTGACATAGTAGGCACCGCTGGTGATTTTGGGGCAGTTGGCCACATCCATGCCGCCCTCGATGGCGGCCTTGCTCATCACGGACATATGCTCGGAGACCATATCGGCCATGAAGGCGTTGCTGGGCTCGTTCAGGGTGATGACCACCGTTTTGCTGTCGGGAGTTTCCACGCTCTTGATGGCGTAGAAATAGTCAATGGCCGTTTCGATGCCGCGGTCGTAGGTGTACTTTACATCCTCGGCGGTGATGGGCGTGCCGTCGGAGAAGAAGATGTTGTCCTTCAGCACAAAGGTGTACTCGGTGTAATCATCGTTGACGGAGTAGCTTTCAGCCAGCTCCGGCACCATCTGATTGTAGGCGTTCAGCCGGTACAGGGTGGCATAAATGTTCCGGAACAGAATAGCCGTGGACACGGATACATCCACATCCAGCGTCTCCGGCTCCAGATCGGAGAAGACGTTCAGGTCCGTCCGCACAGGTGCGCTTTCCTGCTCGGCAAAGGCACCGAAGGAGGACATCAGCATGGCAAGCGCCATCATGACAGCAATGATTTTTTTCATGTCGCACATACTCCTTTTTATGTAGAATTTTGGATTCCCGGATTAATTCTTTTCAGACAGAACCCGTGTCAGCTCCGTCATCAATTCACTGACCTGAATGGGCTTGCAGGTAAAGCCGTCCATGCCCGCCTCAAAGGCCCGCGTCTTGTCGGTATCAAACACGTTGGCCGTCATGGCAATGATGGGGATGCGGGCCTTTTCCTTGTCCTCCATGCGGCGGATGGTTTCCGTTGCCTGCAGACCGTCCATGTTGGGCATCTGAATATCCATCAGGATAAAGTCGAAGGTCCCGGCGGGCTCTGCCGTCAGGATGTCTACGCACGCCTGACCGTCATCGGCGCAGTGCACCTCCAGCCCCACATCCTGCAGGATTTCACGGGCGATTTCCTGATTGAGCTCGTTGTCCTCCGCCAGCAAAACCTTCTTGCCGGCCAGCACATCCGTGTCGACGGCCTCCGCGTTCTTCTGCTTCACGCCGCTTTCGGCAATCCGGTGGGGGATGCGGGTGGTGATGACAGTGCCCTTCCCCAGCTCACTTTCCACGGTGATGGTGCCGCCCATCAAATCCACATAGCTCTTCACGATGCCCATACCAAGGCCCGTGCCGGTTACGCGGCTTTCGGTGGCCGTTTTTTCACGGGAGAAGCTGTCGAAAATATGGGGCAGGAATTCCTTTGTCATGCCGATGCCGTTGTCCCGGATGACATTTTCCAGAATGATGGTGCCTTCCTACGGGCCGGGCAGCTCCGTCACCGTCACATCGATTTTGCCGCCCGCAGGGGTGTACTTGATGGCGTTGCCGATGACGTTGAGGAAGATGGTCCGCTCCTTGGTGATGTCGAAGTAGATTTCCGGGTGCGTGATGTTCACCGTTTTGGTCAGCACCTGCTGCTTTTTGCTGCATGCGCCGGCGGAAACGATCTCCACCGCATCCACCATGTCAAGGTAGTTGCCCTCTTCCTCGTTCAGGCTCACCTTGCCGCTTTCGATGCGGGCCATCTCCAGCACTTCGTTAATCAGGTCCAGCAGATAGCCGCCGGCGGTTCTGATGTTTTTGGTGTACTCCCGCCGCTTGGCCGGGTTGTCATCATGCTTTTCCAGCAAATCCGCAAAGCCGAGGATGGCGTTCATGGGCGTACGGATGTCATGGGACATGTTGAACAGGAACTTCGTTTTGGACTGGTTGGCAAAGTCAGCCCGCGTCAGCGCCTCGGTCAGCTGATTCTTGGCCTCGTTCAGCTCATCCTGTGCCTTCTGCATCCGCCGCTGGTTCCGCTTGGTGATGTGGATGTACCATGCGAATATCAGAATCAGGAACAGCACCACCGCCGAACCGGCGATGACGGTCACCTCAATGTTAGCGGCAAGGAAGTTGCTGAAGGAATAATCCACGCCGTAGTAGACATACCGGTTGACGGCGTTGTCAATGGCTTCGGCGCCCATCAGGCGGATGCCGCGGTTGAGCAGTGACAGCAGCTCCACATCAGAAGCCCTGACGGAGAAGGACAGCCCGCAGCCCTCGGAAAGGCCCACGGAGCGCAGGGTCTGGTTGCCGGATTGCTGCAGATACCGGGAGGACCGGTAGCGGCTCATCAGCGTGGAGGATGCCTTGCCGGTTTTCACCGCATCGATGCATTCATCCCATGTGTCATACATCACAATCTGACTTTCGGGGAAGTGCTGGTTGATGTATCCGTCCACAATGGAGCCGGAAGAGCTTATGGCAATGGTCTTTGTGATATCGTCGGTGTAGGAGCCGCTGAAAATCAGGTCAACGGTCTGAGAAAACACAGTGATGCTGTTTCGCAGCTCCAGCCGGTCGGCATACCATGTATCCCGATAGATTGGGAAGATGGCCTGAAGCGCGCCGGACTGCAAATCACCGTAGGCTGTATATACATTGTCGTAGGGGATTGCCTCAATGGTCAGCCCCGCCAGCTCCGGCTGGGCCTGCAGAAGTTCGATATAATCCTCCAAAAGGCCTGTGAGCTAACCGTTCTCATCAAGGCCGCAGAAGGGCAGGTAATCCTTCAGGAAGCCGATGCGAAGCATACCGTGCACCCGAATCCACGCCGCTTCATCGGCGCTCTGCACCACGCTGGAGGTTTCGCTGTGGTAATACTTGGCGTTCAGCTGCTCGAAGAACCGCGGCTCTTCACTGCGCAGCCGTGCATCTGCCTCGTTCAGTTCACGCAGAAGGGTTCGCTTGGCCGGGGAGACGCACACATAATAGTCATTCTCGCCGATGGTCAGACAAACCACAATGCCGGCAACGCCCACCACGCTGGTATCCATGGAGGCAAAGGCATCGATGGCCCCGCTCTCCAAATCCACAGACAGGGCAGCCACATCATCGTACACCACCATCTCGCAGGAAATGGCGTTCTCCTCAATGAAATCCGCCATGTAATCCTTCCCGGGAGAATTGCGCAGTACGCCCACCTTTTTGCCGATAAAGCTGGAGGCATAGCCCGGCTTGATGGCATCGTTCTGCTGCAGCTTGTAGATGTTGCAGCTTTCGTGGCCGATGGGCTGGCTGGCATACTCCATCCGCACCGGCAGCACCGCGTTGGATGCCACGCCGGGGATGAGGTCCACCTCGCCCCTGCCCATCATCTCATACAGCTATGGCAGCTCGGCGTAGACATATTCATATTTCCATCCGGTATAATCAGAAATCCGCTGGAGGTATTCATAGGCATAGCCGCTCTTGCGCCGGTCATCCCCTGCGCCCTCCATAAAGCCTGCCCGCTGATAAAACCCCAGCCGGACCACCTGCCGTGCAACCGCCAGTGCCTGCAGGGGGCTGAGCAGCCCGATGAGGAAAATCAGGCTCATCAGCAGCGATAGTCGCCTTTTATGATTCATCGCAGAACGCTCCTCTTTTTTCAGCATAGACCCGTTCTATTCAAACCACCGCGTCCGTCTTTCCCGCCTTGGGAATCAAAGACGCGCGCAACCGTACATCATTCCATATAAAACCAATATAATTATAACAAACAGCAGAAAAAAATCAATCAGTATCCACGCCTTCTGAAATGTTTTCTGTTGTTTTCTTTTCGTTTTGCGGGGTATGCTCTTTTCCACGAATGGCCGCGCAGGAAGTATTTACACTTTTCTCGATTGACATATTTTCATCAATCGTGTAAGATAGGCACAGACCAGCTGCCCCTTCGGGCAATCAAAATCGAAGATATATTGGAGGAATATCCTATGGCAGGCCGCATTGTATTGAATCCCGTTTCCTATCATGGCCGCGGTGCCATCGCCAACATTGTTGATGAGGTAAAGAGCCGCGGGCTGAACAAGGGCTTCGTCTGCTCCGACCCCGATCTGGTCAAGTTCGGCGTGACCAAGAAGG
>JAUNDF010000080.1 GCA_030526225.1 Clostridia bacterium
GACTCAATCGCTTTTTTGTATACCTTGCGGTCTCACATCAATTGTAAACCTACATATGAAATGCGGCGGAATGATTATGAACATATTGCGATTGGGCCGGAAGGGTGTTACAATGATGACAAATCGCAAAGGAGTGAATCATCATGAAAAAAGCACTCGTCATGGTGCTGTGCCTGATGCTGACCCTGTCCGTGTGTGCGGGGAGTCTGGCATCGTCCCAGTATATTATCCCCGACAGCAACACCCGCAAGCTGACCTATGCGGAGCTGTGGCAGTGGAACTACGAATCCCTGGGCTACATCCTCAACGAGATTTTTGCCCGCCACGGCTATGTGTTTGAACCCGGCAGCCGGTATGACAATTACTTCTCCGGCATGAACTGGTACAAGCCCAACAGCAACCCCAACAATACCCAAGCCTGCTACCCCAAGCTGAACAGTACCGAGTGGTACAACGAGCGCCTGATTAAGGATGTCCGGGCGGAGATGCGCCGCACCAACAACTACAACAAGCAGGGCAAGTCCTTGTGGAAGCACATCAGCTACGGCTGGGATGCACTGCAGGGCTTTGAGCTGCTGAAGGTGAAAGCCGGGCAGAAGTGGCCCGTGTACTCCGCGCCCTCTGAATATTCCTGGCGCGCCGCCAACGGCAAGGCGAAGGTCTCCACCAACGATGTCATCTATGCCGCCGGCTGGGAAAAGGGCTGGCTGATGGTGATGTACGAGACAAACCACGGCGCCATCCGCGTGGGCTATGTGCCCGGCAGCTCCATCAAGGGCAGCGTGAATGTGGATGAGGACCTGAACTTCGACTATGCCGATGCGGAAATCAACACCGAGTGCATCCTCACCGACGATCCCGCCACGCAAGGTACGGTGATTGCGGTGCTGGAAAAGGGCGACAAGGTGACCTACCTGTCCAGCTTCCTCGGTACCCGCTCCTGGGCCTATATCGAAACCGAGGTGGCCGGCCAGACCGTCCGCGGCTTTGTACACGCCGAAAATGTGGATGTGATGGGCATTCAGGGCGATGGCCAGACCGAGGACAATGAGGACGATATCGGCTCCAATGGCTGAAAAATATTGCTGAAAAAAATGCCGTGCAGGCACCGGATTGCCGGATTGCCTGCACGGCTGTTTGTTTGGGGATTACTGCTTGACTACATCCACCACGGTGAGGGTGACCTCAAGGTCAACATATTCGCCGTCCGGGATGGGGTCGTTTTCGCCCAGGTCATCCAGACCGGGGACGCGGTAGACCTTCACCTTCAGGGTATCGCCTTCGCCGTGGGAAGCCACAAGCTGCTGCAGCTGGGAGACGGAGGTGATGACGGTGTCATCCAGATCCACGATGATGTCACCGACCTGCATGCCGGCCACATCAGCGGGAGCGTTCTTTTCCACCTCGGCTACATACACGCCCTTGGGCAGTGCGCCGGACATCACAGCGGAGGAATTGGTGTTGATGTTGCTGACGGAAATGCCCATGCGGGGCTTGCCGATCATGTCGTTGTTTGCGGAGGTCTCGGGCTTTTCCTCGGCGGCGGGGGCGGTGTAATTGCCGGAGAGGGCATCCTCGATGATGGGCTTGGCGGCGTTGATGGGTACGCACATGCCGATGTTGTCAACCACCTTGCCGGAGAAAGCGTTGCCGGTGTACTTCATGGTGGGGATGCCCATCAGCTCGCCGCTGGTGGAGAACATGCCGCCGCCGCTGTTGCCGTTGTTGATGGCGGCATCGGTCTGAATCATGGTGTTGGTAACGGTTTCACGGCGGCCGTACTTATCCACATTGGTGGAGGAGATGTTGCGGTTCAGGGCGGATACAACGCCCACGGTTACGGTGCCGGAGAACTGACTGCCAAGGGGATTGCCGATGCAGATGGCCCAGTCGCCCACCAGCAGCTTGTCGCTGTCGCCCAGCTTCACGGGCTTCAGGGGCAGCTTTTCGCAGCGGACCACTGCCACATCCACGTTTTCGTCATAGGCAACGACCTCTGCGTCGTACTCGGTGATTTCGCCGTTTTCATCGGCCACGGTTACGGTCACGCGGGAGGAATTCTCAATCACGTGATGATTGGTCAACACAAAGCCGTCTGCAATCACGGTGCCGCTGCCGCTGCCGGCCAGCACTTCCTGACTGCTGCCCTGACCATTGCTGCGGGGCTGCTGGCCATAATCGCCGTAGCCGCCAAAGCCGTTGCTGCCGCCAAAGAAGAAATCATAGGGGAAGGAACCGTAATTGCCGTATCCGTTGGAGTAGCGAACCTGCTGGTAGTTGTTGATGCCCACCACGCTGTCCCTTACCTCGGCCACCGCCGCCGTAAAGGGACTGGTGACCACCGTGGGTTCATCGGCCGCGGCGGAACCAAGACTGGTTGTGCCGAAAGCCGAACCAATCAACACACAGGCCATTGCGATGGCCAAAAAGCCTACACTCTTCTTCATCCATGTCTTCATCTGATTCAACCTTCTTTCTTTTCAGACATTTTTTATCTCAGGGGGTGTTCCCCTTGTTGACAATATCAATGTACCACCCATTTGTGTCAACGGAATGAACGGTTTGTGAACAATCGGGAAGAAATTTGTGAATATCAAAAAAGCTGATAGCGGGCCATCAGGAATTAATATTGGAAATCATTGGGGAAATCTCTTCACAATATCAATGAAATCATATACAATAAAGCATGGAATTTCAAGGAGGTGCAGGGGAATGAATCCGTTTGTGCTGCAATCCGACTTCGGCCATGCCGACGGTGCCGTTTCGGCCATGTACGGCGTTGCCATGGGCGTTTGCCCATAGCTGCGCATCTATGACCTGACCCATGATATTCCCCAGTTCAACATCTGGGAGGCCAGCTACCGCCTGATTCAGACCGTGGGCTACTGGCCCGCAGGCACGGTGTTTGCCAGCATTGTAGACCCCGGCGTGGGCTCCCACCGGCGCTCGGTGGCGGTGAAAACCAGCATGGGGCACATCATCATCACGCCCGACAACGGCACGCTGACCCACATCAAGCGGATGATGGGCATTGACGCGGTCCGCGTGATTGATGAGGAAAAGAACCGCCTGACCAATTCCGGGGAAAGCTACACCTTCCACGGCCGTGATATCTTTGCCTACACCGGCGCAAGGCTGGCGGCGGGCATCATCGCATTGGAGGATATCGGCCCCGAAGCGGATGCGGATTCCCTGGTGGAGCTGCCCGTGCACGATGCGCAGAAGGACGGCGACACCGTATCCGGCACCATTGATGTGCTGGATGTGCGCTTCGGCTCCCTGTGGACAAACATTCCACGCAGCCTGTTTGCACAGCTGAATGTCCCCTACGGCAGCCGGGTGGAGGTGACCATCTCCAACGGCAAGCAGGTGCTGTACAAGAACATCATCGCCTATGCCAAATCCTTTGCGGATGTCAATGTGGGCGAGCCGCTGGTGTATGTCAACAGCCTTGACTGCATGGCGGTGGCCATCAATCAGGGCAGCTTTGCAAGGGCGTACAACATCGGCACCGGTCAGGCGTGGCACCTGAGCCTGCGCAAGGCCCCGCGGGTTATCTACGAATAAGCCCCCAATAACGGTTTCGCCCGGTCAACGCCGGATGAAATATATCTTATTCTCTATCATTCACATTAGGAGGAAAAACAACATGAAGAAGAGCTTTTCCATCAAGACGGTTGTTGCCATCGGCATCGGTGCAGCACTGTTCTTCGTACTGGGCCGCTTTGTGGCTATCCCCAGCGGCATCCCGAATACCAACATCAGCCTGCAGTATGCGGTGCTGGGCCTGTTCGCAGCCATCTATGGCCCCATTGCCGGCGGCCTGATCGGCTTCATCGGCCACACCCTGATTGACCTCAGCTGGGGCGGCTCTCCCTGGTGGAGCTGGATTATCGCTTCTGCCTTCGTGGGCGTTGTGGTGGGCCTGTTCGCCAACCGCCTGAAGGTGAACGAGGGCGAATTCAAGCTGAAGAGCATCATCACCTACGGCGTTGCCAATGTGATTGCCCATGCCGCCGCATGGATTGGCGTGGCTCCTCTGCTGGACATCTGGATGTATGCCGAGCCCTCTGACAAGGTGTTTGCTCAGGGTGCCGTGGCTGCTGCCGCCAATGTGCTGACCGCCGTGGTGGTGGGCGTGCTGCTGATTATCGCCTACACCAAGACCATCGCCAAGAAGGGTTCTCTGGACGCAGAATAATGTTGGCAGGCAGGCTTTCCGCTTTGCTGACATGATGCGCGCAAAAGGGTAACAATCAGGCGGGCCGCTTGTCCGGTCCGCCTTTTTTCAAGAGGAGTACAAGCAATGGAACCGATTATTTCCTTCCGGGACTTCAGCTTCCAGTACCGGGCGCAAAAGCGGCCCACGCTGAAGAACATCAACCTGGACATCTACCCCGGTGAGCGGATTCTCATCGCCGGGCCTTCGGGCAGCGGCAAGAGCACCATCGGCAGCTGCATCAACGGGCTGATTCCCTTCAGTTATCCGGGCGAGGTTTCCGGCACCCTGACGGTGGACGGCGTGGATGCCCCCCACAGCAGCGTTTTTGAGCTGTCCGCCCATGTGGGCACGGTGCTGCAGGATCCGGACGGGCAGTTTATCGGGCTGACCGTGGCAGAGGATATTGCCTTTGCGCTGGAAAACAGCTGCATGCCTCAGGAGGAAATGATTGAAATCACCCGGCGGACTGCAGGGCTGGTGAACATTGAGGACCATCTGGGCTATGCCCCCCATGAGCTGTCCGGCGGCCAGAAGCAGCGGGTGTCTCTGGCGGGGATTCTGGTGGATGATGTGAAGGTACTGCTCTTTGACGAGCCTCTGGCCAACCTTGACCCGGCCACCGGCAAGCAGACCATTGAGCTGATTGACAGCATCCAGCAGCAGACAGACACCACGGTGATTATCATCGAGCACCGGCTGGAGGATGTGCTGTGGCGCAATGTGGACCGCATCATTCTGGTAGCGGACGGCCAGATTGCCGCCGACATGAAGCCGGATGAGCTGCTGGCCACAAGCCTGCTGGAGCAGCACGGCATCCGGGAGCCGCTGTATGTCACGGCGCTGCGCTATGCAGGGGTGCAGGTGACGGCAGACATGCAGCCCCGCCACCCTGACTGCCTGCAGCTGACCGAAGCACAGCAGGCAAAGCTGCAGGCATGGTTCCGCAGCTGCCCCGCACCGGAGAAAAAGCAGGAGCAGCCCGTATGCCTTGAGGTGCGGAATCTGTCCTTCGGCTACACAAATGAGCGGCGCAATCTGCAGGACATTTCCTTCACCATCAGAAAGGGGGAAATGACCGCCATTGCCGGACGGAACGGCGCGGGCAAGTCTACCCTGTCCAAGCTGATCTGCGGCTTTGAGGTGCCCCAGGAGGGCAGCATCCTGCTGGATGGCCGCGACCTGAAGGAGGACACCATCCGCCAGCGGGCCGCCCGCATCGGCTATGTGATGCAGAACCCCAACCAGATGATTTCCAAAACCATGATTTTCGATGAGGTGGCCCTGGGCATCCGCGGCATGGGGCTGACGGAAGCGGAAATCCGGGAGCGGGTGGAGGCCACGCTGAAGGTCTGCGGCCTGTATCCCTTCCGCAACTGGCCTATCTCGGCCTTGTCCTTCGGGCAGAAAAAGCGGGTAACCATTGCCAGCGTGCTGGTGATGGGCCCGGACATCATTATATTGGATGAGCCCACCGCCGGTCAGGATTTCCGCCACTACACGGAGATTATGGAGTTCCTGCGGGGGCTGAATGAGCAGGGCGTAACGGTGCTGATGATTACCCACGACATGCACCTGATGCTGGAATACACCGACCGAACCCTGGTCTTCAATGACGGACATCTGATTGCCGATGCATCCTCTGCGGAGATTCTGTGCAGCCCCGATATCGTGCAGCAGGCGGCGCTGAAGGAAACGAGCCTGTTCACGCTGGCCAACCGCTGCGGCATCGGCGAGCCGGTGGCCTTTGTCAACCGCTTCATCGAAGCAGACAGGGAGGTGCGCGCCCATGGCTGCTAAAACCGTGCTGAATTATCTGCCCCGCAAAAGCGTTGTCCATGATTTGACGGGCACCGCCAAGCTGGTGTTCTTCCTGCTGTTCACCTTTGCCAGCATGATTACATACGATACCCGGGTGCTGGCGGGCCTGCTGGTCATCAGTCTGGGCATCTTCCGCCTCAGCCACATCAAAATCAGCGAAGTTAAATTCATGATGGTGTTCATGCTGATTTTCCTTGCGCTGAACAACGTGTTCATTTTCCTGTTTAATCCCAATCAGGGTACGGAAATCTACGGCACCCGCCATGTGCTGGTGCACCTGTTCTGGCGCTATGACGTGACGGCGGAGCAGCTGTTCTATCACCTGAACATTTCCCTGAAGTATTTCGTCACGCTGCCCGTGGCCATCCTGTTTATTTCCGCCACCAACCCCAGCGAGTTTGCCGCCAGCCTCAACTCAATCGGTGTCAGCTACCGCATCGGCTATGCCGTGTCGCTGGCACTGCGCTACATCCCCGATATTCAGCGGGACTATCACGCCATCAGTCAGGCACAGCAGGCCCGGGGCGTGGAGCTGGGCAAAAAGGAGAAGCTGCTGCGCAGGATGAAGAATTCCGTGGGCATTCTGCTGCCGCTGATTATGTCCAGCCTGCAGCGCATCGATACCATCTCCAGTGCCATGGAGCTGCGCGGCTTTGGCAAAAACAAAAAGAAGCGTACATGGTATATGAAGCGCCCCATGCAGCGCAGCGATTACATCGCCATGGCCCTTGGCGCACTGCTGCTTGCCATCAGCCTCGGCATGATGGCGGTCAACGGGGGCCGGTTCAACAATCCGTTTCTCTAAACAATGAAAAAACAGCAGCCGGAGCGCGTTTGCCGGCTGCTGTTTTATTGTGTTACAGTCTTGCGATAATGTGGTCCACATACTCCCGGGTGGTGGCGGTGCCGCCAAGGTCGGGGGTCAGGCAGGTTTTGTCGGCCAAAGTTTCGTCGGTGGCCTTGCGGATGCGGGCGGCGTAGTCATTCAGGCCGATGTGCTCCAGCATCATGCAGGCGCTCCACAGCAGGGCGGTGGGGTTGGCGATGCCCTTGCCGTGGATATCCGGGGCAGAGCCGTGCACGGCCTCGAACATGGCGTAGTCATCACCCAGATTGGCGCTGGGCAGCAGACCCAGACCGCCGATGAGGCCGCTGGTCAGGTCGGATACGATGTCGCCGTACAGGTTGGGGGTAACCATCACGTCAAACATCCAGGGGTTCATGACCAGCTTCATGCACACATTGTCCACAATCATGTCGTTGTGCTCAATTTCGGGGTACTCCAGCGCGATGGTGTTGAACCGGTCCAGGAAGAAGCCGTCGGTCACCTTCAGGATGTTGGCCTTGTGGATGCAGGTCACCTTTTTGCGGCTGTTGGTCCGGGCATATTCAAAGGCGGCGCGGATGATGCGGTCCGTGGCCTTGCGGGTGATGATTTTGGTGGCGTGGTAGGTATCCTCGTCAATCTTCTGCTCCACGCCCACATACAAATCCTCCGTGTTCTCGCGGAAGGTGACGATGTCCACGCCCTTGAAGGGAGTGGGCACGGCATCGTTGTACTTGGCAGGGCGGATGTTGGCGTACAGGTCGTACTTCAGCCGCACGGTTACGTTCAGGGAGCGGAAGCCCTTGCCGATGGGGGTGGTGATGGGGGATTTGAGGAGAATGTGGGTCTTGTCAAAGGAGGCATAAGCTTCATCCGGCACCAGCTTGCCGTTGCGCTCGTATTCAGCCTGACCGACGTTGAAGATTTCATAATCCAGCGGAACCTTGGCTGCCTCGAAGATATGCAGCACATGGTCGGTAATGGCCGGGCCGATGCCGTCGCCCTTGAAAACGGTAATGGTGCGGTTGCTCATAACAATAATCCTCCTTGAATACTGTATTTTTATATCCTGCAAAATACGCCTTGCAGATTGATAATAGAAGCAAAAAAAGAATAATTTCAAATATCCTTTTGCAATATCATATCAAACGAAGGCATGTTTGTCAAGGCGGAGGGCAAAGGAAAGGGGCTGTGAGAGAACGCTCCTCACAACCCCATGCATTACAGGATGTATTCCGAAATCAGGGCACTCAGCTTGTGGATATCCACATTGGTCTTAAAGTCAAACTGCAGCCGGTTGCCGTCGGAGAAGACGAGAATCAGCTCGCTGTCGATATCCAGCAGGCCCGCCGTTTCGATGGCGTAGTACTGCACCTTGGCATAGGGGTAGGAGCAGTAGGATACCTTCTTGCCCGTGATGCCCTGCACATTAACCACAAACACCCGCTTGTTGGTGAAAACGACCTGATCGCGCACGGTCTTGAAGGCACAGATGATGGCCTCGTTGTGGGTCAGCAGCCCGGGCACCTCGCTGCGCACATCCTGCAAATCCAGAGCTTTCAGGTTCATGAAATTGGAATCGCCGAAGATTCCGGTGGAAACATTGGCCATAACGGATTCCTCCTTGCTTTTGCTGCTTCCATTATAGCAGGTTTTTGCCCTGCGGGGGAGTGCCGGATGGGGGAAAGATTGTAAATATTTCGGTCACAGCGCAGATCATACGGATGAGGATGCCAAATCTGCAAGGAAATATCGGCAAAGTCACGGAAACCCCGCCATCTCCCATAAATCCCATGTTGCCATTGATGGAAACCTATGGTATAATTTTAAATTGCTGTGTCTTGACAGCAACATTAAATATAGAAGAAAAAGAAACGGAAACATTGTAATGACCTTTGAACAGTTGAAGTTGATGCCGCAGCTGCTGACCAACGTCCGCAAAAGCGGTTATGAAACGCCTACCCCCATTCAGGCGGCAACCATCCCCCTGGTGCTGGAGGGCAAGGATATCCTGGGCTGTGCCCAGACCGGTACCGGCAAAACGGCGGCCTTCTCCCTGCCCATGCTGCAGAAGCTGGCCCTGCGGGAAAAGCAGCCGGATGAGGCAAAAGTCATCCGTGCGCTGATTCTCACCCCCACCCGTGAGCTGGCACTGCAGATTTACGAGAATATCGTCATGTACGGCAAAAAGCTGCCCGTCAGCGCCTGCTGCATTTTCGGCGGCGTAAACCAGCAGGGTCAAATCAACGCCCTCCATCGCGGGGCCGAGATTGTGGTGGCCTGCCCCGGCCGCCTGTGGGACCTGATGAATCAGGGCTATGTGCGCCTTGACTGGGTGGATACCTTCGTGCTGGATGAAGCCGACCGCATGCTGGACATGGGCTTTATCCACGATGTGCGCCGCATTGCCGGCAAGCTGCCCGAAAAGCATCAAACCCTGCTTTTCTCCGCCACCATGCCCGAGGAAGTGGAAAAGCTGGCCATGGATCTGCTGAAGAATCCTGCCAGCGTGAAGGTGGACCCGGTTTCCAGCCCGGTGGAAAAGATTGAGCAGAGCCTGTATTATGTGGACAAGGCCAACAAGAAGCATCTGCTGGCCAAGCTGCTGCGGGAAAGCGATGTGGAGAACGCGCTGGTGTTCTCCCGCACCAAGCACGGTGCTGACCGCATCGTCCGCGACCTGAAGCGCGCCGGTATCGATGCGGTGGCCATCCACGGTGACAAAACGCAGAATGCCCGTCAGGCTGCACTGACCCGGTTTAAGACCGGCGAATGCAAGGTGCTGGTGGCCACCGATATCGCCGCCCGCGGCATCGACATTGCTGGCCTGAGCCATGTATTCAACTTCGACCAGCCCATGGAGGCCGAGGCTTATGTGCACCGCATCGGCCGTACGGGCCGTGCAGGCCGCGCAGGCAAGGCCATCAGCTTCTGCTGCATTGATGAAATGAAGCAGCTGCATCAGGTGGAGAAGCTCATCGGTCACCGCATTCCCCTGAAGGAAAGCGAATGGCCCATGGAAATCACCACGCCCTCCGAGCCCAAGCAGCGCCTGTCCCGTCAGGAGCGCGCCGAGCAGAAGCTGAATGCTGTCATCGGCAACCGCGCCAAGCCCGACCCCAATGCCGTGCGCAAGCTGACCGAGGGTCAGGCCATCACCATCGGCCGTGACGGCAAGATGCACATTGCCGGCATGAAGCCCGCCAAGACCGAGCGTGCCGAAAAGCCCGTGCGGGCAGCCCGTCCCGCCAAGGCAGCTGCCGCCAAAACGGAGCGCACCGCCCGCCCTGCCAGGGCCGAGCGCGGACAGAAGCCCGTGAAGGCCGAGCGCAGCGCCGAACGCGCCAAGCTGGATACCCCCAGAATCCACCGTCAGGGCAGCGCCAATATCCGCCGGGAAGCACCTGCCGAAGCCTACGAGGGCTTCCGCTCTGCCGCCCGCAACACCGCCCGTCCCCAGCAGAAAATCAACACCCGCTCCATCGCCGCCAAGGGCAAGCCGGTGCAGCGCGTGAACAAGAAAAAGGGCATGTCCCGGACATAAGAATAAGGAGCTGTGAATGCTATCACAGCTCCTTTGTCATATACAGGCAAACCTCATCCGCCCTTCGGGCACGCTAGATTGTCAATCAAGTGCAACATCAAACAAAGCCTCAAGCGGAGAT
>JAUNDF010000136.1 GCA_030526225.1 Clostridia bacterium
TTGACATTGCCTTGCAGAACGAGTTTTCCATGGAGGAGAACATCAATCTCGCAAGACAGTTTTTATTGGCGCAGTTCGTGGGCCGGGGTATGATCGCGGACTTTTCTGTTCATTCCCCCGGCAAGGCGGATAGCGGCATTCGATACGCATCTTTATAAGTTGTGTGACGAAGCCAGAACCCCCCGCTTCTCCATGAATGCATTACGACATACCTATGCGACGCGAGCAGTGGCGGCAGGTGTTCCGCCTAAAGTTCTTCAAAAGATGCTCGGTCATGCATCGCTTTCTACGACTATGGATCGATATATTCATGTCACAGACGATTCCATGTCTAATGCCGCCGCATTATTTGAAGCTGGTACTGACCAAATATCAAACAATCTCTAACGCAAGAGTTTCTTTTCTGTTGCCATAAATACATAGAAGTGCTGTTGAGAAAAGCCTCTCAACAGCATTTTCTATCTATTGAAAATACAGAAATTCTATGTTATAATGTAAGCTAATGTAGTGTGCCTATATGACTGTACTCCTTTCCGCAGCAACTTGGCAATCTTTTCAATGGAAATCAAAAATGGAGTATACATGGCGTAGAATGCACAACCAGAAATCGAACAACCCTAGAGAATAAAGGAGATTTGAGAATAAATGAAATTAGGTATCGTTGGTCTGCCCAATGTGGGCAAATCCACACTGTTTAATGCCATCACCAATGCAGGCGTTCCCGCTGACAACTATGCGTTCTGCACCATCGACCCCAACGTGGGCGTGGTTTCCGTTCCCGACGAGCGGCTGAACTGGCTGGCCGATCTGCACAAGCCCAAGAAGCTGACCCCTGCTGTGATTGAGTTCGTGGACATCGCCGGTCTGGTCAAGGGCGCTTCCAAGGGCGAAGGCCTGGGCAACAAGTTCCTGAGCAATATCCGCACCACCGATGCCATTGTGCATGTGGTCCGCTGCTTTGAGGATTCCAACGTCACCCATGTGGAGGGCTCCACCGATCCCCTTCGCGACATCGACATCATCAATCTGGAGCTGGTCATGGCAGACATCGAAATGGTGGAGCGCAGGATCGACAAGTGCCAGAAGGCTGCCAAGGGCGGAGACAAACGCTTCCTGCATGAGGCTGAGGTCTTCACCGAGCTGCTTGCCCATCTGAATCAGGGCAAGCTGGCCCGCACCTTTGACGGCAGCGAAGAGGATATGGCCCTCATCGGCACCTCTGATCTGCTGACCCTGAAGAAGACCATCTATGTCGCAAACCTCTCCGAAAGCGAAATCAACGAGCCGGAAAGCAACCGCCACTATCTGGCTGTAAAGGAGCTGGCCGAGGCTGAGGGCAGCCAGGTTCTTCCCATCTGCGCCAAGCTGGAGGCCGATATCGCCGAGCTGGACGATCCCGAGGAAAAGGCCATGTTCATGGAAGAGCTTGGGGTCGCCGAGAGTGGTCTGGACCGTCTGATCCGCAGCAGCTATGCCCTGCTGGGTTTGATCTCCTTCCTCACCGCCGGCAGCGATGAGTGCCGGGCCTGGACCATCAAGCGGGGCACCAAGGCCCCCCAGGCTGCCGGTAAGATTCACACCGACTTTGAGCGCGGCTTCATCCGCGCCGAGGTCATCGCCTTTGAGGATATGAAGGCCTGCGGCACCA